>CAZUAX010000054.1:0-13701 GCA_964618435.1 uncultured Solibacteraceae bacterium
ACCGTCTTGCCTTGGGCTTGCAGAGGCTCAATGCGTTCGTCGCTAAGGTCGATATCCTGCTCACGCAAGAAGCCGGGGCTAACAACCTTGACCTCTCTGCCCTCGACTGTTCCTTCGGCGCCTTTGCCAGGAATGCCTCGAAAGTTTTCGACGGGCAGCTTACTGTCTGAAGAGGCGGCAATGGCCTTAGCGATGGGATGCTCGGATTTCGCGTCGACGGAGGCTGCGTATTTGCGCAGCGTTTCTTCGTTGATGTCCTGCGAAAGCACCAGCGTGTCGGTTACGCCAAAGCGACCCTCAGTAAGCGTGCCAGTCTTATCAAAGATGATGGCCCCCAGTTTTCGGGCGGATTCGAAGGAACCGCGATTACGAATCAGCAGGCCATTCTTAGCGGCCAGTGCCGTGGAGACGGCCACCACCAGCGGCACGGCGAGGCCCAGGGCATGCGGGCAGGCAATGACCATGACAGTGACGGTGCGCTCGATAGAAAATGCGAACTCCATGTCCATAAGAACCTGCCAAACAAAGAAGGTGATTACACCGCCCCCCAAGGCGACGATAGTGAGCCACAGCGCCGCAGTGTTGGCGAGATCCTGAGTCTTCGACTTGCTTTCCTGTGCCTGTTTGACGAGATCAATGACCTGCGAGAGAAAGGAATCGTTGCCGGTGCTTTTCACTTCAATGGTCAGCGAGCCTTCGCCGTTGATGGCCCCGCCAATGACCTTGCCGCCGGTCTTCTTGGCAACGGGCGTTGACTCACCAGTGAGCATCGCCTCATCAACCGAGCTCTCGCCGTCTACGATGACGCCGTCCGCGGGTATCTTCTCGCCGGGCTTGATCAGGACTTTGTCATCTACCGCCAGCTCGTTCAGAGGCACGTCCTTCACGCTGCCGTCGTCCATGAGCTTATGCGCGTCGGAGGGCATCAGTTTAGCCAGTTCCTCCAAAGCCCGCGAAGCGCCCATGACGGATTTCATTTCAATCCAATGTCCGACCAACATGACGTCGATAAGCGAGGCCAGTTCCCAGAAGAACATCTTGCCAGTGAGGCCGAAGACCACGGCGCTGCTGTAGAGATAGGCCGTGGCGATGGCGACGGAGATGAGTGTCATCATCCCAGGACGGCGAGCTTTGAGCTCCTCTAAGATCCCCTTAAGAAACGGCCAGCCGCCATACCAAAAGACCGCGGAAGAGAGCCCGAACAACACATAGAGATCACCGGGAAAACGGATAGCTTCACGCAGTCCCACCAGTGTTTGGATCATCGGCGAGAGGACGAGGATCGGCAAGGTGATGACCAGCGAGATCCAGAACCGCTTCCGGAAATCCGCCGCCATGTGTGCATGATGATCCTGGTGGTCGGAGTCGCCCGAGTTGTGGGAGTCTGCAGGCGGAGTGTGAGCTTCGGCCTCCAACCAGTTCTGCTCGGCATGTCCCTCTGGGCGGCCTTCCTTCAGATAGATCGCGTATGCTTTTTTGGCCACCTCATCTTGCGCAGGCTGAATGTCGGGAGTGTTAGCTGAATGTTCGTGTTCCTTCATTGGGTAAATCCATTGATTTCGGCAGCTTGGATGAGCGGCGGGATTGGACAATCCATGGTGTCGGCGATGGCACGAAGCAATTCGGCTTCGCGTTCCTGAATCAAGCCGTCCGCGCCAACGACATGCGCGCACGCTTCGATCAAATGCTTCTTGATCTGCGGCACGGCTACCGCCAGGTGGTCGAGCGCCGCATCGAGTGGTTTCAGCCCGCATTCCTCGCGCGGCAGGAGTTGCAACCCATCCGCCTTCGCGCCGAGGTGGGGCACGCCCATACTGAATGCCTTTTCGACTTCGCCGGCGTTGCTGCTGCTGACGTGTGCCAGAGCCGAAAGCACGACGTCGCAATCCCGCAAGAGTGGTTCGATCGTGTGGTATCGAAGAGTTGTGGAGTGGTTTGCGCCCAGTGGTGCGAGGTGGCGGCGGACGATTTTCTGCAGGACGAATTCAAAAACTTCAATGCGCTCATCGCTCTCAATGAGCCATTGCAACGCCCTGCTGAATTGCTGAAACTCATCGGGCCGCAGTTGGCTCAGCGCGGGCAAGGCCAGGTTCACGAGCGGAAGCCGCACGCGCGCGACGACGGCCGCAACTTCAGGCCATAGGGCAGCGGTTGCGTCGCTAATCCCCGGCGCGGTTCGCCTGGAGAGTTCGGTGAGTTGCTTTGCCCGCAATGCTTCGATCCGACTAAGGAGCATCGCGTAAACCAGCGCGGTGGCGTCGAGCGGCTCGCGGGCGGCGAAGAGGATCTTTCCGGAAAACGAATTCCGTAACTCCTCCGCGTAGCGCAACTGAAACGGCGTTGGCTTGCCCAGGTTCGGCAGCACGGTTCCTGCTGGCACGGCGTTGGGAGCGAAGCCAGCGGCGCCAACCGGTGCGCCTGCCATCCCAAGAATGGGCGGAAACGGAAATCGTGACGGAGGGGGCTCCATGCCGCGCGCGGAAGATTCGGCCTCAACCGCGGTGACGCCGCCTTCCCTAAACCTTCCATCCCAGCTGGGATCAATAGCGCGGATGCGTTTCTCCAGTGGCGGGTGGGTGGCCAACATCCTGAGGAATGGATTGCTGAGCCCGTTTCCGAAGAACATGTGACTGGCCTCACCAGCGTGAGGGGAACCCAACCGTGAGCCGACACCGCCGATTTTCTGCAGTGCCGCGGAGAGCCCCGCGGGATTGCGGGTGAACTGAACCGAGGAAGCATCCGCCAGAAATTCTCGCTGCCGGCTAAGTGCGGCCTGGATGAGGCGACCGAAGAAAACACCGATCGCGCCAATGACAATCAAGGCAAGCCCCAAGAGCATCATTGGATTCTTGTCCGCGTTCCGGCTGCGCGAGTAGAGCAGGATGCGGCCGATCACCGCGAGGCACAGGATGCCGAAGACCACTCCCATAAGGCGGAGATTCAGGCGCATGTCGCCGTTAAGGATATGACTAAACTCGTGACCGATGACGCCCTGTAACTCATCGCGGCTGAGCAAAGTCATGCAACCGCGCGTGACGCCGATGGCGGCGTCGCTTGGCGAGTGGCCAGCAGCAAAGGCGTTGATGCCTTCTTCGTCGTCGAGCACATAGATCCTGGGAACAGGCACGCCGGAAGCGATGGCCATTTCCTCGATCACATTCCGCAGTTTGCGCTCATCGGGATTCGTTGTGTTTGGGGTGACGAGACGTCCGCCGAGCGACTCGGCGACGGCGCTGCCGCCCTTGCCCAAAATCGCGATCTTGTAGAGGCTGCCAATCAGGACGACACTAACCGTGCCCAGCGCGACATTCAAGAAAAGCTTGGGATCCCAGAGTACGAATTCGCGCGCTGTATCGCCAGGCTGTTGCTGGGACTGAGTGCCATAGAAGATCAGCAGACTGGCGAGATAAACCGACACGATGATGCTAGCGACAGCAATCACGAAGTAAAACACCAGCACCTTTGTGTTCTTCCTGGCTTTGTCCTGATGTTCGAAAAAGTCCACGATTCACATCCCTGGAACAATTAGGGGTCAGCACTGCCTTAGGAGAACGAAACCGCCGGCGCTTCCCGCTGTTCCAGATTCTCGATGGCGAACAGTTCGGCGGGGGCGAATTGGAACACGGAGGCGATGACACTGCTAGGAAACACCTCGCGGCGCGTGTTGTAGGCCATCACCGAGTCGTTGTATGCCTGCCGGGCGAAGGAGACTTTGTTTTCCGTCGAGGTCAACTCCTCCATCAGACTCAGCATGGTTGTATTGGCCTTGAGGTCGGGATACGCCTCGGAGAGCGCGAAGAGGCGACCAAGCGCTCCGGAAAGCGTGCCTTCAGCGCTGGCGAGTTGCTTCATGGCGGCGGGATCTCCGGGATTGGCGGCGGCGCTTACGTTGGCCGACGACGCTGCATTCCGTGCAGAGATGACGGCTTCGAGCGTGCCGCGCTCGTGTTTCATGTAGCCCTTGGCTGTCTCCACAAGATTCGGAATCAGGTCGTAGCGCCGCTTGAGCTGCACGTCAATTTGCGCAAAGGCGTTCTTGTACCGATTGCGCAGCGCGACGAGTTTGTTGTACAAACCGACAGCGAACAGCGCCGCAATCAGCGCCAGCGCAACCAGCACGATGATGGTAAGCAGGAATGTAGTCATAACAGTTTCGTTTCTCCGCTACTCTCAGAGCAAACAGCCAAGTGCCGACGCCGCCTTGCTGCGCTCGCATCGTCAGGAGCCCTTCCCCATGTCTGCCCTATCCCTGCTGAACGTGCAGGCGAGTAGGCGATAGGAACCGGGCCAGGAGTCTGCGCTGCTGAAGCCCTAAGCCAATGCGATTGACGCTGCTTCCGCCACGATTGTGGCGATCGTGTCGTCCGTTTCCCGTGCCAACCCGTCCAGTGGTGGCGCATTGAACATCGCCAGCAGACTGGATGGCTTCACACTAAGCAGAGTGGGTTTGCCAATCACCGCGTAAATGTCGATCCGGGATGGCAGTGCGATGGAGACGCTCCTATTCTGATCAATTATTCTGACCAGTTACCTTCTTCGTGTGTTTCGGCTGAAAGACGTCGAGGATCAGGTATTCGCGTCCGAACTCCACACCCTTGTTCGTCATGGTCTCCTTGAGGCTGTGATCCTGCATGGGCCTCCTCAACTCTGACCTCACGGGCGGGCCGTGAAGGCACGATCATTTCTTGGAGACCTTGTTAATCAGGATTACCAGCAGGACGACGACCAGTACGCCGATCACCGTCCAAAGCCACATCCCTCCGCCCATCCATCCGCCCATCCATCCGTGATCGTGCACCGCTAAGCCTCTTTTCTTGTGCTTCGAACCGTCCACCAACGGCCAAACAGGAACGTGAGTGGAGTCTGTCGTTTAATGTAAAGCAACGGCCACAACCCCGCGTCAAGCCCCAGTCCAAATCGCCAGCGGCCAGCGCGCCCCACCGTCGCCGCGGCAGGCTGGAATGAACGCTGGATGTACCGTTTCCGCTGTGTTCCGCTTGGTTGGAGGATTGCCTGTAGCTTGGCGCGTTCTTGCGCCCGCCACTCATTGCTGTTCTTTGGGAGCACGCCCCGGTTTTTCGTTCATTCCATTCATACCCTGCATCCCCTTCATCATTGGACACTGCGCCATGGATTCCTTACCCATCTGCATGTGCTGCATCATGTGCTGCATCATTTCGTCTTCCATCTTTGCCTTTCGCGCGCGCATGCTGACCTGTTGCTCCACCATATGGGTGACGACCCCGGCCATTAGCCCGATCTTCTTGTCCTCGGGCGCACGGTTCATCTCGCTGAGTTGCGCAGTGATTTGAGCATCCTGAGCCGCGATGTCCTCCTTCATCTTCTGTTTTTGTGCTGCCATCTCCTTGCACTTTTCCATCATTGGAGAGGCCATCATGCTTTTCGTCTGCTGAGGCTCCACGGTTTGTGCTTGGAGCGGAGACCAGATTGCCAAAGCTATGGCCAGTGCAAGGCCTGAAGACATGGCGAACTTCGCTTTCCATCGGAATGTGTGTATCTTGCCCACGACAACTCCGGGTTTGCTCTCTGGCCCAGCACTGGCGGAACTGGACAGAAACTTATGCCGGTGCAGGTCGCCGCAAGAATGGAGCGTCTCTGCTTCGCGTTCGGCATGGATTGCAGATGCTGCGTTCACAGTCACTCCGCATGTCGGGTCTTTGATCACGGTTTTCGATTCGGACACTTCTCACTCTCCTCTGTTGTTTGCGTTGGGTTTATGGTTCAACATACGCAATGACGACACGAATGCACGCACAGCACCAAACTCCTTCTAAGGAGAGATCCATCTGATCCAGGCGCTTGCCAACCTGCGCCCCGGTGCGCCACTCAGCTCAAATGGGTGATCTGCTCACGGTGATCATCCGACGGCTAGTGCCCGCAGCAGGCCTGACCACGGATGGTCACTTGACTAAATAAGGTCCACTTCACTGCCAAGGCCTGGTGTTTTGTCCCATGAGCATGGCCGCCGAAGCGAAGGCACTTACAGGATGCCGCTCGGTGGTTGTCGCAATTGCTGGACAATTCCAACACTTGCTGAGCGTAACGCTGTGAGGTGGACGGTATCTGTTCTGGAAACGCCCACTGGCGGTCTGGTCTTGCCTGGCTTCTGCCGGAATGTGCAAAGATTGGGGTCCCGGTATTCGGCGCTCCGTACCAGGAGTGCGGCCCAAGATCCCGCTTCGCGCGGCATTTCGACTGGCTCGAGACGGGTCATTTATAGAACGACACGATCTCAACCCCTCTCTTCGATCCTGCTGATGTCGCCTGGCCGGGCGCGAGCGTGCTCATGGAGACGATACCTACGTATCCTGGCCGAAGATGAAATCGGGAGATCACGTAGGCCTCGACGCGGGATGCGCGTTGGCGACCCAGAATAAACTGTTGCGCGGGCGTTCCTTCGTCCGCGTAACCTTCGATGATCAACGGCCCATTGCGAGGCAGCGCCATAATCTCAGTGACAGCCGCATCGAGCCTATCTTTTCCTTCGGGACTTAATCTCTCGACGCCGTGCCGGTCCATCGTAAACAAGGCGGCGCTTTCAAGCCATTTGCGGTGCTGCTTGAAACCCTTGCCGAAATCCGGATCCATGTACTCCGTGGTAGTGATGGCGCCCAGGTTGTAGAAACCGCGTCTCTTGAAGAAGCCACGCAAAAAGAAGTTGCGCTTCATCGCTTCCGTGTTGTCCGAAAGATTTGACATCGTTTCGTTTGCGTGCGCGAGGGTTCGCTGCAGGTCCTCCACCACTCCTCCTTCTGCCGATGCAGATTCGAATTGGTCGACGGCCTGCTGCACTGTCACCGTAATCTGCCGAAGGTTCGTAACGGCTTTTTGAATTTCGGGAACGATGTCGCTCTCCTCAATATTCCTGGCAATGGTCTGCGCGCTTTCCGCTGTCTGCCGGAGACTGTCCAGAGTCTTCCCGGTGGTTGCAACGCTTTGGTGGACGCTATCCTGCAACTCCTTGTCCTTGAAGAGAGCACCAACGGTTCCCTGCCCCTCCTGCACCCCGGTGATGATGTCTCCAAGATTCGCGCCGACCCTGTCCGCCGAGGCGAGGATGCTCTGTACCTGGGGTGTGGCGCCTTGGATTAGGACGTTGGCCGAATGCGATACTTCCTGAATCTGCTGCAAGGATGCTGTCAGTTCCTCCTTCGCGCCTGCCAGCACTCCATCCACCTGGTCCACAGCATTGCTGATTTGATCCATCAGGTCGCTCCAGTCGAATGGTTCAGTGGACGCTATCAACGATTTATCTTGCGCCATTGCCACACTGGGTGATCCGGCATTCACTTGCAAGTACTTGTTTCCCAGCAAACCGTCGGTTTGAATGGATGCGATCGAATCCTGGCGCACGATGGGATGCAGTTTCTCCACAATACGGAAGTGGATTCGGAATTTCCCTTCGGGTTGCGAAGGAACTTCGATATCTGTGACGGTGCCCGCATCCATTCCAGCCACGCGGACTTTGCTGCCATTCGCGATCCCCGTTATCTTTGAGAACTCCGCATATACTTCAAAGGACTTGGTGAAGAGCTTATTGCTGTCACCAATCAGGAAAAGTCCCACGCCGAATAGTAGAAGGCAACCTCCGACGAAAATGCCAACAAGAACTTTATTTACAGTGGGCATAGCTAACCTACCTGTTGGGACTTCATGAAATCGCGAACCATCTGGTGTTCACTGGCGGCAAGTTCATCTGCTGTCCCAAGAGCAAGCAGACTTCCGCTGTCGAGAAAAGCCATGGTGTCGGCAATCCTGCGAGCGCTGGGAATGTTGTGCGTCACCACCACAAGCGTGGCAAGACGATTATTCTTGATGTCAATCAGGAGCTGATCAATTTCCAGCGACGTAATGGGGTCGAGACCGGCACTTGGCTCATCTACCAGCAGAATCGAGGGTTCCACCGCGAGTGCGCGGGCAAGCCCCGCACGCTTCTTCATTCCACCGGAGAGTTCAGAGGGCATGGTGTTGTATTCATTGCCCAGACCAACCTTCTCCAGGAGTTTCGCCGCCGTTTCTCGAATCTCCGCGTCTGGTTTCTGTGATTGGCGACGCAATGGAAACGCGACGTTCTCCCCGACCGAGAGCGAATCGAACAGGGCCGCGCTCTGAAACAGAAAGCCGATGTGTTTCCGGACGTTCGAGAGTGCATCGCTGGTAAGCGCAGTGATGTCTGCCCCGTTCACGCTGACGTGACCGGAATCTGCTTTCAGCAATCCACAAAGCAACTTGAGCGTGACACTCTTTCCGGTTCCGCTCCTCCCTAGCAGCACGAATGCTTTGCCGGGTGCGACCTCGAAAGAAACATCATTCAGGATTACCTTGGGGCCGAACGACTTCGAGACGGAACGAAACACAACGGCTGGTTCGCTGCTTTGGGAAGTGCTGGTCATGCACCACCCCCCGGGTAAATGAAGAAGATGAACTTCACAAGGATCACATTCATGATGATCAGGAAGACAGAAGAGAGAACCACACTCTGCGTGGAGGCGCGACCGACACCTTCCGCTCCGCCCTGGGCGTTATAGCCTAGAAAAGAAGAGGTTGCACCGATGATAAATCCAAAAACCAGCGTCTTAACTGTCGCTGGAATATAGTCAGAAAAGCCAAGACTTCCGAAAGCAGTATTGAAATAGAGATTGAAGGATGTGCCGGAAATCAGGGTCTCGACCACAAAACCTCCGGCCATTCCAGAGAAATTCATCAGGACAGTAAGGAGTGGGAGCGACAGAACACAGGCGATCACGCGGGTAACCACGAGGTAGTTGAATGAATCCACGGCAAGAGATTCGAGCGCATCGATTTGTTCAGTGACGCGCATTCCCCCGAGTTCTGCGCCGATTCCGGCCCCAACCCTTCCAGAGATTAAAAGCGCTGTCACGAGTGGTCCAGTTTCTTTGACAAGTGCAAACGCAAGTGCTGTGGGAATCATGGATTCCGCTCCGAACCGTTCGAGGGTGGCCCGTGTGTGCATAGAAAGAACGCTGCCCACCGCGAAACCCGAAAGTATGATCAGCGGCGCGGATCGCCAGCCGATCTCGAAGATCTGTTTCAGGAGTTCGACAAACTCGAAGGGAGGGCGCAGTGACTGGCGAACCACTTGTGCCGCAAAGAGGCTGAGTCCGCCAAACCACGCAATCGCTTCCTCCACTCCCTCCATAGCTGGAGTCAATGCGGAAAAGCCTCGATTCGTGATCGGAAGGGATTTCATGAGAGAACTGTCCATGGGGATGTTGCGTCGACGGGCTTACAGGCAACCGACGCTCCGTAGCCCCAATGGTGCGTCTCCGCGATGGAACGGCGGTTTGCTCTCAGGGGCATAGGTCCCCATCCTTTCGAGACCGGGGTTCGGGTGTTTGCGGCAACAGAGTGTGTCGCCAATCCGCCTCTCTCCAATCGAGGTATCCCCTTCAAGGAAGTGCAATCGGGTCGCCAATCAGCCCCAAGCGGCATGCAGGGCTGATGACATCTGCTTGTAGCGAACTCTCAGCGGGAGGAGGCTCCAGACGGGCAGGGTTTCATCGACCCTCCTTAGCCAAGTGACGCCCCACGGTCACTCCCAACTCGGCGCGAGATAGTCTCAAACACCCCCAGCAATCTTGGGACAGATTCTTTTCGCTGGCAATGCATCGGTCTCCAAAGCAACCCAGCACTTAGGATAGGTGCTTAGAAACAGGACATCTACCTGACAGCGGCGTCTGCAATGCAGATCCGGCCGCAATTGGCAGATCCGGTTGCATTTGGTCAAATGACCGCAACGTATCACTTGCTGGACTCGGCAGTGCAGTGGTTTCTCTATCTGGGAACATCTCCAACCTGCAGCTATCGTTGCGTTGGGGGCATCGTTGGACTGCAAATACGAAGCAGAGCCAGGCAGCGCGGGAAGGCGTCCACAGAATGGGCGGGATTGAACGAACTGCGCTTGTGATTACGCTTGCAGGGCATAACTTGCAGCATGCACTCAACAAAGCGATGCCGATGACTGGAACCTGCGCAAGCTATCCTCGCTTGTTGTTGCAGTTGTGAATCGCACATCGCAGGACTTGGCCCTGCCTTCCCCCATCGTGATGGCCGACGACGTGCTTTATGGCTCGCATGATTAATCCAGCTTACACTTCGCGACTTTATCGGGTGCTCCTTGGCCTTACTTTGATGTTTGGCGCACTGGCTGCCACTCCGACGGCGCAATCTCAGGATGCAACTGCAAACCTATCTCGCGACGAGATTACGATGACCGGTACAGTGTCATCCTCTACCACGAGCACCCTGGTGATCCGCGGGGAGAATGGACAGTTTCAGTTATTCGTCTTTGACGAGGACACCACTGGGGCGCGTTCGATCCCCGTGGGTACAACCGTGACCGTATCGTCAGTGCCTGGAGAAGAAGCCGGGATTCGTGTCGCCAGGGTGATTGCGGCAGCGGCTCCAAGCCCAACGGCAACCCAATCAAGCACGACGCAACCGGAAGCGGTTGTACCACCCGCGATCAGACGCGTGGAACGGGACATCGCCCGCCAAATGCGCCGCTACCAGGCGGGCGTTCGTACCGGTGTGGCAATTGACCCTGAACTGATTCTGGTGGGGGTGCATGCCCAAGTGGGTCCATTCTTTCATCCAGATGTGTTCTTTCGCCCAAATGTTGAGTTCGCATTCGGCGAGGTGACCTCGCTGTTCGCGGTGAATCTAGAGGCCATCTATCGTTTGCCAGTGACATCCCGTCAGGGACGCTGGACTGCCTATGTGGGTGCGGGACCGGGGTTCAACTTCATCCATCAAAACTTTGACCGTACCGACAGCGGGGGAAAGCGCTTTGACTTTGGCAACCTCACAGACGATACAACCATCAATTTTCTGGGCGGACTGAGATACCGTAGCGGCATGTTTATGGAACTTAAGACCAGCGT
Source organism: uncultured Solibacteraceae bacterium (assembly GCA_964618435.1). Classification (GTDB taxonomy): domain Bacteria; phylum Acidobacteriota; class Terriglobia; order Bryobacterales; family Bryobacteraceae; genus JACTMJ01. The sequence continues at coordinate 10,926 of CAZUAX010000054.1, forward strand.
CTATTCATCGCCGTCTCCCACGATGCGCTTTATTATCGGCTACAACTTCTAGCGTTCTGAGTTAGGAGTGCGAAGGCAAAGTCTGGCGTGCTCCTTAAGGAGCACGTTCGCAACGGAGGCTCGTGAGAAGAGATTCTGCTGACATCCGCATCAAGTGTCAGCCGTTGGGTGAGAGGAATCACCGTGGCCACGCGCCCTGTGCCTTGATGGCACGGAGGGTGCTTTTATGGCACGGAGGAACAGAGTGCTGGCCGTGGGGGAATGAGGAATCTACCCCATGTTCCGAACCGATCCAAGAGCCAGGGATCTCGACACTTGCTCCTCCGCATGAAGGAGGCGAAACCTCTAGTGCATGTCGGGTTCCCGCTGGAGGTAACGCGCCCCGAGAGGAACCAATGCGGGAGCGCCGCTACGCAACCACTTTTTGCTTTCGGAAGGACCGCGGTTTCTATCGCCCCTTGGCAAATACCCAACATGGGCGTCCCTGAAATGCGCGAACTGATTTCGATTCTTCTGAAACAGAACCGGGAATGCGATTCCTCATACAAGTGAAGGAGAAGAAATCCGATGATTCAACGAAACAACCGTATCCCAACTTCATTGATGGCCCTGCTTGCCGTGCTCGCCATGATGGTGACACCGAACTTTGCGCAGGCGGGCAACTTGGACAATGTGAATGAAAAACTGAGCTACGTGGAGGTGAAAGCCCGCGAGGCTCGCCAGCACATCGGGACCCTGCAGACCTTCGCCCGCTTCCCCACTCTGTATTCGCACCAGTCTCACACCCGTAAACTCATGCTGGTGCGCGACGCGGTAAATGAAATTGCGGGTGAAGTGGCGAAAATGCACAAGAACCGGAGTGAACTGAAGACGTGGCAAGCGGAACTGGTGACGCGGATGCTTCCAAAGATGGAAAGCTTGGCCAGCGACACGGAACATGCTATCCGGTTCATTGAGTCGAAGCCGACAGCAAGCTTCCGTCCGGTTTACGAATCGTATATCGATGATATGTACGATGCCTCAAACGGGATTGTCCGAGTAGTGGACAACTTCCTGGATTGGGCGGATGAAAATGCCGACAGGACCCAGAGCAGCGAGTAACCAAAGTGCATGTCGTCGTCTGCGGCACAACGATTAAGATGTCGAGAATCCGGCCTTCGTGGGCCGGATTCTCTGCGTTTGCCGCTCGATGTCGTCCCCCGGGAAACCGGGAAAACGTCGGGGCAGATTGGTCCCGCTGGCCCCGGAATAGCCTAATGACCTAACCTCAGTTCTTGCGCTTGCTCGTTACGCTCCCCTCGGCTAGCCCCAGTGAAAGCGCCATCGACAAAGATCCTGTACCCGCAACCTGCTCGTCACAGCGACACCTTCTGCGCGCAACAATGCGGCCTGAAGTTCGGCGCGCTTCCAGTTTCGTGGCCCCAGAACACTCCCCTGTGAGGAAACCACCCGGCACCAGGGAACCACAACCTCAAGATCAGGTGAGATGTTTTCGCAGTCGCACCCACTACAGGGGGATGGGGCCGGTTCGATTTCCCGCCTGGCTGAGCCGACCGTGGCAGCCTCCATGTTTCCAAGTTATGGGTGAAAGGATTCCACTACGGTGGGCACTATACCCATGAAATGCCACGTATTGCGATTATTGCTGCCTTTGATGTCCCTCACGACGTGCCCCAGTAGGGCAATCACCGCTACCCATTTTCCGACCATGACCGTTTGATGTATCTGGAACTGCTGATTACCAATCACCTGCGTCTGATTTTGATCCCACGCACGTAGGAGTCTCTCATCTGCGGTATCGGGCGAGCGCACCAGGAGAACAGCCGGTAGATTCAGATTCGCCACCGCCAGGGGGAGCCTGGGCTTATGCCCCGGGGCTTATCCTTGGCGAGACGCCATGCGGGCTAATGCGTTGGGCCGGGCACTTGCGTTTTTGCTGAGGACGGCTGGCTGATGGCCGGGCCTAGGCGCCCCGGGGGCGCCAGACCAGGGTCACCAGGCGGATGTCGATGTCCGCCTTCTTTGGCTTGATAGATACCGTTTCCAATTCCTCCAGCAAAGGATCCATCTGATGGGCGATGGCGTCTGCCTGCGTCTGTAATTCCTGCAACATCTCGTCGCGCTGCGCGATCAATTGCTCCAGCTTTTCGCCGGCAATCTCCACGTCCTGCGCTTCTTTCTGGGAACGTCCGAAGCCGCGGGCTGCGGTGGAGCCCCCACGAGCGGCGCGGGTGACCAGGCTGCCTCGGCCTCCGCCGAAAATGGCACCTAACAGGGCGCTGCCGGCATTGCTCACCATGTCCACCTGGGCCTTGCGCACCTCGGCCTTTTCCTTGGCCAAGCGCTGCTGGGCGGTAAAGATACGCTCCTCCAGTTTGGCCAGCCGGTCTCCGTAACGGGCGCGCAAGGCGGCCACTTTCTGGTCGCGCTGCTCATGGGCGATCTGCCGCAGATGGATGCGGAAATCCCGTTCACTTTCACCGGGCTTGGACACCACACCAAATGCCTTGCTGCGCAGCAGGGTGAGCGGGCGCGAGGTAAACAAGAAACGCTGGAGATCACTCTCCCAACTCTTCAGGCGGCGGGCATCCAGCATGCCTGATGGAATCTCCAGAAAACGCGCGCCGGAAAGAGGTTCTGTTTCGAGATCACGGGCATCCAGGGGAACTTCCTCGGCGTGGTCCCAATGGATGGGCTCGGCTCCATCCTCAAAGGTGGCAAGCAGGGCTACGCTATGCGTCTCGTCCACCCCTGCTTTGGCCTGGCTGTAGTGCAC
>CAZUAX010000054.1:13801-24083 GCA_964618435.1 uncultured Solibacteraceae bacterium
GGCGGGGGCGGCGGAACGGCGGACGCCACGGAAACGGCTCCCGCAGACGCCGCCTGGGTGGTGGCCACGGGCTGGACAGCGGCCGCTTTGTGCGACGCCATCAACTGCTGGATCTGGTGGCGGGTAAGGGGCCCGCGGAGGTAGCTCATTACCCAGCGAGTCTCAAAAGTAACCGGCTCCGGCTGATGCACGTTGTGGAGAAGGAACACCCGCTTGCCGACGCTGGAGAGAATCGCATTCATGCGGGCCTTATCGAAGGCACCGCCTCCAGAGGCGCTGGAAAGCCCGTCCATCAGGCGGCTCTTGTCGTTCTCTGTCTGCAGCCTTCCAATGAACCAGGTGCCACAGTTGGAAAGGCCCTTGTAATCGAGGTCAACCGGATTCTGGGTGGCCAGGACGATGCCCATTCCGAACGCGCGCGCCTGCTTGAGCAGGGTCATCAGCGGGGCCTTGGACGGCGGATTGGAAACCGGCGGGAAGTAGCCGAAGATCTCGTCCATGTAGAGCAGTGCCCGCAGGCTGGTGGTGCCGGACTGACGCCGTACCCAGGAGAGGGTCTGGTTGAGCAGCATGGAGACAAAGAACATGCGTTCGGCGTCACTGAGGTGGGCAATGGAGAGGACGGCGATGCGTGGCTTCCCTTGAGGCGTATAGAGCAAGCGGCCGATATCCAGCGGCTCGCCCTCCATCCAGATCGCGAAGCCGGGTGAGGCAATGAGGTTATTGAGCGCCATGGCCAGTTGGAACCGGTCGCGCTCCGGATAAAAGGTTTCCACGTCCATGACGCCAAAGCGCTGCATGGGTGGCTTTTGTACCTGCAAGATGAGATTTGGCAAGTCAAGACCGCGGCCTTCCATCCAAGCCGCGCTTAGCAGGTTGGCCAGCAGGATATGCTCACGGCTTTGTACCGGATCTGCGTTGATTTTAAGGAGACCCAGCAGCGAACTTGCCGTGGAACTCACCAGTTCCGCGAAGGCTTCTCGGTCCTCCACAATGCCGGCTTCCGGGGCGTCGAAGGAGCGAAGGACGCTGATGGGAATACCCGCGGTGCTGCCTGGGGTGTAGATGGCGAAATCCGCCGCATCACGCAGTCGCTGGATGCGTTCGCTTCCCTGGTCCCAACGGCTCAGCCCAGTGCGCCATAACTCCGCCTGCTTGGTGGCATAGGCATCGGGGGAAACATCCTTGACGCGCGCCTCGTCCTCGTTAATCCAAGGCCGGAAGTCCTCCGGGCGCAACTGGGGAAAGGTAAGCAGGAGGTTGGTGAGGTCGCCCTTTGGGTCAATCACCAGGGCGGGAATGCCATCGATGGCCGCCTCTTCCAGCAATCCCACGCAAAGACCAGTCTTGCCGCTGCCGGTCATGCCTACGCAGACGGCATGGGTTAGCAAATCATTGGAACGATAGAGCAAAGGATGGCTATCGCCAGTCTTGGTTTCCAGGTCGTAGCGGCGGCCGAGATAGAACTGGCCCAGGAGTTCATAGTTGGTCATTGGCAGATTGCCCTCGCGCTGAACGGTGATGCACCCCAGAATGCGAAAGGCGGGGCACTGCCCCATTCTAAACGCTGCGGCTGGGAAAGGCGCCCGGGTTGGCTGGCAAGAGGGCCAAGATCCTGCAGGAGATGCGGAGAGGAGTTAGCGGAATTCCGCGTCGGTTATTTCCAACTCGACTACAGGAATCTCGCGCTCTGTGTCTGCCCACCAGTAGGCGGTGTACTGGCGGGGCAGCGAGTAACCATCCTTTCGGAACACCCCTTCGCAGCGGACGGCGTAGGGAATTTCCTGCCAAACGCCGCCCTCCGTTTCAAAATCGCCCCAACGCTGGAAGCTGATCTTGCGGGGCATCCCTTCCGGATCGAAATCAATCTGCATGGGGTGCGGGATATTGTCGTGGATGACGGTAACGCGGGCGCGGTGATCGTTGACGGGTTCCCATCGCACATGGTCGGATGGCAAGAGAGCACCGGGGATGAAGAGGTATTCCGCGACGAACCGCCAACGGGCGGAGCGGGTGATTTGCTCGTGGGAGGCACTCACCACGGGAAAGATTCCGAGTAAACGCCACTGCATCGCACCCTGCCCGCCTGCATAACAATCCGAACCGGAGATGGAAGGTGTGGCCTCCACCTGGGCGCTCCACAAAAAACCCTCGCCAGCGCGAATTACCTCATGGCTGCGCTTGGGCATCCAGGGCTTTCCGCGCCCGAGGCGAATGCGGCCAACCATCTGCAGGCGAGCAGCCGAAGCCACCGGCAGACCGTCATCGAAAGTCCACTGGAAATAGCGGCCGACAACCTCCGGCAGTTCGGCCACTTGGGACTCATAGAACAGCGTCTCGCCACGAGAATGGGGCGGCGCAGACGGACCTGTCCACAACCGTTCCGCCAACTGCGCTGTTTCCCGCCGGGCGACATGCGCACCCCACGCATTCCATCCAATGGCAAGAAGCGCGACGATCAATAGCGCCACTAACGCCATTAGCAGCCAGTTCATGTCCGCAGAATATCAGATATGGGTGTCGGTTAATAGAGAACGGCGCCCGTTTCCGGGCGCCGTAAAGGTGTGCTTTGTACTAAGGTTTCGCTTACTGCGAGAAAGGCGGTTTATCGCGCCGCCAGCAAGGCCCGAAGGTGGCGGGCGCGTTCCGGGGAACGCAATTGCCGAAGGGCTTTCGCTTCAATCTGGCGGATCCGTTCGCGAGTGACATCAAATTCCTGGCCGATTTCCTCAAGCGTGTGCTCTCGGTCGCAGCCGATGCCGAAGCGCAATCGGATGACCTTTTCCTCTTTCGGGGAGAGGGTTTTCAGAATGTTCGCGGTTTCGTCACGCACGTTGGAGTCGATTACCGCATCGACAGGCGAACCTACCCAGCGGTCCTCAATGAGGTCCCCAAGCGCGGATTCCCCATCGCGACCCACCGGTGTCTCGAGCGAAACGGGGTCGCGCGAAATGGTCTTCAACTTCTGGACCTTCTCCACAGAGATGTCCATGCGACGGCTGATTTCGTCGTTGGTGGGAACGCGGCCAAGTTCCTTTTCAAGTTCGCGGGTCGCACGGAGGAACTTATTCATGCTCTCGTTCATGTGAACAGGAATACGAATCGTTCGGCTTTGGTCTGCAATGGCGCGGGTAATCGCCTGGCGGATCCACCAGGTGGCATAGGTGGAGAACTTATAGCCACGGCGGTATTCGAATTTGTCAGCAGCGCGCATCAACCCAATGTTGCCTTCCTGGATAAGGTCAAGGAGGTGCAATCCACGGTTGACATACTTTTTGGCGACCGACACCACGAGGCGAAGGTTGGCTTCTACCAGATCCTTCTTTGCCCGCTCCGCTTCGATGTAGCCCACACGGATCACTTCCATGGTGTGGGTGAGCGCTTCAAACGTGGTGCCCGCTTGCGCTTCCAGTTTGCGGATTTCGCGCTTCAATTCGCGGACCCGGCCAACGTCTTTGACCCCCGACACTTCCATCTTGCGAAGTTCGGCATGCATCACCGCGAGACTGTCAACGGTGTGCTCCAGTTCGCGGGTGAAATCGAGCCAGTGGTTGTTGTACCAAGGAATGGCACGGATCTGCTTGGATACCGCAACCTTTTCGCGGATGGCCTGCTGGAGTTTCTTGCGCTTCAGCTTGCGGTTCTGGGTTGTGGAGCTCTCGTACTTTTCCCAGGAGGAGGCAAGTTTACGATAAGTCTTTATGAGCTCCTCGAACTGCACATGGATGTCCTTGATGCGTTTCTGGTAGGCAGTAGTGCCCTCCTCAACATCACCAAGGTCGGCCACGCTTTCGAGCGCCATAGAATTGCTGCGGACCTGTTCCGCAATACTAACGGCGGCCACTTGAACCACGTTGGAGCGGCTAATGGCGCGTTGCATACGGAGTTTACCGCGCTCCATACGACGCGCAAGCCGAACTTCCCCTTCACGGGTAAGTAGCGGCACGGAACCCATCTCCCGGAGATAGACGCGAACGGGGTCGTCGGTATAGATCGACTCCTCAACGGGAGCGGCAGCCGAATCTTCACCATCTTCGGCGGCATCCGCGTCGAAAAACTTCTCCTCCTCGTCAAACGACAAGGTCAGATGGGTATGGGTCTCGCTAAGAAACTGGTCTTCAAACTGATCCACTGACAAATCACCTCCCCCAGAAGGGTCTTCGGGGTCTTGGATGGAGCGTAACTTCTTGAAAGGAAACGGACGAACTCCGTGACATCACTAGCATGGGGCTCGTGCGGCAAGAGAGGCCATCTACAAGGGTAACACGAACCATTACAATTACAACCCGTCAACTCAATGGATTGTTCAGCAGCCTGAAAAGTTACAGAACTACCAAAATCAGTGGCCAAAGAGCCCTTGGACGACTGGAAAATATCAAGACATTGAGCCCCGCGCCAGGCGGGGCTCAATGAAGAGGAAAGGACACCCAAGCGCCCGACGCTCAGAAGATCCCCCTCTTCACTTGCTATCGCTGTGGACCCAACCGGGACCGCTTATTGAACATTTTTCCTACAGTTACCCCACCCTTGACCGTAGGGTGTAGCTCTGCAGCACCTTCATGTAGTTTGCACGAACGAAGGCACTGGGGTCCGGCACGGAGCGCTGGCTCATGGAGCCTCGCATTTCCTTTACGGATTCATACTCCCGTTCAACCATCCAGTCTGTCATTTCCTTGAGGATTTTCTGGATTTGTCCGATGCCATGCCACAGCAGCGCACTGGTGACGCAAGCCACGGAGGCACCCGCCATCATGCTCTTGAGGACGTCGTAGCCAGAGTGAACTCCACCGGTGATGGCGATATCGGAACGGATCCGGCCGTAGAGGATTGCTGTCCAGTGCAGGCGCAAGCGGAGCTCCTCGGGGCTGCTGAGGTTGAGACTAGGCACCACCTCAAGGGCTTCGAGGTCAAAATCCGGCTGGTAGAAGCGGTTGAACAGCACCAGCGCATCGGCGCCGGCATCATCCAGACGGCGCGCCATGTTGCCCATGGAACTGAAATAGGGACCCAACTTCACCGAGAGGGGGATGGTCAGGTTCCGTTTCACTTCGCGGACAACCTCAACGTAGTTATCCTCAACACTTTCACTCGATAGGTTGAGATCGGTAGGAATAACGAAAATGTTGAGTTCGAGCGCATCGGCGCCGGCTTCCTCCATCAGGCGGGCGTAGCGAGCCCATCCGCCGGGAGAAACTCCGTTCAAACTGGCGATCACGGGGATATCCACAGCCGCCTTCGCGGCAGCAATGTGCTCCAGATAGCCCTCCGGGCCCCGGTTGTAGCCAATCATCTCAGGGAAATAGGAGTCAGCCTCCGCGTGGAAATCCTCGGTCTTCGACAGGAAATAGTCGAAGCTCTGGCTTTCGGCGTTAATCTGCTCCTCAAAAAGGGAGTAGAGCACCACCGCTGCCGCCCCTTCATCCTCCATGTGGCGGATGTGGTCGAGTTCCCTTGAAAGCGGGGAAGCCGAGGCAACCAGGGGATTCTTCAGGGATAGTCCCATGTATGTGGTTTCGGTAGTCATGGCAATTACACCTCGTCCTTTCTCGCCGCCACTTCCGCCGGTGTCGATGGCGTGGGCTGAGGCGGGGGCTCTTCCACCGGAACACCGTACTCCATGGATGCCAGGTGTTTATAGAGCTTCCAGCGGTCCTCAATATCTCTCTGCGCGCCTTTCAGGAAGGCCTCGGCCGCTTCCGGGTTGGATCGCATCAACATGGTGAAGCGGGTTTCGTTCTGCGTGAACTGCTTCAAGGGGGTCTTGGGATCGCGCGAATCCAATTGGAGCGGATTCTTGCCGTCCTCGGCTAACAAGGGATTGTAACGGTACATTGGCCAGTAGCCGCTATCCACAGCCAGTTTCTGCTGGTCAAGACCGTGACTCATATCGTAGCCGTGAGCAATACAGTGCGAGTAGGCAATAATGACCGAAGGCCCGTCGTAGGCCTCGGCCTCCAGAAATGCCTTCACGGTTTGCGAATCGTTGGCTCCCATGGCAATCTGTGCCACGTACACGGTGCCATAATCCATGGCCATTAGGCCAAGATCCTTCTTGCCTGTGGGTTTACCGCCCGCCGCAAACTTTGCCACGGCTCCGCGCGGGGTGGCCTTGGAGCACTGTCCACCGGTGTTCGAGTACACCTCAGTATCCAGGACCAGGATGTTCACGTTGCGGCCGCTGGCGATCACGTGATCCACGCCGCCGTAGCCGATATCGTAGGCCCAGCCGTCCCCGCCAAGGATCCAGACGGACTTCTTGACCAAGTGCTCCAGCACCGCCTTTAGGTCGCGGGCCAGGGGCGAGTTGGCCCCAGTAAGGCGTTCGCGGATTTGCAGGACGCGCGCCCGCTGGGCTTCAATCTCGGCACCCGTAGTTTGCGCCGCAGCCAGTGTTTCGGAAACCAGGTCCTCTCCGATAAGGTCCTTTAGCCGGTCCAGGAGTTCTCTGGCGTATTGTTGCTGCTTATCAATGGCAAGGCGCATGCCCAAGCCAAACTCGGCATTATCTTCAAAGAGCGAATTCGACCAGGTAGGTCCGCGCCCATCCGGGTTGGTGGTGTAGGGCGTGGTGGGCAGATTGCCGCCATAGATTGACGAACAACCCGTGGCATTGGCAATCAACGCGCGGTCGCCAAACAACTGTGTGAGCAACTTCACGTATGGCGTCTCGCCGCACCCGGTGCAGGCACCGGAGAATTCAAACAGAGGCTGCAGGATCTGGATGTCCTTCACCAGTTTGGTATTGAGCTTGTTGCGGTCGAACTCCGGCAAGGAAAGGAAGTACTCCCAATTGACGTTTTCCTGCTCGCGGATGGGCGGCTGCGGAGCCATATTGATGGCCTTGTGCTTTACCTCGGTCTTGCTCTTCACCGGGCAGACTTCCACGCAGAGGGTGCAGCCGGTGCAATCCTCGGGAGCCACCTGAAGGGAATACTTGAAGTCCTTATAGTCTTTCCACTTGGCGTCGGCGGTCTTGAAGGTGGGCGGAGCATTCTCCAGCAACGCAGGATCGATCAGCTTGCCACGAATGACAGCATGCGGGCACACCAGCACACACTTGCCGCACTGGATACAGATGGATTCATCCCAAACGGGGATTTCGAGGGAGATATTACGTTTTTCCCACTGAGCCGTGGCCGTGGGATAACTGCCGTCATCAGGGAAGGCGCTGACCGGCAGCAAGTCGCCCTTGCCCTCAATCATGCGGGCCGTAACATTCTGTACAAACTCTGGCGCGGCTGCCGGCACCGAGCGCCGCATGGAGAAGCTGCTATCGGCCTCAGTGGGCAGTTCCAGCAGGTGCAGGTGAGCCAAGGCGGTATCTACCGCCTCAAAGTTTTTCTCTACCACAATCCGCCCGCGTTTGCCGTAGGTCTTCTCGATTGCGGCCTTAATTGCCGCAATCGCCTCGTCTTTCGGCAGTACACCGCTGATAGCGAAGAAGCAGGTCTGCATGATGGTATTGATGCGTACACCCATGCCTGCCTCGCGCGCCACATCGTAGGCGTCAATCACATAGAACTTCGCCTGCTTCTCAATCAACTGCCGCTGCACTTCCACAGGCAGGTTGGCCCACACCTGCTCCTTAGGCATGGGCGCATTCAGCAGGAAGGTGCCACCCTTTTTGAGCGAACTCAGCATGTCGATTTTCTCTACAAAGGGGAACTGATGGCAGGCAACAAACTGAGCTTCGGAGATTAGATAACTGGACCGGATGGGCTTTGGACCGAAGCGCAGATGCGAGGTGGTCATCGCACCCGACTTTTTCGAGTCGTAGACGAAGTAGCCCTGGGCATAGAAGTCAGTATCTTCGCCGATGATCTTGATGGAATTCTTGTTCGCACCCACCGTACCGTCGGCGCCTAGCCCAAAGAAGAGTGCGCGGTGCGTATGGTCGTCCTCAACAGAGAACTTGGGATCGTAGTCCAGGCTGGTAAAGGTGACGTCGTCCTGGATGCCCACCGTGAAGTGATTTTTCGCATCCGCCTTGAGGAGTTCATCAAAGACAGCCTTTACCATGGAAGGCGTGAACTCCTTGGAGGACAGCCCGTAGCGCCCGCCGATGACTTTCGGCAGCGCCGGAAGAGGACTTTTGCCCGCCAGATAGCCTTCCGTAAGGGCGGTAAGCACGTCGGCATAGAGCGGTTCACCCGCTGCGCCCGGTTCCTTGGTGCGGTCAAGCACGGCAATGTGCTTCACCGTCACCGGCAGAGCGGCGAGGAAGTGCTCCACACTCATGGGCCTGAACAGCCGTACCATCAGCAGGCCGATCTTCTCGCCGTTGGCATTGGCGTAGTCAACATATTCCTGCGCAGCGGTGGCACCGGAACCCATCATCACCAGCACACGATCAGCATCTGGAGCGCCGTGATAGTCAAAAAGACGATACTGGCGTCCGGTGATGGCGGCAAAGCGATCCATCTGCCCTTGCAGAATTCCGGGGAATTTCGCGTAGTATGGGTTCACGCGCTCGCGCGATTGAAAGAAGACATCCGGATTCTGTGCCGTACCGCGAAGCACCGGTTTGTCGGGGGTCATGGCCCGGCTGCGCAGTTGATGGATGGTTTCGTCAGGCAGCATGGCCCGCATGTCATCGTCGCTGAGTTGCTCCACCTTGCCCACTTCGTGCGATGTCCGGAAGCCATCAAAGAAATGGAGAATCGGCACGCGCGCTTCCACGGTAGCCGCCTGAGCGATGAGCGCGGTATCCATTACTTCCTGGACAGAGTTGGAACAGAGCATTGCCCAGCCTGTGCTGCGGCAGGCCATCACGTCGCTGTGGTCACCAAAAATACTTAAGGCGTGGGAAGCCACTGTGCGCGCCGAGACATGCATCACCGTGGCGGTAAGCTCGCCAGCGATCTTGAACATGTTCGGGATCATCAGCAGCAAGCCCTGCGAAGCGGTAAACGTGGTAGCCAGAGCACCTGCCTGCAGCGCTCCGTGCAGCGCGCCCGCGGCGCCGCCCTCGCTTTGCATCTCAATCACGTCGGGAACGCTGCCCCAGATGTTCGGGATGCCTTTCGCTGACCATTCGTCCGCCCACTCGCCCATGTTTGAAGAGGGCGTAATGGGATAGATCGCGATTACCTCATTCGTACGGTGCGCGACGTACGCCGCCGCTTCGTTGCCGTCAATCGTCACTTTGGGTCTGGTCATCGCGCTACCTTTCCTCCTGCAAATAACCGTTTCGCCGGACGGCTGATGGCCCCCAGCTGAAAACTTCAATTCTCAGTATAAGACCGTTTTTTCCCCTATTGGGGACAAAGTGGACAAAAGAAGCCGAATTCATCAATTTATTTTTGCGGAACCAGGGAACGGAGGAGCCCGCCCTCATCAGCAAATCTGAGACGATAAACAGGGTGGCGGACCAGAATTCCCTGCACGAAGAAGAACAATTGCGGCCCAGCCACGACTGGCGGATGGCGGGCCGCATTCTGCGCTGGCTGCTGCCCTACCGCAAGCAGGTAGCCATCGCGCTGGTGGCCATTGCGTTTTACGCCATGCTCCAGACGCTGCCGCCCCTGCTGAGCAAACTGGCGATTGATTCCTATCTCTCCAGCCCGGCCCAGCCGGTACCGGACTTTCTGCAGCCGGTGCTTTCCACATCGCCAGCCACGGCACTTTTGCAGATCGCTTTTCTGTATCTGGTGACGCTCCTGCTGACCTTTGCTCTGGAGTTTGGCCAAAGCTACCTGATGCAGTGGACTGGCCAGCAGGCCATGTTCCAGGTACGTCGCGACCTGATGGGCAAACTGCAGGAATTGGACCTCGCCTACTACGATCGGAATCCCGTGGGACGGCTCGTCACCAGGGTGACTACCGATGTAGATGTACTGAACGAGCTATTCGCCAGCGGACTGGTGACCGCGGTAGCCGACATCCTCACGCTGACGCTGATCGTGGGAGCCATGTTCTCACTCAGCGTGCCGCTCACCCTCTTTTTGCTGGGGGCGGTGCCTCCCGTGCTGGTGGTGACCTGGATCTTCCGCCGGGCGTCGCAGTTGGGATACCGCCAGACTCGTGTCGCGGTGGCCAAAATCAATTCCTTTCTAAACGAGCACGTCAGTGGAATCGCCGTCCTGCAACTCTTCAACCGGCAGGATCGTGCGCGCGCCGGCTTTGCGGAGGTGAACGAGGAGTATCGGGCCGCGATGAAGAGAACGGTGATCGCATACGGTTGGTTCTACCCAGTGGTGGAGATCATCGGCACCGTCTCGCTGGCCGCCATCCTTGCCTACAGCGGCGTACTGATGGAGCAGACTGAGATTTCTATCGGGGT
>CAZUAX010000055.1:0-2759 GCA_964618435.1 uncultured Solibacteraceae bacterium
CCCCGGAATTCCTGCCGCGATTCTGCGACCATAAGGGTTATGTTTTTGAAGCTCCGGCGCCTGGCTAGTCTGCTGGTGATCGTGATGGGTCTCCTCCTTGCCGTGTTGGCGGGGTGGCAACATCTGCGTGCGATGCGCAGTCTGGTGAGCGGCAACTGCTTTCAGTGCACTTTTAGCGAAGCGATGGAATCCGCCAGCGCTGCCACGGCTGACCGGAGCGCCCACGCCGCGGAGCTTGCGAAGCTAAGGGTTGTTGGCACGGACGGACCGTACCGCAAAAGTCAGACCTCTCTTGGTGACTTCTGGGCTCCGTCGAACACGGATGTCGCATTCCTGGTGACCGAACAGCAGGGCGGTGTCTACGGGCCCATTCCAAAGGGTGCAGTGGTGGCCGATTGCGGTGCGAACATCGGGACATATACCCGTCTTGCTTTGCAGGCCGGTGCTTTCAAGGTGATTGCCATAGAGCCCGTGGAGGAGAATGTCGAGGTTCTCCGCCGCAACTTTGCGCCCGAGATCGCCCAAGGCCGCGTCGTCCTCGTCCCCAAGGGTGTTTGGGACCGGGAAGAAGTGCTGGAGATGAAGGCCTATGACAATAGCGCCCTCGATTCCTTTGTTCTGAATGACCGGCCAGAACCCCAAACCGCTCCACAGACGATTCGGCTACCCTTTACCACCCTGAACAAGATCGTCGCGGAACTTGGCATCAACCGGATTGACCTGATCAAGATGGACATCGAAGGCGCCGAGTTGAAGGCGCTTGCCGGGGCTGCCGACACGATTCGTCGCTTTCGTCCTCGCCTGGTAATCGCCACCGAAAATCAGTCCTCCGATGTCCGGGATATCCCCTCCTACATTCTTTCCAGTTTCCCGGGCTATCGTCTGGAGTTTGGCCCCAGCAGTATCCAGGCCGACACCGGCCTCCGGCCAACCGTTGCTTTCTTCGTTCCTGCCGCGGAGAGCGTGCCCGATGGCCAATGAAGCTCCGGTTTCAGAAACGGAGTTGCCCAAAGCGGCCCACGTCCTCCTCGCCATCGGCCTCTTCCTGGTTTTGGCGATCCCGTACTATCGTGCGGTCTCCACCCCAGCCGTTGGCTTGTTTCATGACGACGGCGTCTATGCCGTTACGGCTCGTTCGCTCGCCGAAGGCCATGGCTACCGGCTTACCAACCTGCCGGGTGAACCCCCGCAAACCAAATACCCTCCCGCGTTTCCAATGCTCCTGGCGGCGATTTGGACGTTGCTACCGGATTTTCCCGAGAACGTTTTCTGGTTGAAGTTGGTCCCGCTCTTTTGGGCATTGGCCTGGTTGCTGGTCTCCTTTTATCTGCTGCGCCTGCTGAGACTCCCCGCGCTCGTGGCAATCGCAGTGTGCTTCGCCGTGGCCGCCTCGCCCTACACCGTGTACCTGTCCACGGCGTTGCTGTCAGAGACAATGTTCGCGGCCTTCGTCACCGCGGCGCTGGCCCTGCTGGAGAGGGCAACCCGCAGTGGCGGCTTTACCACCCGCCACATTGTGCTAGCCGGCGCCTTGGTGGCGGGCGCCATGCTTACCCGCGCGATCGGAATCACCGCCATTGTCGCGCTTGCGGCCTGGCTGGTGTTTCGGAAGGATTGGAAGCACCTGTGCGTCTTCGCCGTCGTGGTGGGCGCGCTGCTTTCCCCTTGGGCCTGGTGGGTGCTGCAGCACCGGGGTGAAGGCTACTACAGCGTCGACAACTATGCGAGCTGGCATCTGTTTTCCACGGAAGTGGTCCCCACCGTTTCGCATCAGTTCCGAGTGCTGCTAGCCAACCTGCTGATGTTCGTCCAATCCCCGAACCTCATCTGGTCATTCCCTGCGGCGCTCAGCCCGGTCACCATGCTCCTCAGCTTCGGTGTCTTGCTCGCCGGATTCATTCGGAGCCTCCGTCAAAACTCAGTCACTGCCTGGTTCGCGTTGGCCTACTTTGGTTTGCTGCAATGCTGGCTTTGGCCGCCGCTGCGGTTTGTGGTGACCGTTCTTCCAGTGTTCGTCTGGATTGCTCTGCAGGCGATTCCCCGCCACTGGCTGACTGCCCGCTTCGCTCCCGCTGCTCTGGCTGCAGTCATCCTGCTGCTCTCGGTACCGGCAGTTGTGGATTCCTGGCAGCGCGCGGAGGCTGCGACGAAAAGCGGGTTTTTCGCCTGGCTCCCCAACAGGGGGGAAACCTGGACGGAATTGCAGGACACCGCCGCGTGGATCCGTCGCCACACCACCGCGGATACGATCCTGATCAGCAACCTGGATCCGCTGATGCACCTCTACACCGGGCGCAAGGCCTTGCGCGGATTTACCATCGATCCGTACCGGCTGTTTTACGAGCAAGGCCCTCCTGCCGGGGCGCTACAAGCCTACTTTTCCGTCCCAATCGCCCAGTTCGCACAAGCTCCGGTGGTGGTTGTCCGGAGTCCGGACACGTCATTCTCTGAGCGGACCCTGCTACACGCTGAGATCGCCCGAGAGGTCGAGCGGGGCACCCTTCGGGAAGTACATCGAACGGGTGGGGTTGCGGTGCTGCGCCCCACGAAGTGATCTGCAAATTCGCTTCGTCCCTGCCGCCACCTCCTCGCGCGGCTGAGATCCGCGCCCTACACGTTCGGCTTCAGGCGCCATTCCTGGGGAAATCCGGAAATCGGGGCGCCTTAACCTAGAAACCGATACGTTAGCGGGCTGACCGGCTGTCGGACCGCTAACACGTAGCGCTCGTCGGAATGCATTGGAATCTCGGGTCGGTCTC
>CAZUAX010000055.1:2859-23384 GCA_964618435.1 uncultured Solibacteraceae bacterium
GGGTCGGTCTCGGGGATGGGCACTCAACGGCGACCTTCAGCCCGGACAGACCTTGACACTCCAGTGGCCCTTCCCTCGTCCCGCGGGCACGGATCAGAGGCCGGACGAACCCGTAGCGATGTCGCAGTACGGCATCTTCTTTCTGGATGCGAACGGATCGCCCCTTCTTGTGCGATTCCCCGGAGCGCCAGCCTATTTGCGCGGATACCTATTGCCTCTGCCTGCCGAAACCGCCGCTGCCCCCAAACCACCATCGGGTGGCCGCACTCCGGTTGAGGCGGCGCTGGTGTCGGAGGTGCTGGCGGCCATCCAGTTCTGGGCGACGGCCTATGGATCGCAGTTGGACGAGGCAGCCGCGAGGCCACAGCCAGTTGGCTGGTACCCCAGTGTCGTTGCGGGCCACTTCCAGCAGGCTATCTCTTTGATGGCGGAAGTGGATCCGCGCCCACTGCGCTCGGAATACTCTGCGCTGCTGAAGTCACCCTCTCCCCACGTGCGCCTGGTGGGTATTCACGGATTGCGGCAATTACAGGATTTTTCCGCACTGAAGGAGTTGGAACGCGACTATGCCTCCTATCATCGGGCAATGCGCCCTTTGAAGCTGCACCAGGCGCTGCGAGCGTGGGCTCTCTCTGCCAGTCCGCGGTCCATTAATGTGGCCGGACGGATGTCACTTCACGAAGATATGGAACCGTTGCTGGAGTCGAGCTTCGCGCAAGGCTTAGCGCAGGCCCGCGGGCCGGATACGCTGCCATACCTGGTAACCCTGCTTGGGAGTCCTCATGCCAGCACCCGCGTGGCGGCGCTGCAAGGGGTTTGCGCGCTCGCATCCGGCAAAGGGATATACCGGTCTGGCGAGGCACGCGCATTCCGCCGTCCTGCGCTCCTGGCCAATCATGTGCCGCCCTCGGTGGATGACTTTTGTCCCCTGGTGGACCCCGCGTGGCGCTCCATCAGCTGCTGTATCCCTTCCGGCCAAACTCGCTGGGGGAAGGCGACCCCGTAGTGCTGCTGAAGCGTCTGCTGGCCCGGGGCGCTGAGGCCTCCGACGCGGACTGGCACAACTGCGCCCACGTGCTGCGGGAGCATGCCGCCTTCCTGCAGAGCATCGACGAAGAGCATCAGGCACTTGCCCGGCAGACCATGGCAGTGAACGCACGGCAAGCGAGGCAAGCGAATGGTGGGCCCAGTGCAAGCGGAATGCCCGGCGCCATGCCAACGCGGGAAAGCGTGGAAGCATCCAAGACCCGCGCCACGGAAGCATTGCTTGACCGCTGCCTGAAGCAGATGGAACAACGGCTCAGCGCAAAGGGCTGGCATGACTTCCAAGAGATGCTGAAGCAGCGCGTCGCCGGGCAGCAGCGATATCGGACGATGTCCCCCTCCGGCCCCGGCTAGGCACACTCCTGTTCACTTGGCATACAAATCATTACCACCGGATCGATTCTCGTGATCGGGTGTCGCTTGTGGGGCCGGCGCAGGGAGTGGCCCCCTGTGAAGCTGCCGACACTGATCCCGTTGCCGGTCCCAAGGCCTTACGAAGCTGGCAGCCGAAGCGCGCTTACGGCTCAAACTCAAGGATGCGCAGGAAGCCGGCGCGGGTGCCTTGGGCCGCGGGTTCGAAACCAACGCGAACCCGCTCGGCCTCCTGTGGCCCGCAGCGGAAGTCGTGGTTTGCCTCATGCTGGTGGCCTTTGGTGATCAGGATATTCGAGGGATCGTCGATTGCGAACGCCATTGGTCCCTCGGCGGCGGCGATCACCAGCAGGGCCTCCGTTTGCCCGCAGCGAAGTTCCTTTAGAGTGCCTTCCACGATTTTTCCACCGCGGTCACGTACGAAAACCGCAAGGGTTTGGCTGATGCGCTGATTATCAATGGCGACGTCCTTGGAATAATCGATATCCACGGGCGGCACTTCGGCTGCGGCGCCTGATGAGCCAGGAGTCTCTAGCCCGACGTCAGACGCGAGGCGGTTCGCTGCACGGCGACGGTCCATGGCCGAATCCACGCTCGCCAGCAGGTCCTCGGCCTGCCTTTGCTCGGCGGCTTCCGCGGCGAGTTCGCGGGCGCGTTCTGCGAAGCGCTTAGCCTCCTCGGGATTCCTGGCACGGAGTTGAGCCGTACCCGCGGCAAGATGGAACTGAAACGAAGGTTGCTCCGCCACGGACTGGAAGCTACCCGCGTAGTCAGCGCCTTTGTCGTAGCGGCGGTGCCGCACCGCCCACTGCAGGGCAGAGGAACGAAGTTGCCAGTTCTCCGGCTCCTTCCGGATCGCATCGTCCAGCAGCGCAAAGGCCTGCTTGAGGTTTCCGCCATCCTGAAGTTCGGCCAGATGCAGATAAGTGTCCGGACTCCTGCTGCCCTTTTCGATTGCGGATTGGTAGTAGCGGATGGCCATTGCGCGCTCGCCGCGCATCTCCTTGAATGCGCCAAATGCGTCATCGATCTCCGCGGTTTTCGGAAACTCGCGCCGCAGATCGGCATACTCCTTTTCGGCCTCCACGTACTTTTCCAGACTAACCAGCAGCTCCGTGAGAACCAGACGGCTTTCCCAGGACTGAATGGGAATACGCACATAGCTTGACGCATCCACGGCAGTGTTCACTGGTTCCGCGTTGCCCTTGTCTACTGGCTGTTTTATGTGCGCGAAGAAATCCTCGCGAAGCTGCGCGGCGGTGGTCTGGTAGACCGACGCCAGCACCTCATGGGTGGCTCCGCCCGCGGCGACGGCGCGCAGGAACTCCGGGAACTTAGGCGCGAATTTCGGATTCGTTGCCAGCAGGTGAACCACCGCCCAGCCCTGCACGTAGAGCGCATTAACGTGATGTCCCGGTTGAGACCGGCGGTCCTCATACCGGATTTGGAAGAGCTGGCCCAGCCCGATGAGCGGGAACTTCTTGTTCCGCAGCAGCTTCAGGTGCTTTTCATGGGGCTTGCCGCTAACCATCACCCCGTCCTGAAACTCCAGCGTCTCGTAGTAGGAGGCAAGGCCTTCCTCGAACCACAACGGCATGCGCCACCCGTTCTCGCGCGAGACAAGGTGGCTAAATTCGTGGTTGATGACGCCCTTCGATTCCTTGTTGAAGCCACTCACCACAATGTGGTCGTGGGAGGAATCTCCCATTCCCGACGCGGAGTAGTATGCATTGGCCATACCTCCGGGGCTGTAGAAGCCGAACTCGTTGAATCCGCTGAAGAGGATCACGCGGACCGGCGGGAAGATGCGTTTCGGATTGGACCCCGGTGCACGGAACGCGTTGTGCAGCCGTTCGAAATGCGCTAGGGCTTCCCGGCCGCTTTCCTCTGGCTGGGAAGTGTAAAGCTCAAAATGCGGCGACTTGAGCTTCACCCATTCTGTTGCCAGCCCGGAAAGATTTATCAACGAAAAGCCTAAAACAGTTGCAATTAGATAACGGAACTTTGGCGGCGTCATACGCCTCCTAATAGAAAATTCTCCCCAGTTTGCAGCGGTTTGCCGCGTTTGGCAAGCAGATTCTTGAGCTTCGTTTCCGTTCCGTAACGAAGCCAGGAGAGCCGCCCAGGTTACAGCGTCAGCCTGAACCGCCTATCTGCCACCGCGCGATGCGATCCAGGGTGTCAGTGCATCAGAGCATCGATGACAGTGCAGAAGGGCATACCAATGGCCGGCACCAGTTGCCATATTCGCCTTCCTGTTTGGTGAGCGATGGATCCTCTTCGGGGGGCGCAAGAGAGCCTCAATGGCAGTTTTCTCCGGGGGCGGCAATCGGCTATGTGGCGACGCTCCCGCCCACAAAGATTGACGCCAACGAAATGCGCGTCCGCCTGGTTCTCGTGCATGATCCGGAATAGGTAGTTTGGGGCTTCGTATTTCTGTGACAAGGCACGAGTCCACCGGAATGTTGCCGGTACAGGCCCTTCCGTAGGTATTCCAAGCAAAGATGAGTTGAGTACACTTAGGGTGAACCAGCGGACCGATGGATCCGGCTGGGAAACCGGAGTCGACTCTCATGCTCAAGATCGTCCAACATTGGCAGAATGTTCGTGCAAGCCTCTGGTTCCTACCGAGCGTGATTGTCGTGATTGCGGTCGCGCTCGCCTTCCTCCTCATTGAAGTGGACTCCGCGATTGGCCACGAGTTCCTCGCTCGCTGGCCGCGCGTCTTTGGCGCTGGCGCCGACGGAACCCGTGGACTCCTGACTACTGTTGCCAGTTCCATGGTTACCGTAGTGGGCGTGGTGTTTTCCATTACCGTTGTCGCGCTCTCCCTCGCTTCCAGCCAGTACACCTCGCGGGTCCTTCGCAACTTCATGCGCGACTCAGTGAACCAGTGGGTCTTGGGTCTCATGATCGGCGTCTTCGCCTACTGCCTTGTGGTCTTGCGGACGATCCGTGGTGGAGACGAAGGAGCCTTTGTGCCCGCCATCTCCGCATTGGCAGGCCTTGTGCTGGCTTTCGTCGGCATCGGCGCGCTGATCTATTTCATTCATCACATCTCCACCTCCATTCAGGCAGTGCACATCATTGCCGCGGCGGCAGAGGACACGCTGCGCACCGTGGACCGGCTTTATCCGGAGATCGCCCGGGAAGAGCAGGAACTGCCAGACGCGGGCTTGGCCGGCGATATCTGGCAGAGGATTCCGGCGAGAACGAACGGCTATCTACAGAACTTGGATATCAATGGCTTGGTGCGCTTTGCGGTGGAGCGGAGCACCATCGTGCGCCTGGACCGCAGTGTGGGAGATTTCGTCATCCAGGGAGCGCCACTTCTCTCGGTCCATGGTTTGAGCGTTATCGACGAACCGATGAAGGTCCGGCTTGCTGCCTGCCACACCATTGGGCGTCAGCGCACCATTGAGCAGGACACGGCATTCGGCATCCGCCAAATCGTCGATGTAGCCCTGAAGGCGCTCTCGCCTGGCATCAACGACAGCACTACTGCCGTGATGTGCGTGGACTACCTGACGGCCATTCTCTTTCGGCTGGGCCAACGCGAGATCCAGACCGTCTATCGCGACGATGCAGGGCAACCGAGGCTGATCCTTGCCGGCCCCACCTACTCTAGCCTCCTGGCCGACGCCATGCACCAGATTCGTCGCAGTTCCGCAGGGAATGCCACGATGCTGGAATCGCTTGTCGCCAAGATGGAAATTCTTAGCGCCCGCACCGCGATCCCGGAAAGAAGAGCCGCCCTGCGCCAACACGCCGAGGCGACAGCACGAACAGCCCGACGCACCATCCTTGACCCCGAGGACCTTGAACGGCTAGAAGCGAAAGCACAACTGCTGCTGGAAGCCCTGGCCCCGCATACGGAAAGCGTCAGCTAAATTGAGCGCATGCAGCCACTTCCTGCGAAATATCGTCGTGAACCATCTCAATCGGCAAGTCTGCCTCGAATCACTGGACGCTTCGGCAAGCGAGGTGCGCCGCCGCATCCGGAGCACTCCCTGATGTTCAATCGCGTTCACCTGCACGCTGTTCCCGAGCGACCAGGCTCGATGGCCAAGAACTTCCGCGTCTCCTACATCAGCTACCTCCGCTCGCAAACAATTCGTCTCTGCGAAGGCACTTGAACCGGGTTCTTAGCGACAAGGAATCTCGCACTACAGGCGGATCCTCGTCCAATGAGTTAGTGTAGGAAGTGTAGCGTCCTAAAAACCCCAACCCTGTAATCCCAAACATTTCATCGCAAACCATGGCGAGGATCTAACGGAAATCCACACTT
Source organism: uncultured Solibacteraceae bacterium (assembly GCA_964618435.1). Classification (GTDB taxonomy): domain Bacteria; phylum Acidobacteriota; class Terriglobia; order Bryobacterales; family Bryobacteraceae; genus JACTMJ01. The sequence continues at coordinate 8,564 of CAZUAX010000055.1, forward strand.
GCAAGTGGAGCCTGAAGGCTAAACAGAAAGCAAAGCGTGTACGGAGGCCTGAACAGAGGGGACGGCGGAAGTATTTATGGGAAACTCAATCGCACTACCGAATTTTGGCTCCGTGAGTTCGGTGCGCGGCAGTGTTGTGGACATCCGGTTCGACCGGGATCTGCCCGCGATCCATTCTTTGCTGCGCGCGGGAAAAGACTGGAGCATCGCCATCGAAGTGCATGCGCAACTCGATGTGCGTCACGTGCGTGGCATCGCGTTGACACCCACGCAGGGTCTCGCGCGGGGTATGGAGGTTAGGGACACCGGCGGCCCGATAAAGGCACCGGTGGGCAAGGGCATTCTCTCCCGAATGTTCGACGTGTTCGGAAACCCAATCGATCGCCAGGGAGACGTGTCCGACGTTGAGTGGCGAACCATACATAATCCCCCGCCGCCACTGGCCCGACGTATTACCAAGTCCGAGGTCTTTGAGACGGGCATTAAGGCGATTGATGTGCTAGTGCCGCTGGAGCGCGGCGGCAAGACCGGACTGTTCGGGGGCGCAGGCGTGGGCAAGACCGTGCTGCTAACGGAAATGATCCACAACATGGTTGGCCACCACGACGGGGTGAGCCTGTTTTGCGGCATCGGCGAACGCTGCCGCGAAGGGGAGGAACTCTATCGTGAGATGAAGGAAGCGGGCGTATTGCCCAACATGGTGATGGTGTTCGGTCAGATGAACGAACTCCCCGGCAGCCGTTTCCGCGTGGCCCACGCGGCGCTAACCATGGCCGAGTATTTCCGGGACGACGAGCGCCGTGATGTGCTTCTTTTGATCGACAACATCTTCCGATTCATCCAGGCCGGCTCCGAAGTATCCGGCCTGATGGGGCAAATGCCGTCCCGCCTCGGCTACCAGCCCACGATGGGTACCGAGTTGTCGCGGTTGGAGGAACGCATCGCCAACACCGATGCCGGGGCCATCACGTCGATCCAGGCAGTGTATGTGCCGGCGGATGACTTCACCGATCCGGCTGCGGTGCATACCTTTTCCCACCTTTCGGCGTCCATTGTGCTTTCGCGTAAACGGGCAAGCGAAGGACTTTATCCGGCCATCGATCCGTTGCAATCGAATTCCAAAATGGCTACGCCCGGAATCGCCGGGGAACGGCATTACCGCCTTTCGCAGGAGATCCGGCGGACGCTCGCGCAGTACGCGGAACTCAAGGACATCATCGCGATGCTCGGTCTGGAGCAACTATCGCCAGAGGATCGTAACGTGGTGGCCCGTGCTCGCCGCCTGGAGCGTTTTCTCACCCAACCGTTCTTCACCACCGAGCAGTTTACAGGGCTGAAAGGAAAACTGGTGAGCCTTGAAGATGCGCTGGACGGTTGTGAGCGTATCTTGCTGGATGAATTCAAAGACTATCCGGAGAGCGCGCTCTATATGATAGGGACAGTTGACGAGGCGAAAGCGAAAGCGAAGGCCGGCAGGCGCGCACGCAAAGACTCCCCTGAAGCTGAGCCAGAGGAATCCGCGTCCGGTGGTGGTTCCGCGCTGGCGCAAAATCCGGATGAGCAGTCCACACCCGAGGTCAAACGTGCAGTCACCACGCATGAATCTTAAGGTTCTCCTGCCGTTCCAGGTGTTCGCCGAGAAGGCGGGCGTGACCCGTATCGTCGCCGAAACGCGTGAGGGTTCGTTCGGGCTTTTGCCGCAGCGGCTCGATTGCGTGGCAGCACTTCCGCCGGGAATTTTGATCTACGAAAACGACGCGGAGGGCGAGGTTTACCTTGCGGTGGATGAAGGGGTGATGATCAAGACCGGCCTGGATGTGCTGGTGTCCGTGCGCAATGCCATCGCGGGAGAGGATCTCGGCCACCTGCGCGAGGCGGTGGACCGCGAGTTCCGGCACCGGGACGAACGGGAGCAGAGCATACGTACGGCTCTGGCAAAGATGGAGAGCGGCCTTATCCGCCGCATGGTGGACTTTCAGAATGAGTGACGAACGCCAAACCAGGCCAGTGAATCCGAACCTGCCGCTCAGCCGGGAGGTTGGCGCGAAGGCAGCGCGTAAACTCCGTGCGCAGCGCCATGTTACCAGAACCGTCTGGTTTGGCTTGGGCATGATGGGGCTCATTGGCTGGTCAGTGGCGATCCCGACGTTGCTCGGCGCGGCACTGGGTATCTGGCTTGACCAGCACTATCCAGGAGACCGCTCCTGGACGCTTGCACTGCTGGTCGCGGGACTCGCCGTTGGATGTTGGAATGCATGGCATTGGGTGTCGAAGGAGGACAAGGCCATCCAGGACGAACAGGAGGATCGCGATGAATGAATACCTGATTCTTCTTCTGATGGGGGGCGCGGGTGTTTTGCTTGGGGTGTTTTTCTTCGGTGGCCTTTGGTACACGGTGCGGAGGGGCCTTGCTTCAAAAAGGCCGGGGCTTTGGTTTCTCTCCAGTCTCCTGCTGCGCACTGGTGTTGTTGTGGCTGGCATCTATTTCGCATCGGGCGGTAGCTGGGACAGGCTACTGGCGTGTCTCGTCGGGTTCGTTGTCGCGCGGTTTTTCGTGACGCGCCTCGCTGGCCCGCCAATCGAGCATCACATCTCCCCAGCCAAGGAGTCAGCTCATGCGCCTTAGCCCCGACGAGATCATTTTCTGGCAATACGGGTTCTTCAAACTCAACGCCACCATCGTGTTCACATGGGCTTTGATGTTGGTGTTGGCCGTAGGTGCGAAACTGATTACCCGTAACCTCTCCATTGGGTTGGAACGCGAACGATGGCAGAACCTTCTCGAGATCATCATCATCGCCATCGAGAAGCAAATTGAAGAGGTTGGCCTCAGTCACCCCAAGAGGTATCTCGGGTTTCTGGCCACGCTCTTCCTCTTCCTCGCGATGGCCGCCATCGGCACCATCTTTCCCGGCTATCAGCCTCCCACGGGCTCTCTTTCCACCACGACGGCGCTGGCGCTCTGCGTGTTTGTGGCCGTCACGTTTTTCGGCATCCACGAGCGGGGCATCGGCAACTACCTCAAATCCTATGCACAGCCCACGTTCATCATGTTGCCGTTCAATATCATCAGTGAGGTCTCTCGCACGCTGGCCCTGGCCGTCCGTCTGTTTGGCAACATGATGAGTGGTGCAATGATCGTAGGCATTCTGCTCACCATCACGCCCTTCCTCTTCCCGGTAATCATGTCAGCGCTGGGACTTCTCACAGGTATGGTGCAAGCCTATATCTTTTTTATTCTGGCAACGGTTTACATTGCGGCCGCGACGCGTGTCCGTCAACCTGACTCCGAACCTGAGTACAACCAATGAAACAACAACGCCAGGAAGCAAGGTGGACCCTATGGACGATATGACGATCATCGCGATGGCATCGATTGTAACGGCCGGCATCACAACCGGATTCGGCACGATGGCCCCGGCGCTGGGAGAAGGCAGGGCGGTGGCGACAGCGCTGACTTCGCTGGCCCAGCAGCCCGACGCCTCCGCCACGATCACCCGGACACTGTTCGTCGGCTTGGCCATGATCGAGTCGACGGCCATCTACTGTTTTGTTGTGTCGATGATTCTTATCTTCGCCAATCCGTTCTGGAACCACGTGATCGCCCAAACCGCCGGAAAGTAAGCTTATGTTGATTGACTGGTTCACCGTCGCTGCGCAGGTGGTCAACTTCCTCATCCTGGTGTGGTTGCTCCAGCGTTTTCTCTACAAACCCATCCTCCATGCCATTGACTCAAGGGAGAAACAGATTGCCAATGAGCTGGCGGACGCCAGCACGAAACAGAGCGAGGCCCAGAAAGAACGCGACGAATTCCAGAAGAAGAACGAGGAGTTCAACCAACATAGGGATGCGCTCTTAAGTAAGGCTAAGGACGAGGCAACCGCGGAACGGCAACGCCTGCTTGACGAAGCGCGGCAGGCTGCGGATACCCTGCGCGCGAAGCAGATGGAGTCGCTGAAGCGCGAACAGTTGAGCCTCAGCGATGAGCTTAGTCGGCGGACCCGGGAAGAGGTGTTTTCCATCGCGCGAAAGACGCTGACCGACCTCGCCGGCACTAGTCTGGAAGAGCGCATGAGCGAGGCCTTCACGCACCGCTTGCGTGGTCTGGACGATGAGACCAAGGGGGGGCTGGCCACGGCACTCAGTACACAACCGGGCGCGGCACTTGTCCGCAGCGCCTTTGATCTGCCCCCGGAGCAACAGGCCGCGATACAAGGTGCGCTCAATGAAACCTTCGCGGATGAAATCCAAGTCCGATTTGAGACTGCGCCCGACCTCATCAGCGGCATCGAACTTACCGCGAACGGGCAAAAAATTGCCTGGAGCATAGCGGACTATCTCGCGTCCCTTAAGAAACACGTGGACGCACTGCTTCAGCAGCAGTCCAAACCCGAGAGAAATCGTGCCGCTAATGAGGTGGTCCAGTGAGCGAGCAGCACGAAACCGTGCAAATCGCCCTGAACCGCGCGTTCTCAGGTCTGAAGCAGGGGCGCGAAAGCTTTGCGCCACAACTGAGGCCGCATGAGGTAGGCACCATCGTGAATGTGTCCACCGGCATCGCTCTGGTCTCTGGCCTGCCCGGCGTCGGGTTTGACGAGTTGGTGAAGTTTCGCGGTGATGTCTTCGGCATCGCCTTCAACGTGGATGAAGACGAAATCGGTGTCGTGCTGCTTGGCGAATACTGGCACCTGCACGCGGGCGACGAAGTGGAGCGCACGGGCCGCGTGATGGACGTGGCGGTGGGCGACGGATTGCTGGGACGCGTGATCGATCCACTTGGCCGGCCTCTGGATAGCAAAGGGCCGGTGGCCTCAGACAAGCGCCTGCCTATCGAGCGTCCTGCAGCGGCCATTATGGATCGCGCACCGGTCACCCTGCCGCTCCAGACCGGGCTTAAGGTCATTGACGCGCTCATCCCTATCGGCCGCGGTCAGCGTGAGTTGATCCTCGGTGACAGGCAGACGGGCAAGACCGCCATTGCGATTGACACCATTCTGAATCAGCGCGGCAAAGATGTCCTGTGCGTTTATTGCGCCATTGGCCAGCGGGCGTCCGCCATCGCAAAAGTGGTGGCAACCTTCCGCGATAAGGGCGCAATGGATTACACCGTTGTGGTTGTCACCGAGGGCAACGATCCTCCAGGCCTTGCCTACATCGCCCCATACGCGGCAACCAGCATCGCCGAGCATTTCATGGAGCAAGGCCGTGATGTGTTGATCGTGTACGACGATCTTACCCATCATGCCCGCGCCTATCGTGAGCTTTCTTTGTTGCTGCGACGGCCGCCCGGCCGGGAAGCCTTCCCAGGCGACATCTTCTACATCCACTCGCGGCTGCTGGAGCGTGCCACCCACCTACGTAAGGAACTCGGCGGCGGATCGCTCACCGCTCTGCCCATCATCGAAACGGAGGCGCAGAACATCTCCGCCTACATCCCAACGAACCTGATCTCCATTACGGACGGGCAGATTTACCTCTCCCCATCGCTTTTCCAACTGGGCGTGCTGCCGGCGGTCGATGTTGGCAAATCGGTATCGCGCGTTGGCGGAAAGGCACAACGCGCAGCCTTCCGGGCGGTGGCGGGTGACCTGAAGCTTTCCTACTCTCAATTTGAAGAACTCGAGGCATTTGCCCGGTTCGGCGCCCGCCTGGATGAAGATAACCGCAAAGTCATCGAGCATGGTTTGCGCATCCGGGCCTGCCTCAAACAGCCGGAATTTTCTCCGGTGTCCGTGTCCGCGCAAATCGCCGTGCTGCTGGCCTTGACCGCCGAACTCTTCAGCGATGTGCCGATTCACCGAATGGCCGATGCCGAGCAGGCCGTTCGCAAAGCAGCCGACGAGATCCCGGCGGAGGTGCGCGCACGATTGGATAGCGCCGACAAGTTGAGGGATGAAGACCGTGAAACGATCATCAAGATCGCCCGCAAGGTGATCCAAGAGTTCACGTCATGAGCAATACCGTCGCAGGGCTGCGCCGCAAGATCGACAGTGCCGGGAATCTGCAATCCGTGGTAGGCGCCATGAAGGCCCTGGCCGCTTCTAGCATCGGCCAGTACGAGCAATCAGTGCGGGCACTGGGCGACTACTACCGCACAGTACAACTGGGGTTGGGTGTCTGTTTTCGTGTCCCCGGCCTGGCGGCATTGATGACGGGTGAGACCAGGCCACGAAACGCGAGTGCGATCAGCGCGGTAGTCTTCGGAACAGACCAGGGCTTGGTGGGCCAATTCAACGATGTGGTGGCGGTTCATGCGGTGAAGGCCCTGGCGGATTTGCCGGATACACCCCGGATTTGGGCGGTCGGCGAACGTGTTTATGCCCGCTTGCAGGATGCGGGCCTGCCACTCGCTGGGCTCTTCCCTGTGCCAAATTCTGTCAAGGCGATCACTCCGCTCGTCGGCCAGATCCTGACGGAAACCGAGGCGATTCGCAGCCATGGGGAGGTTGCGGAGCTCCATCTCTTCTACAACGGATCTAGATCCAGAGCGGCTTACGAACCCGTGAGTGAGCGGCTGCTGCCGTTGGACGAAACCTGGTGGCGAGAGATCGCCGCGCTTTCCTGGCCAACGAAGAACCTGCCCGAGCTGATGGGCAGCGACACAGAAACCTTTCGGGCGCTGATTCGCGAGTATCTCTTTGTTTCGATCTTCAGGGCATGCGCCGAATCACTAGCCAGCGAGAACGTGAGCCGCTTGGCGGCCATGCAGCGTGCTGACAAGAACATCGACGAACTCCTGGACAATCTCAACGGGACATACCATCGTCTCCGACAGAGTGGCATCGACGAGGAATTGTTCGATGTAATCGCCGGCTTCGAAGCGTTGGCGGACCGAGGGAAACCTGCGGAGCCAGAGTCAACAGCAGCAGTAGTCGAGCACTAGTCGCCGAGCCCGAATCCAGCAATAGAGTTCGCCGCGTTGGCTACGGTTCCTGGAAACACCGATCGTTGGGTTTGGTCGCCCATGACATTGTGCGTCATGTTCGCAAGCAGTTTGTTCAAGTTGCATGTTCTGATAACCTCTCAAGACGAAGGCGGGACATCATCACAACGCAAGCTGCCGATCTCCCGATGCCATGAATCCAATGGCACGGGGTTTGCGGGGAGGATTACTTGAATTACTTCTTGCAGCGTGGGACGGAACGGTATGGCCCATATCCTGAGGAAGCGATCCGCGGATATGTGCAGTCGGGTCACATTAAGCCTGGCGAGGTGCTGATTCCGGAAGGAGGTGGGGAGACAATTCTTGCTGCCGCTCTAGCTAATCTCAGTAATGCATTTCCCCAACCTTCGTCGGAACGCGGGGCGATCAGCAGTCCGTCATCGTCTGCATCTCTTCCACAGCCCTTCCACGATCTCCCGGCAACGATTCCCCCCAGTGTGCCGAAAATCCCTGCAGTGGATTGGTGGTTAGTGCTTCTGCTTTCGTTGGTTACCTGCGGCCTCTTCGGGTATGTGTGGACGATTGTGCAGGCCATCTGGGTGAGGAAGATCAATCCGGGTTCCCGCGCGCTGCTCTATTTGATCATCCTCTCCATAGGCTTTCCGGTCTTCGGTTTCGTTATCTTTCGCAGTTCCCTGTTTCTTGGGCTAGGTGATACGGATGCATGGTCGCTGGCGTACTTCGCAGCAGTCATGATCCTGGGACTTGGGTTTTCCTTCTTTGCGATTGCCACGTTTCTTTCGCTCAATACGAGCCTTAGGGAAGCAACCGCAACTTGGGGTGCTGCCCGTATTGACTTGGGTGCACCTTTCCTTGCGGTGGTGATTGGAGGATGGTTGACGAATGTGATCTTTCTTGCGGCACCCGCTTGGCTTCAATATCGTCTGGATGAAGTAAGAAAAATGCGAGTTGGCGGTGCCTGAGTTCGGTAGTAACAGGCAACTTCTTCGGCCGCCTTGGTACGCCTCTGATAGTGATTGCAGGACTGCCGTTAAGTTCAAGCAAGCATCAATTTCAGGTCAAATCACATCGAAGAGGTAACCGAAACTTCGCAGGATATCTCACTGTTTTTCGGGTGGATGCGTCCACCATAATGCCCAGCTACTCGGGCAAGCAGGTGAGTCAGAATGCACCGGTGTGTATCGCATTTACCACGCTCCCCGACACACACATTAATTTCTACTAATGCTTTCTTTTGTAGGGCAGAGTCTGTGATATATTCCGGCGCATGCTTCACGCTGGGTTTAATGCTCTTCAACTTTTCGAACAGGACATGTACAGCGTAATGGGACGCCGAGCGATTGCTCGCGTCTTGCTGTTATCATTTGCTGTCGCATTAGGTTCCCTGCTTCCACTCACTGCACAGACATCCTCGGGCTCCATCACGGGAATCGTCGTCGATCCCACCGAAGCCCGGGTCTCCGGGGCACAACTCACACTTGTGAATGCCGCTACCGGCGTTACCCAAACAGCCACAGCCAATAGCGGGGGCGAATATACGTTCCTGTACCTGTCGTCCGGCTCCTACAGTCTTGAGGTGAGCGCCCAAGGCTTCCAAAGCCAGGTTCGCCCGCAGATCGTGGTGGAACTCGGCCGAACGGCGCGCGTCGACATCACGCTAACGGTGGGTGAGGTCACCACGACAGTAACCGTCGATAGCAGTGCGCCGATGCTCGACACGGAATCCGCCACGGTGGGGCAATTGATTGAGAACCGAACGATTTCAGATATGCCTCTCAACGGACGCCGCGTCGGCGAGTTGCTCGGCCTGATGGGCAACGCGGTCTTCGTCCAAGGCGACGTCATCCGCCCTCGCGTTTCGATTGCGGGCGGTCGTGCTGACCAGCAGCAGTGGATGCTAGATGGCGTGAATGCGTCGAACGTCGCCCTGGAAGCGCCACAGGCCCTGTTCAACCCACCCGTCGAAGCAGTGCAGGAAATCAAGATTCTCCAGAATGGCTATTCGGCAGAGTACGGCAACTCCTCGTCCGGCGTTGTGCTCACCACTACCCGCTCTGGCACCAACCAGCTGAAAGGCTCGCTGTACGAATTCTTCCGCAACGAGAAACTCGATGCTCGCAACTTCTTTGCAGCGAACCGGCCACCGTTGCGCTGGAACGTCTTCGGGTTTGCTGTGGGCGGCCCCGTGTACGTGCCAAAACTATACGACGGACGCAATAAGACGTTCTTTTTTGTATCTACGGAATGGCAACGCCAGCGGATCGGCACGGTCCGAAACTTAACGGTGCCCACCCTTCTCCAGCGCGACGGGGATTTCAGCGAGAGCAGGCTAAACAACGGCAACCTGCAACAGGTGTTTGACCCCTTCACGAATCCGCGGATCCAGTTCGCCAACAACCGCATTCCCCAAGCGCGGATGGACCCGGTAGGAGCGGCTCTGACAAGCTTCTATCCCCTGCCAAATCGGCCGCCCAGTAACCTACAGGGTGCGAACAACTTTGTGGCAAACGCCACCAACGCGCTTAACATCACGACAACAACAGCCAAGTTCGATCACAATTTCAGCGAGAGAGACCGCATCTCACACCGCCTGGTGATCCATGATTTTCCAACCTTTTCCACAAGCGTTTTTCCGACAGCGGCGGCAGATCCGAATGCTAACTTTCAGGACCGTCGCGCGTACAGCTTTCTAACTGAGCACATTCATCAGTTCACGCCTTCGCTGATTAACGACCTGCGGGCCAACTTCCAGCCGCGATTCTTTCACTTTCAGAGCGCGGGGTTGGGGGGCAACTGGCCTGCGCAACTCGGACTGAGCGGAGTGAGTGACCGATCGTTTCCCCGTGTAAATCCGGCAGGCTACTTCTCCCTGGGATCTACGAATCACGAGCGCCTGCAGCGGCCCATCTGGGACCACCATTTCGTGAATGTGCTGTCTTGGTTCAAGGGTAGCCACTCCGTCAAATTCGGAGGCGAAATTCGATATGGCCGCAACGTCGACAATTGGTTTCCATCCGCGTCGGGATTGTTCACATTTGGAGTCCAGGGCACCGCTCGGCCAGGTGTAGCAGGTAGCGGAAATGGCATCGCCGGGCTGCTTATGGGCTTCCCCACCGGCGCAAGCATCCGCGAAACCGACGAACTGGACCGTCGCAGCACCTACTACGCGCTTTTCATCCAGGAAGACTGGAAGGTAAGTCGCAACCTTACCGTCAATCTGGGCATGCGTTGGGAAGCGCATACTCCACGGCTAGACGCAAATGATCGTCAAAGTGGCTTTGACCGTGCCACAATGAATCCCGTTTCGGGCACGCCAGGCGTGATCACCTTTGCCTCGCTTGATGGCATGGGACGCAACGTGTTCGCGGGAGACTATAACAACTTCACCCCCCGAATTGGCCTCGCCTGGAAGCCCTTGGGATCTGAAAAGACAGTAATCCGGGCCAGCTTCGGTGTGTTTTATGGGCCGCCGCTGCCGGGGTCTAACTCGGCGAGCGCAAGCTTCGAAACCGCGGGAAACTTCCAGACACCGGACAACGGCATCACTGCCCCATTCCTACTGCGTGATGGCATGCCCGCCACACCAGGAGCGTCGGGCCGCGGCCCCGGCTTCGGCGCGGTACCGTTCGGCAGGCCCATCCAGTTTTCGCCCGAGTTTCATGACTTCGAGCGGCAACTCGGTTACACCCAGCAGTGGAACTTCACTATCCAGCGTGAAATGGCCTGGAGCAGCGTGATGGAACTCACTTACACCGGCAATGCGGGTCGCAAGCTAAATGGCCCTAACACCACCATCAACCAGGTACCCGTGGATCAGATGGCGGCTGGCAACGCGCAAATACGTCGACCCTTTGCGCAGTTTGGCAACGTCACTCTAATTGCGCCCATGTGGGGCAATTCGAACTACCACGCATTTAACGGCAAGCTCGAGAAGCGCTTTACGAACCGCATGAACTTCCTGGCGAACTACACTTTCTCTAAGTTCATCGATGACGTGGGCGGCGGCTTCGAAGCGGGTGCAGCCGCTGGCGGAATCCAGAACGTTTACGACCGCCGCGCGGAGAAGGCGCTATCAGGGAACGACGTCCGTCACCGGCTTTCCGCTTCCGGAGTCTATGAATTGCCTGGCCGGAATTTTCTGATTCGCGGGTGGAGCCTGGGACTCATCACGGTGATACAGGGCGGCGCTCCAATTGGGGCCACCGTGCTGAACAACACCTGCAATTGTTTCAACCCCGGTGCTCTACGCGCCGATGTTCTGCGTGACCCCACCCTGCCAAGTGCGGAGCGAACAACGGAGCGTTGGTTCGACACTAGCGCCCTTGCCGCACCCGCACCGTTCAGCTTTGGGAACGCGAGCCGCTCCATCATGCGCGGCCCTGGCTTGTTCAACGTGGATGTGTCGGTAATTCGTAACTTTGACTTCATGGAGCGCTTCCGCCTGCAGTTCCGCGCGGAGAGCTTCAACGTAGTCAATCGCGCAAACTTTGAGGACCCAGGCATCCAGCTTGGCTCCCCCAACCACGGCGTCATCAACGCTACTCGCACCAACGCACGCAGCGTTCAGTTGGGTCTGAAGCTCACCTTCTAGGCGAGAAAACATAGCCGCTAGACTCTTCCTATTGAGCCCCTCCGGCATTGCTGGAGGGGCGTTTCTGCCATCTGCAGGAAACTACCCCAAACGGGAAGGCCCGAACCCCAGGGATCGTCACCCTGCCCCAAAAAAAGATCCTCACTCTGCCCTCGCCCCCTCATGCGCTCAGGCAAAGATCCGCTCCGCGCTGTAGTTCCATGTCTTGTTGGTTACTTCGCGATCGCTGTTCAGTACATCCACAATCACGCCCTTGTAGTGAAGGACGAGTTCAACCTTCGTGCCAAAGATTTGATTGGAACCCTTGAGACCGTAAGTATCCACGCAGACGTATTCCTTGCCGCTGTGCTGCGCGGGCAGATAGCGGTCCTCTTCGCCAGTTGCGACAAACGCCGGCGAGCTACGGTAGCCGTACTTGCGTGTACCGCCGGCGGACACCATGCCGTCCTCGCGCCAAACCGTTGAACTGAGGCCCCCTGGAACCGCGAAGGCTGCACTCTCATCCCGAGCAGAGCCGTTGGATACCCAGTTGGCTACACTCGGCGTCCGGCGATTGAAGTGCCCGGGAGTGGAGCGTGCGTAACCCTTGATGTATTGCCGGTACTGGTAGCGGTTCGGGTTGGCAAGATCGCCGTTAAACCGGATGTTGACACGGAAGCGTCCGCGCAATTGCCAGCCGTTCGGACCCAGACTCGTATCCGCCCGCAAATCAAGGTGCGTAAGGTTTGTAATGAGAAAACTCGATACCACCGCGCTTGCCCCTGGTCCACTGCCGGATGGCAGGTTATGCGGATACCGGTTCAGGTGCGCGATGTCGGTTGAGATGGGGCCACGCCGCATCTCGCCAAGCATGCAGCCCAATGAATTAGGGCCGAACTTGCCGTCCTGTTTTAGCGAGGTCATGCGGTCTGGCGACCCCTGCCAGTCGTAGACCGCGCGGATGGTTTCGTTGTCGAAGCTGCCGCTGTGGGAAGGCATTCCCATGTGCCTCTGGATCACCCAGATTGCATGCACGGAGTAATCGCGGTCGCGGTTGTAGCTTCGGGCGCTGCTTAAGTTAAGTGACATCGTGGTCCCCCTCTTCACGGCGCTTTCTGCACAGCCCAGCGCAAAAATGCCGTCACCTAGCTATGGCGAGTTCGATGCCGGGACGGGATCAGAATTCTCACGATGAAGGTGAAAAACGATGTGATGAGGATGCTGGCCGATGGCACCAAGCGGAGCAATATTTTTGAAATTCCGGCGACAAAGATCTCCGACGATTTTGCGTCTACCTATTGGTCTGTCGGGTTGAAGATCGACAACCAGAATGGTTCTCGCGAGCAATGATAGCTTGCGAGCGGCGCGCTCCTGCGGTTCTCAAAGTCACGGAAAGTGGCAGTTTGGCACTCCATGCGTAGCGGCTAAAGTCAGCACCCTCGCTCAGCCATTCGGCGAGCGTCCATGCTCTCTAGCTGGAGCCTACCGAAAGGCGATGCCGAAACGGAGAACGTAAAGATGCTCGCCCTGGAAAATATGGTCTCGAAATTCTGTGCGCAAGGCGTATTTCGGCTTGAACCACCAAGTCACGCCTCCGCCGAAATTCGCGCCATGGTCGTAGCCCCGGGTGTTGAAGATCACAGAGTAACCACCGCTCACGAAGGGCACGAGTTTCGGGGGCTTTTGTCGATCAACAAAGTGCCAGGAAGCCGTTGGAGAGAACAAGCCGGCAGTGGAGGCGATGTTCTTGTAGGCACTCAGCATTTCAATGCTGGCACCGCCGGCGAGGCCTTTATAGATGAAACCTTCCCCACCGATTCCCGCGCTGTACACACTGTTGAAGTCTCGTCTGGCACCAGCGATTCCGTAATGCACGTAGGCGTGCCCAGGGTAGCTGTTCTGTTGCCCGAGGGCGGCATGGCTCAACAAGCAGGCCAGGCAAAGAGCAAAGAAACTTCTCATGGCAGAATTCCCCTTTCGAAGAAACCGGACACCTTTTGCGCAGCGTCCAGCACCGATGAACGCAATTCAGGGGCCAGTTCCTGCGGCTAAAAAGTGCTGAGAAATCAGCACTTCTAGGCAATTCGCACACGTCCAGGCGCCAGGAATTCCTGGCGGACTGCCAGGAAAATCTGGCAGCACAGATCAGCTTCGCTTCCGATTCCAGGTAGGGGCGTGCATTGGACAGTCACAAAGACGCGAAGACGTAAAGATGGAGAGTTTTGGTGAGTTCGCGATAGAAAGTGACCACGAAATTGCAGTTGCCATTCGGTTTAAACCCGTTCCGCGTGGGCAGGCATTACGTTGGCGGCGGTTCGATGGTGACCTTTGGGCCTCGCTGCCTGTTAACCTGGAATTCAATTCAATTGGAGTGCATTACTCGAAAAGATTTCGGGCCGCCTACTGCCCTTTTTTGCAGATCTGCTTTGCTGCCCGGTGCGAACCTGTGGCACCGAACCCGCGGATCCAGGCGACAAAGGGCCAGATGGAAGAGCACAACTAGCTGGAGGAACAAACGATGAGACGTGTTTGCCTGATGATGCTGCTGGCGGTGATTACCGTTCTGGGTGCGGAGCCTGAACCGGGATTCGTCTCGCTGTTTGATGGAAAGACGCTTGCGGGCTGGCAGTCCCCCGCAAAGCCGGAAAACCGCTATCTCGTCAAGGATGGGATTCTGACCGTTCCGGTGGCAACTGGTGGAAACCTGGTGACGGAAAAGCAATACTCGAACTTCATCCTTCGTTTCGAGTACCGGCTGGAGCCAGGAGGCAACAACGGCATTGGTATCCGGTTTCCAGGGAAAGGCGATGCAGCCTACGCGGGGATGGAAATCCAGCTTCTCGATGACACGCACGAGAAGTACAAGGGCCTGAAGCCGGAACAACACCACGGTTCTGTTTATGGCGTGGTTCCCGCGCGCACTGGTTTCCAGAAGCCAGCCGGGGAGTGGAACGAGCAGGAGATCCTAGCGGATGGAAACCATATCCGCGTGACGCTAAACGGGGTTGTTATCGTCGATTTCGACCTCTCTCTCGTCAAGGAACCCGAGGTTCACAAGAAGCATCCCGGCTTAAGCCACAAGACCGGATACATTGGGATTCTGGGACACAGGAGCCTTGCGGAGTTCCGGAACATCCGGATTCGGCAGCTACCGTAACCCGCCGTCACCCAGGCGCACGTATTGTTGATGGATCAGACCGGGAAGTGCTCTGAACTGCAGTGCCCCCGCACGTGCAATTTCGAGTACTTCCTTCTCGGACAGTTTCCTCTTACGCTTCCCCGTTTACATAATCACCGAGGATTCTCCCAGTTCCGGCGAAAGAGATCCTTGGATCTCTTTCCATCT
>CAZUAX010000056.1:0-11322 GCA_964618435.1 uncultured Solibacteraceae bacterium
CCATCCCGTGGGAGCAGTCTCCGCTGCCAAGGTATAATGAAAGATTGTTGGAAACAATCATGGATGTAACTCTACTGGCAGAAGGTGCCCTGATGGCCGGGGCGGTAATCGCGGGTATGGCATTGGCGAAGATGCCCGAAGGCTACAAGCCGCCCAAGGCGGAAGTGGATTGGGAAGGCTATAAGGCGCGCTGCCGAGCCGAACACAATGTGCGCGTGGTCACAGAAGAAGAAGCGGGTACACCGATTGACCACATCAGCCCTGGCGTGTATGGATACAGCTACTCTGCCAGTTTTGACAATCCGGTGCCAGTGTTTGTGAAGCCTGCGTTTCAGGCGTATGAGTATCACCGGCTACCCGATGGCGAGGTGGTGGTGCTTGGTTGCCTGAGGGCTCAGGATGCAGAGAAGCTGGAAAAGGGCGAGTTTGTCGCGCTGCGACTATACCCAGAGCCTTACGATGAAGCTTTGGTGCCCGCTGCGATCAACTACAAGCACGTGTTGCGATCGAACAACAAAGTGTCTCGAGAGAACGGCAATTACATTGAGTTCGACGTGAAGCGCGAAGGCTAGGCGAGAATGGCAGGCGCGCCCTTGCGTGAGCCCGGCGAAAAGATAACCCCAGCCCCCGGCCGATAGCGGTTCACATGTTGCGCTGCTCTTCGATTGTTTTCGGAAGTAGCATCGTGACCGCCGCGCCCAGGACGGGGAAGATCAACAGCATCATCAGGGCATCGTGCATGCCGATGCGGTCTGCCAGCCAGCCGGTTAGGGGCACGAACAGCAAGCCCGCAGCACCCCACGCGAAGCCCATCATCAGGGAAGAAACCGTGGCAGATTGCCCAGGAGCAAGGTCCTGCGCCATCAATACGTTCACGGGAATGGTAAAGAGCAGCACAGCGCCGCCCAGGCAGAGACCGAGTGCAGATAGCCATCCTTCCGCGAGAAAGAACAGCAGCAAGAACGGCGCAGTTCCCAACATGGAGGCGAGAATCACCTGTCGGCCGCCAAAACGGTCGGCCAGCGTGCCGCCCAGGAATCCGCCCAGCGCACCACACAGTAGATAGGCGCTCACCAGATAGTTGCCCATCACCAGGGACATTCCGCGCTCGACATTCAGATACAAGGGCAACATCTGGGCGTAAGTCACCTGCACGGTGGACCGGATAAACACCAGCAGAAAAAGTAGCGTAATGGGCTTCCACACCTGCAAGATGGGCCCCCACGAGGCAGCATCACGCTGTTGGGTGGCATCGGATTTGGCCTCCACGGGCAAAAAGACCCAAAGTAACGCGGACGCGATTGCACCGGGCAGAATGCTCCAGGGCAAGGCCCCGAAACCAAACCACGTCACCAGAGCGGCAAAAAACGAAGGGCCAATTGCGTAGCCAAGCGTCCCGGAACTGATGAACACGGCCATCGCCCGTCCCCGTTTGTGCTCTACCCCGCGCACCGCCAGCGCCGTCCCTTGAGGATGGAAGGCGGCAATGCCGACACCTGCCAGGAAGACCATCAGCATCACCGTGTAAAATCCCGGTGCGTAACACAACATCGCCACCGCCCCGCTGGCCAGCAACGGTGAAAGCACAGTGAACATCCGCGTGCGGAAGCGGTCCGCCAGCCAGCCATAGAGTGGCTGCAACAGACTGGAAGAAAATACGAAGACCCCGCCCAACATCCCCGCCTGCGTAAGGCTTATGCCGAACCTCTCGCGCAGTACCGGCTGCAAACCGCTAAGGGCGCTGGAGGAAACATCAATCGAAAAATGGCCCATGCACAGCAATACAAAGGTGAATGCACCGAATCGGGCTGCCCGCGCGCCGGATTCGGCCACGGGTTGGGAAACGGCTTGGGAGGAGGAACTCATCCGGGGAGAAGGCTTCAGCTTCAGTGTAGCAGTGGCTCGGACGGCACCAGACGAGATGCGGCGCCGTGGCGCGACATGTGGCGGCCGACCGCGCGGACACCATCGATGCTCCACAGCCACTGGTAGAAGTACACCCGCTGGCAGTATCATGGAGCCTTGTCTGCCACGAAAGCCACTCCACGCAATAACGTCATCCTGGCCTTCATTGAACGTGCCGGGAATGCGTTACCCCACCCCGCCACTCTGTTCGCGATCCTTGCCCTCGCTCTGGTGGTGATCTCCGCGATTGCGGCACAGTTTGACCTGCGCGTCACGCATCCTGGCACGGGAAAGATTGTGGAGCCGGTGAACCTGTTGTCCGTCTCGGGCCTGCATCGCATCCTGACCGGGCTGGTGACGAACTTCACCGGGTTTGCCCCGCTGGGCACGGTATTGGTGGCACTGTTGGGAATTGGAGTGGCCGAAGGCAGTGGGCTGATTGGCGCAGTACTGCGTCTGGTGGTGTTCAGCGCGCCCCGGCGCCTGTTGACCTTTGCTGTTGTGTTTGCGGGAGTGCTCTCCAATGCCGCCAGCGAGATTGGCTACGTGGTGCTGGTACCTTTGGGCGCAATGATCTTCCTGGCCGTGAAGCGACACCCGCTGGCAGGCCTCGCAGCCGCCTTTGCCGGGGTTTCGGGAGGGTATTCCGCCAATCTGTTATTAGGCACGATCGACCCGCTGCTTTCCGGGCTGAGCCAGGAGGCGGCACGTATCGTGGATGCCACCTACACCGTGAACCCCGCCTGTAATTACTACTTCATGGCCGCCTCCACTTTCTTCATTGCCGCTGCAGGCACCTGGGTAACGGAACGCATTGTGATTCCCCGCCTCGGCGAGTATACGGGCCCGGAGCAGACGGGCGGAGACATCAAGCCTATCGATGCCACCGAGAAGCGCGGACTTTGGTTTGCACTTGTCGCCACTCTACTTTCCGCCGCAATTCTCCTGCTGGGAACGGTACCCGCAAGCGGGTTCCTGCGAAACGCCGAGACGGGGGACCTGTTGAACTCGCCCTTTCTTTCGGGCATTGTCGCGATCATCTTTTTCCTGGGCCTGGTTGTGGGCGTTGCCTACGGTATTGGCGCCGGCACGGTGCGCAACGACGAAGATGTCGTGCGAGCCATGTCAAAGTCGATGACCACGTTGGGCAGCTACATGGTGCTGGTGTTTTTTGCTGCTCAATTCGTGGCCTTCTTCAACTGGACGAATCTGGGACTGATCTTCGCAGTGGAAGGCGCGGAAGTCTTGCGAAGTTCGGGATTGGGCGGCATACCCTTAATGCTCGGATTTGTTGTCCTGACCTCGATTGTGAATCTGTTCATGGGCAGCGCGTCGGCCAAGTGGGCCATCATGGCGCCGGTCTTCATTCCGATGTTCATGCTGCTTGGCTACGCGCCGGAACTGACACAGGTTGCCTATCGCGTAGGCGATTCGGTAACCAACATCGTGTCTCCGATGATGTCGTACTTCGCGCTGATTGTGGCCTTTGTGGAACGCTACCAACCTAAGGCGGGAATTGGCACGGTGGTGGCTACCATGCTTCCCTACACCATCACTTTCTTTATCGTGTGGAGCATCTTCCTCGCCATCTGGCTGGCTGCGGGATTGCCTCTGGGGCCAGGGTCACCGGTACGGCTCCCTATTGGCTAGGCATGGCCCGTGGCCATGGCCCTCGCACGGCCACTGCATACAATGAAAGTCGTGAGCTCTTACTTCCGTGGAATTCTGTGGCTGCTGCGACGGGCCTTTGTGGCGAGCTACGACAACAACGTCCTGCTGTATGCGAAAAGCGCCAGCTACTCGGGCTTGCTGTGCTTTGTACCACTGCTGGGTACAGTCGCAGCGATCCTGGTGCAGGTAAAGGCGCCGGAGGTCTCCGCCCTTCTGGCGGACCTCCTGGGCATGGTGGTGCCACCGGGTACTGAGGGGCTGGTGTCGTTTCAGTTCGCTGCGTCAGGGGAACGTCCAACCGCCTTGCTTGTGAGCGCAGGAATGCTCTCCTGGTGGGCTGCCTCCAGCGTGATGGCATCGCTGATGGAGGGCTTCGACGCCTGTTACCACCTGCCGGTTCCCCGTCCCTTTGTGAAACAGCGCGCGGTAGCGATGCTGCTGGTGTTGCTAACAGGCATCCCAGTGTTCCTGGCCTCCACCCTCATTGTGTTCGGCGGCTACCTCACGGAAATGCTGGTGGAGCAAGTGGCCGGGGTGGGTTATGAAACGCTGGGCGCGGGAGTGCGTTTCTCCTGGGTTGTTGGCCGAAACGCCATTGGACTGGGCACGATTATCCTGGTGACGTCCTGCATGTATTTTTTTGGACCGAACCGCGATATGCGCTGGAAGGACTCCTTCCCTGGAGCTTTTGTGGCCACTCTTTTCTGGTATGTCACGGTAGTGGCCTTCGCCTGGTACGTGGAAAACATCGCCGACTACAACCTGCTTTACGGCAGCCTGGGCGCTGGCATCGCGCTGCTGGTGTGGATGTTTGCCATGAGCAACATCGCCCTCTTTGGATGCGCCTTCAACGCGGAGCGTGAAAAGATTAGGCGGCTGCAAGCCTCGCACTAGCGAAGATACCTCGACGGCCACAATCGCAAGGACCCCGGCCAACAACCTATCCTGAGAACATGAGCTTTCGGCTGGGAATTGACTATGAACCGCGGGGGGACCAGGGCGCAGCCATCGCGGAACTGGTGAAGGGCTTTCGCGAAAACGAGAAACATCAGGTTCTGCTGGGCGTGACAGGCTCTGGCAAGACCTTCACGATGGCCAAGATCATCCAGATACTGGAGCGGCCCACACTGATATTAGCCCACAACAAGACTCTTGCCGCGCAGCTATTTCACGAGTTCAAAACCTTCTTTCCAGATAACGCGGTTGAGTATTTCGTCAGCTATTACGACTACTACCAGCCGGAAGCTTACATTGCATCGTCTGATACGTATATCGAAAAAGAAGCCACCATCAATGAAGAACTTGATAAATTGCGGCTATCCGCCACTCGGTCCTTGTTTGAACGGCGCGATTGCGTGATTGTGGCAAGCGTGAGTTGCATCTATGGACTCGGCTCTCCGGAAGCGTATTATGGCATGCTGCTGATGCTGGAAAAAGGGCAGCAGATCAGCCGCAAGGAAATCCTCGCGAAACTAGTGGAGATCCTTTACGAGCGAAACGACCGCGATTTCCGCAGGGGAACATTTCGCGTACGCGGCGATGTGATTGAGGTATATCCCACGTACGACGATTCCGCCATCCGTATTGAGTTATGGGGCGATGAAGTGGATGCTCTTTCGAAAATTGACCCGCTATTGGGTGAAGTGAAAGAGACTTTTCTTCGGCTTCCCATTTACCCGAAATCGCACTATGTGATGAGCCCGCCCACACGCCAGATGGCAATGGCTTCCATTGAGAAGGAACTCCATCAGCGCCACGCCGAACTGGAAAAGATGGGCAAACTCATAGAAGCCCAGAGACTATGGCAGCGCACCATGTTTGACCTGGAAATGATGCGTGAAATTGGATACTGCCATGGGATTGAGAACTACTCCCGGCACTTTTCCGGCCGCGCACCAGGCGAGCCGCCCCCAACGCTGCTGGACTATTTACCCAGTGACGCGCTGCTGTTCCTGGATGAAAGCCATCAGACCGTGCCTCAACTGCGGGGCATGTACCACGGTGACCGGTCGCGCAAGGAAAACCTGGTGTCCCATGGCTTCCGCCTCCCCAGTGCGATGGACAACCGCCCGCTGCAGTTTGAGGAGTTTGAAGCACGCGTTCATCAGTTGCTGTATGTATCAGCCACGCCCGGCCCCTACGAACTGGAGAAGGCCCAAGGCGTGGTGGTGGAACAGATCATCCGGCCCACAGGCCTGCTGGACCCCGTGGTAGAAGTGCGTCCAATTAAGGGGCAAGTGGACAATCTGCTGCATGAGATTCGCTTGCGCACCGAAAAAGGTGAGCGAGTGCTGGTGACGACGCTCACGAAGAAGATGTCTGAGGATCTCGCCGAGTACTACGGCGAAGTGGGCGTAAAGTGCCAGTATTTGCACTCTGAGGTGAGCACGCTGGACCGGGTGAAGATCCTGCGTGGCTTGCGGAAGGGAGAGTTCGACGTACTGATTGGCGTGAACCTGCTGCGGGAAGGGCTTGATCTTCCTGAGGTGTCCCTCGTAGCGATCCTCGACGCGGACAAAGAGGGCTTCCTGCGCTCAGCCGGCTCGCTTATCCAAACCATTGGACGTGCCGCCCGCAACCTGTATGGCATGGCGGTACTATATGCGGACGTAATGACCGACAGCATGAAGCGGGCCATCGACGAAACGAATCGCCGCCGGCTGGTTCAGCAGGCATACAACGAGGAACACGGCATCACGCCGCAATCGATCATCAAACCTGTAGATATGACCCTTGTGGCCATTGCGGAAGCCGACTATGTGGAACTTCCTCCGGAGCCCGAAGAGTTGAGTGAAGCCCCGGCGGACGCAGGCGCCGTGGAAGAACTGATTGCCAGCCTGGAAGTGCAAATGCGAGACGCAGCAAAGGAATTCCAGTTTGAGAAAGCTGCACAGTTCCGCGACCGGATTCGGGATTTGCAAAAGAAGTTGCTGGATATCTGACACACCGCTCGCCAATGCGTACACTAGTGAGTTACCCCGCGTTATGGTAGTTCTCCGCGGCTTGCCGCACCCCAGAATCCCGGGGTGTGCGGCAGCGAGTGGGCGAGGGTAGCAGACGGTCAGATCTATGGCGGCAAAGAAGTACGAGCACCCTCTTGGTTTTCTGGGCACTGGCGCGATGGCGCGCACATTTCTATCCGGCCTGGAGACGCTAGATGGCTGGCTGGGGCCGGTCTACTCTCCGTCCCGGCGTGCCACACCGCGCATCGTCACCGCCTTAGGCAGCGGCTTTCCGGTAACCAAGCTCGAGGATATGCGGCGTTGCCAGAAGATCCTTGTGTGCGCTTCCCCAGAGGACACAGCAGCCATGCTGGAGGAAGCCTTGCGTGAGGAAGTTCTGCACAAGGTGGATACACTTGCTCTGGTAGAAGCTTCCGGCAGCTACCTCCCTGCCCCAGGCATTGCCTCGGCCGTCAAGGAAATTGGGTTTCTCTCGAAACTACCAATACGGCAGCACCCTACTTACCTGGTAGAAGGATCTTTGCGCTTCCGCCGTTTCAGCCAGTTGCTTACGGGCGCGCCCTTGCGGCGACTGATCTTCACTCGTCGCGAAGCAAGGGCCATGGTGGATTCCGCGGTATTTATGGCAGAAGAATTTTGCCAGCCACTGTTTGAGGCAGTGCAGAACTGCGTGATGCTGGCCGGTGTGGCTCCCGATCACGCCCGCCAAATTGCGGCGGAGCTTCTTGCGGAATCTGTTGCCAACGCCAACTTCGCAGGAAGAAAGCGCTGGACCGGAATTCTGCAAACGGAAGATAGCGGCAGGTTTTCGCGAATCCTGGAGGCGCTTCAGCAGGAGAATGAGTTACTCGCGAACCTGGTGTACAACTACGCGCAGCACGGCTTAGCAGCCATGGGCAGAGACACAAGCTGGCTCCGGTATGCCGGTATTCAGCCGTTGCGGAAAGAGGGCCGCGCCGCGGACGATTGACGCCACCGCCCCAAGGCACTGCCGGCGACTAAACCAGATTGGGGTGCCGGTTTCAATGGCTGACTCTCCTGCGTGAAGGGCAGGCAGACTTCACGAATTTCCTAACGCTGCGAGACGGCCAATGAGCCTCTTTGATTGCGCAGCAGGTTCTTGCGCAGCCGAGCGGGTAGATCGCCGGGTTTAGTAAACTGGGCCAATCTGGTGGCGGGGAGCTTGGTCCATGCGTGTGCGGTATATCCCGTATTTCCTTTGCTTTGTCCTGCTTGCGTTGTCCGCATTCGGGCAACATGAGAAGCCCGTTCAGCCTCTGGAATTCAACCGCGACATCCGCCCAATCCTTTCGGACCGCTGCTATTTTTGTCATGGCCCGGACAGCAGCAACCGCAAGACGAAGCTGCGGCTCGACCGGGAAGAGGATGCGAGGGCAGACCTCGGCAAGGGGCGTTTTGGCATCGTACCGGGAAGTCCTGAACAGAGCGAAATCTACAAGCGCATTACGTCCACCAGCAAGGCCCTTCGCATGCCGCCTTCCTACCTTGGCCATGACGCGCTTCCCGCTGATGATGTCGAGAAGATTCGCCGCTGGATTGCAGAAGGCGGCACGTATCAGCCGCACTGGGCCTTTGTACCGCCGCGCAAACAAGATGCTGCCGAAGTGAGTCACGCCGCGTGGTCGGCCAGCGCAATTGACCGGATTCTCTACGCCCGCCTGCGTCGGGAAGGATTGGAGCCGCGACAGGAGGCCGACAAGCGCACCCTGTTGCGCCGGGTGACGCTCGACCTTACGGGGCTGCCGCCCACTCCCCATGAGGCAGATGCCTTCGTTGCGGACACTTCGTCCAAAGCCTATGAACGGGTAGTGGATCGCCTGCTAGCCACTCCTCGTTACGCGGAGCGAATGGCCATTCGCTGGCTGGAGTCCGCCCGTTATGCCGATACCAATGGTTACCAAACCGACGGCCCGCGCGAAATGTGGAAGTGGCGAGACTGGGTAATTGAGTCGTTCCACCGCAATCAGCCCTTTGACGAGTTCACCGTGGAACAGCTTGCCGGTGACCTGTTACCGGAAGCCACGCTGGCCCAGCGTATCGCCACAGGATTTCATCGCAACCACCGCACTTCCGCGGAGGGGGGCATCGTCAACGAGGAGTTCCGCGTAGAGTACGTGGCGGACCGTGCCGAAACCACGGGAACGGTGTGGCTTGGCCTCACCGTGGGCTGTGCCCGGTGTCACGACCACAAGTTCGACCCTATTCCCCAGCGGGACTTCTACTCGCTGTTTGCGTTCTTCAACAACGTGCCCGAGCGAGGCTTCGTCTGGAACTTTGGCAATGAACCGCCCACCGTGCTTGCTCCCACGCGTCAGCAGCAGCAGCACCTGGATGCGCTCACCTCCCAGGCGGAAGACAAGGCCCACGCCGTGGAGCAGGCAAGGGGAAACCTGTCCGCGCAGAGAGAGACCTGGGAAACCTCACTTTCCGCATCGCGGGCAAATGCGCGACAACCCACCGGGCGACAACCTGGCGATTGGCAACCCAGTGCTGCCATGGCATTGCACTGGAGCCTGGAATCCCCCGATGTGGGTAAGCCGTTGCGCTGCGAAACCACGCGTGCCGAATCCGCGGACTGCGGCGCAGCGCCCGCCACGCTGGTCACTGCACCAGGCCGCTTCGGGCAAGCTCTCCACTTCGATGGCAAGGGTTTCCTGGAAATGGAGTCTAGCCCGCGCTTCAATTACCGCGACCCGTTCACGTTCAGCCTGTGGATGTCACCAGAGGAAAGCAGTCCGGGAGAGGCAAACATGGGAATCCTCTCCCAGGGTGAAGATGATTTTGAAGGCCAGCAGCATGGCCTGTACCTGCTTGATGGCAAGGTGCGCCTGCATTCCACCTTCCGCTGGAGCGACCTCGGCATGCGCCTGGAGACCAAGCGCCGTGTGAAGCCTGGCCATTGGACGCACCTTGCCGTGACCTACGACGGCAGCATGCTGGCCAAGGGCGTCCGCATTTACGTGAATGGCGAGCCGTGGGAAACCGAGGTGCTGTTTGACCAGCATTTATGGCCCATCGATTCCAAGGAGCCGTGGCGCATCGGGGCCGCTGGCGGCATGCGCTTTCGCGGCGCACTCGATGAGATCCGAATCTACCAACGGGCGCTATCTCAGGCAGAAGTGAGCGCGTTATCCACAGCAGAGAACCTACACACGATTGCGGCTATCCCCAGCGGGAGGCGCAGCGCGCATCAGCAGGCGAAACTTCGCCTCGCCTACGAACGCCAGTTCTCGCCGGCGCCGTTCCGCGCGCTGCTGGCCGAGGCTGACTCTGCCCACGGCGAGTTGGCCGCATTTCGCGCCAGCATTCCTACCACCATGGTGATGCAGGAGCAGCCAGGCATTCGCGAGACCTTCGTTCTGCAGCGAGGCGCCTACGATGCGCCGGGCGAGAAAGTGAGTGCCGCCACCCCCTCCGCACTGCCACCCATGCCCGCGAACCTGCCGCGCAACCGCCTGGGTCTCGCCCGCTGGATTGTAAGCCGCGACAACCCGCTTACGGCACGGGTGGCCGTCAACCGTCTTTGGGCCATGCTTTTCGGAACGGGCATCGTGAAGACGGTGGAAGATTTCGGGTCTCAGGGCGAATGGCCCGTACATCCGGAACTCCTGGACTGGCTGGCGGTGGAGTTTATGGATTCCGGCTGGGACATCAAGCACATCCTGAAGCAGATGGTGATGAGCGCAGCCTACAGGCAGGACTCCCGCGTAACTCCCGAGTTGCTGGAGCGCGACCCGGAAAACAGGCTGCTCGCCCGTGGCCCGCGCTTCCGACTGCCCGCCGAGATGATTCGGGATCAGGCGCTAGCCGTTGCAGGTCTGCTGGTGGAAAGGCAGGGCGGACCGCCGGTGAAACCCTATCAGCCCCCGGGGTTGTGGCAGGAGCTTGCTGGCGGCCAGGGCTACCAGGAAGACGAAGGGGAGGGACTTTACCGTCGCAGCCTGTATACCTACTGGCGCCGCACGGTGGCCCCTCCCATGATGGTGAATTTCGACGCCGCCACCAGGGAAACGTGCGTGGTACATCAGGTGCGAACCAATACGCCACTGCAGGCGCTGAACCTGATGAACGACGTGACGTTTCTGGAGGCCGCAAGGCACCTGGCATCGCACATGCTGAAGAAGACCGGGGAAGGCGATGAGGCCGCACTTCGGGAGGGCTTCCTGCGCACCCTGGGCCGCGCTCCAAGATCTACGGAGCAGGATGTATTGCAGGCGGCACTGCATCGCTATTCCGCCTACTACGGGCAGCATCCCGAAGATGCCTCCAGGTTCCTTGCCAGCGGCAAGAGCCCCGCGGAACCCTGGGCCGACACCGCGCAGCATGCCGCCTACATGGCCTTAGCAAGCATTCTGCTGAACCTCGACGAAACGGTAACCAAGGAGTAGCCACGAATGGACCAACCACAACGGGATCATCTGGCTCTCCTCACGCGCCGTCACTTTTTCGGCCGACAGGCAAAAGGCATCGGCACGGCGGCACTGGCCGCGATGCTGGCCCGGCAGGGAACAGCGGAGCCAACGCGCGTGGGTGGATTGGACGGCATTCCGCATTTCGCGGCGAAGGCTCGCCGGGTGATCTACCTCTTCCAGTCCGGCGGCCCTTCCCAGATTGAGACCTTCGACTACAAGCCGCGCCTCGTCGACTTCCAGAACACTGGCCTCCCCTCCTCGGTTCGCCAGGGCCAGCGCCTCACCAACATGAGCGCACAGCAATCCGCATTTCCCATCGTGCCCTCCCGCTACGCCTTCGCCCAGCATGG
>CAZUAX010000056.1:11422-19125 GCA_964618435.1 uncultured Solibacteraceae bacterium
CCGAAAATCGGAGAGTCTTCCTGGATGCGCTGAACGAGATCAACCAGGCGAAACTGGAGGACTTCGGCGATCCTGAAATCGCCACCCGCATCGCCCAATACGAAATGGCCTTTCGTATGCAGTCGTCGGTGCCGGACCTCACCGATCTTTCCCAGGAAAATGACGCTGTAATCGAAAGCTATGGCCCGGACGCCCGCAAACCCGGCACGTTCGCCTATAACTGCCTGCTAGCGCGCAGGCTGGCGGAGCGCGGTGTGCGCTTCATCCAGCTCTACCATCGCGATTGGGATCATCACGGAGGTCTGCCTAAAGGGTTGCCCCGGCGATGCCAGGAGACTGACCAACCCTCCGCTGCCTTGATCCAGGACCTGGAGCAGCGGGGAATGCTGGACGACACGCTGGTGATCTGGGGTGGGGAGTTCGGCCGCACGGTGTATTGCCAGGGCAAACTCACCAGGGACGATTATGGCCGGGACCATCACCCCCGCTGCTTCACGATGTGGTTTGCCGGAGCCGGGATGCAGCCGGGCCTGGTCTATGGCGCCACGGACGACTATAGCTACAACATTACCGAGAAGCCTGTCCATGTCCACGATGTCCAGGCGACAATCCTGCACCAGCTTGGAATTGAGCACACAAAACTCACCTACAAGTTTGCCGGCCGTAACTTCCGGCTTACCGATGTACACGGGAAAGTGGTGAAGGGCATTCTGCGTTAACCGTACGAGCCGTATTCCCAGGCGCCAATTGAACTGCGATAGCATGGCTGCTTCGGAGGTTCGTGATGCTCTTTTCCAGACGATTGGTTTCGCTGACCGTTGCAGCTTTGCTGGCCCTTTCCTCGTGCGCCCCGCAAGCGGAAAAGCAATCCCCCATCCCCACGGCAACAACTGCCTCGTCTGGAGCACCGGGCTTCGCGATCGCCAGCGGCGACCACGTGGTGTTCTACGGCGACAGCATCACAGACCAGCGGCTTTACACCACGTTCGTGGAAACCTACATACGCACCCGCTTCCCGGCCATGGATGTCCATTTCACCCACTCTGGCTGGGGTGGCGACCGCGTAGGCGGCGGGGCCGGAGGCAGCATCGGACAGCGTCTGGAACGCGATGTGATTGCCTACAAGCCCACAATGGTGACCGTGATGCTAGGTATGAACGATGGCCGTTATCGGGCCTTCGATCCGATGATCTTCGATATTTATTCCACGGGCTACCGCAACCTCGTGAAGAAGCTTAAGACCGATCTGCCCGGGGTGCGCATTACGGCCATCCAACCCTCACCCTATGACGACGTCACCCGGCGGCCTAATTTCCCGGGAGGCTACAATGCCACGCTGCTGCGCTTCTCCGATTTTCTGGCGGAGCTTGCGGCCGCTGAGAATCTGATGCTTGCGGATCTCAATCGCCCGGTGGTTGCCGCCCTCGAAAAGGCGTTTGCCACGGATGCCAACCTCTCGCAGCAGATTAGCCCTGACCGGGTGCATCCTCGCCCCTCCGGGCACCTGCTGATGGCGGCTGCGCTGTTGAAAAGCTGGAAGGCCCCTGCCCTTGTAAGCGCCGTGGAAGTAGATGCAGTCGGCGCCAAAATCCTGAGGCAGGATAATACCGAAGTGAGCGATGCCGAGTTCGGAAATCGCCTTGCCTGGACCCAGCGCGACGCTGCCCTGCCCCTTCCTGTCGACATGGACGACCCCGTGATGGCGCTTGCCGTGAATTCCTCTGATTTCGTGGAAGCACTGAACCAGCAGACGATTGCAGTGAAGGGACTGCAGCCGGGCAAGCATACCTTGCTGATTGATGGCGATGTGGCTGGCGTTTACGATGCCGAAGCCTTGGCCGCTGGCGTGAACCTCGCCGCGCTAAAGACGCCCATGTGGGCGCAGGCGATGCGCGTGCATCAACTCACGCTCGACCGGGCGAATGCCCACAACACGCGCTGGCGCAGTGTACAGGTGCCGTTTGAAGAGGAACAGCCAGAAGCCGCTCGCAAGGCAATGGCGGCCCTGGATGAGCTTCGCGACGTTCTGCAGCACCAGCAGCAACTGGCGGCGCTTCCCGACCCGCACCGATTTGAGGTTGTCCCTGGCGACCAGAGTTTTGTGAGCATCTTCAACGGCAAGGATCTGGAGGGCTGGCACATCAGCAAGACCAACCACCACGGAACCACCCCCATCTGGAAAGTGCAGGATGGCATCCTGAGCGGCACGCAGGATCGCCCTGGCGAAGGAGGCATCCTGCTCACTGACAAAAAGTACAGGAACTTTGAAATCTCCCTGGAATTGCGGCCTGATTTTAGCTGCGATGGAGGGCTTTTCCTGCGTTCTACTGAGAAAGGTGAAGCCTACCAGGTGATGCTTGACTATTTGGACGGCGGAGCCGTGGGCGGCATCTATGGAGAGGGATTAAAGGGTGTGCAGGGTGTGTCGCCCAAGTGGCGTCCTCACTGGAAGGCGAACGCCTGGAACCATTTGCGCGCCCGCATTGAGGGCAATGTGCCCCGGATCCGCGTGTGGATGAACGGCATCCAGATTGTGGATTGGACCGATACCGAAAACCACTTGCCGGATGGGGCGACCGAAGGCCACATTGCCGTGCAGGTACACCGGGGCAACCGCTGGATTCCCGGCGGCGAGCACCGCTTCCGCAACATTGCGGTGCGGGAACTGCCTTAGAGCAGGGCCGTTCAGCGCCCGGATTTGCGAAGTTCAAGAAGGAGAGATGAGCGTGTCTGACACAGTGAAGTATGTGCTCGATGAGAGCCGCATTCCCAAGTTCTGGTACAACCTGGCGGCGGACCTGCCTGCGCCGCTGCCTCCCGTGCTGCATCCGGGCACCAAGCAGCCCATCGGCCCGGATGACCTTGCGCCGCTATTCCCCATGTCGCTCATCCTGCAGGAAGTATCCACGGAGCGGGAGATTGAAATTCCCAACCCGGTGCGCGACATCTATCGTCAGTGGCGCCCTAGCCCGCTGTACCGGGCGCGCCGTCTGGAAAAGGCTCTCGATACGCCTGCAAAGATCTACTACAAGTACGAGGGCGTCAGCCCGGCGGGCAGCCACAAGCCGAACACCGCCATTGCCCAAGCCTTCTACAACAAGGAAGCGGGGATCAAGCGGATCACCACGGAAACCGGGGCTGGCCAATGGGGTTCCTCGCTCGCCTTTGCAGGCGCTCTTTTCGGCCTGGAAATTAAGGTTTTCATGGTTCGTGTGTCCTTTAACCAGAAGCCGTATCGTCGTGCACTGATGGAAAGCTATGGAGCCACTTGCGTGGCGTCGCCTTCGCCGGAGACCCAATCCGGACGTGCCATTCTCGCCCAACGCGAAGACCATCCAGGCAGTCTTGGCATTGCCATCTCCGAGGCTGTGGAGGTAGCGGCTCAGGACCCTGGCACAAACTATGCCCTCGGCTCCGTGCTGAACCATGTACTGTTGCACCAGACCATCATCGGCATGGAGGCAATGGAGCAATTAGAAATGGCGGGCGACTATCCCGACGTCCTGGTGGGCTGCACGGGCGGTGGCTCAAACTTTGCGGGGATGGCCTTCCCGTTCATTGGCGCTGGGCTCCGTGGCGGCCCTAAGCCACGAATCGTGGCGGTTGAACCCGCCGCCTGCCCGAGCCTCACTCGCGGCGAGTACGCGTATGACTTCGGCGATACCGCGCACCTAACGCCCCTCACCAAGATGCACACCCTGGGCTCCACCTTCACGCCGCCGGGCTTTCACGCGGGCGGCTTGCGCTACCACGGCATGGCACCCATGGTGAGCCACTTGAAGCAGCTTGGCTTGCTGGAGGCGGTGGCCTATCACCAGATTGGCTGCTTCGAAGCCGGTGTTCAGTTCGCGCGCGCGGAAGGGATTCTGCCCGCGCCAGAGGCAAACCACGCCGTAAAGGGAGCCATTGAAGAGGCCCTGAAGGCGAAACGCGATGGCACCAGCCCCACCATCCTGTTCAACCTGTGTGGTCACGGCCACTTCGACATGCAGGCCTACCTCGACTATTTTGGCGGAAAGCTGGTGGACCAGGATTACGACGAGAATGAACTGGCCATGGCACTATCCGGGCTACCTTCCGTGTCCGTTTAACCACTACATGGCAGATTGGCCACCATCAAGCAGGCCCGACTGCAGCCATTGATCAGGCGTCGACCCACTCCGGTGGACGACGCCTGATGGATGGCTATTGGGCGGAGTGGACCATCTGCCGATTCAACAGAATGCGAGGGGAATCAACAGAATGCGAGAGGAACCGGCCCCAGTGGGCTGGGGATGCCGCCAGGAAGCAAAAGCTTCCGAAACCGTCACGGCCTTCGTGCGTCCAACCTGTATCAACGGATCCGCCTGATATACTTCAGGTTAAGCACGGGACACGTTCGGGCAAGAATCGCATCTCTGCTCGCGCGCTGGACGTCCAACGAATCGAGACGCTAACACTCTATGAGCAGCCGCACCAAAATCGCCGTCGTTTCCCTTTCCCTCACCCTGGTTTTCCTCCTTTTGGTAGGCGCAGTATTGGGAAAGAACAAGCAGGATTCGAAGGGTGCATACCCGCAAATCTCGGTGTTTACCGAGGTCTTGAGTCGCATCAAGAGCGAGTACGTGGAGGAGCCTGAGCTTAGCAGCGTTACGAATGGTGCGCTCACAGGCATGCTGGAAGCGATAGACCCCTATGCCAGTTACCTGAACGCTGACCAATTCTTCGAATTCGAGAAATTCAAGGACGGCACGGCCAATGTCGCGGGAGTGAATCTCTCACGGCGTTACGGCATGATCGGCATCGTGGGAGTTGTCCCTGGTTCTGCTGCGGATGTCGCGGGCTTGGGCACTGGGGACGTGATCGAAAGCATTAACGACATCTCCACCCGTGATATGCCGGTAGCTTATGCGGAAATTCTTCTAAAGGGCGCGCGCGGAAACGACGTGAAGATGGCCATCATTCGCCTGGGCACGTCGGCATCGGAGGAGGTTACGCTCAGCTTGTCGCGAGCCGTAACGCCTCCCGTGTTTTCACGACTCCTCGAAGGCAAGTTTGGCTACATCCGGCCGGAAGTGCTCACCAGTGGCCGCTCCCAGCAGATTGCGCGCGCCATTCGCAACCTTTCGGGACAAGGCGCCAGCCAGTTTATCCTCGACCTTCGCAATACGTCGGTAGGCGATGACGAAGAGGGCGTGAAACTGGCGGATCTGTTCGTAGACTCGGGTGAACTCGCCTGGCTGGAAGGCCAGAAAGTTCCTAAGAAGGTTTTCAGCGCCTCTGCGGAATCCACTGTTTCCAAGGCTCCTCTTGTGGTGCTCACAAATCGTGGCACCGCCAATGGAGCAGAGATCGCCGCGGCTGCGCTGCTGGCGGTGAAGCGAGCTGAGGTGGTTGGTGATCGCACCTATGGCGATGCCGGCATGCGGAAGATCGTGAACCTGGATGATGGCTCCGCTCTGATTCTCACCTTGGGAAAATACTATACGTCCACAGCGAAGGAAGCGATTCAGGATCGCGGAGTGGTTCCCACTGTCCCGATGTCGGATTACGTTCGCGACGATGCCGAAGACGATACGCCGGCGACCTTCGACATCCGGGATTTCCGCCGCAATCGCCCTGCACCGGAAGTGGATAAGGTTATTCGGAAGGCCATTGACGTGCTTACGAACGGAGTGCCCAAGGAAGAAGAGGTTGCGCGCCACTACTCTTCAGCACTTTCCATGCAGCTAGCTGCTTAGTGCGCCAACAGGCGCCTGCTGCACTTAGTATTCAGTGGGCGTAATGCTCACGGCGGACCATCCTGAGCGATAATGAGAAGTGACGGATATGCGGCGGATCCGCAGTCTGTGTCGCAGTCACCTCCATCCGCTGCGACCTCGGTTTACCCTGTAGCATCTCATTTCCTGACGGAGTCAGTTCGTATGCCGATCTATGAATACAAGTGTTCCGATTGCGGGAACGTGTACGAGAAACGCCAGAAATTTTCTGATCCTGTAGACGTCACCTGCAACTGCGAGAAGAAAGCCCCGGTATCCAGGCTTACCTCTGCCCCTGCACTGGTGTTCAAGGGTAGCGGCTGGTACATCAACGACTATGCCCGTGCCGGGAACAATGGCGGCAAGAATGCCGCGAAGGAAAACGGCTCCACCAGCAGCGCATCGGATTCCAAGGACTCTGCTGCTAGCGCCAAGACCGATTCCGGCACTTCCGCATCCTCCAGCGCCACCACCACAGCCACCCCGGCGCCCGCCAATAAACCTTAGCGCCGCAAGGCAGCCGCAGTGCCGCACTCTGGAGTGGAGTTTTGCTCTGGGGTGGAGTTTCGGGGTGTTGCTGCCTTTTGAGGCACAAATTCAAACCATTGCATGAATTTCTGCACGGAAACATGCGACTGGCCTCCGAGTGTCGATACGATAAAGACATCCCACTTTGGAGCACTTGCGCTTGTCGACTCAGTCTTTTTCTACCTCGGAAGCACCAACTATTGCCCTACCGCAGTCCATGCCGCGGGAACAATTGCTGCGTTATGTCAACTTGAAGCTCGCAGCATTGGGCCAGCCCATCGCGGAAGGGGCGGGAGACCCTCAATTCATGGAGATCACGGGGCCGCTGCTCCGTAACCACTACCAGAAGAACCTGTTGCTGGGAAATCTGCTGTGTCCGGTGGACACGCGCATTCAAAATTTCCTGGATGCCTACCTGAGTGACACCTGCCCCGGTGGTGCCCCCCGGCTCCCGGGCGTCACCTTTGTGCTGGATCGGCCCGGACTTGCGCGGACGATGTCACTGCCCGCCAACGGCGACACCTTCCTCTCGCCTTACCTCAGCAGCTACCGGGTCCCACAAGGAGTGCTCCACAATCCGAAGGCGGACCGTCGCACCACACAAGGCATTTTCCATATCGCCGAAGGCGGGTTGCCCGTCCCTGCCGACAAGATTGAGGTTCCCAAGGTCGCGTTTGCCCGGCTTCTTGAGCTCGCACTGCGTCCTTCTGAAGCGGTGATGGAACTCCCCTTCACCGCCGACCAGGATGACCGAGCAAGGGTATTTGTTTCACTGTTGATGCGGCCACTGGTTTGCCCGGCCACCGCCACCGCTCCGCCGAAAACCATGGAGATCCGTTTCTTCGCACCGGGTAGCCTGATCAGCAACCTAGACTTCGTGGAGGGAATCTTCGGCAACGGAGGAGACCCCTATCTTCCGGAAAACGATGCCGCCCTTGACGCGATGCACTTCACAGGGCACACCGGCTGTGTGATTCTTGCGCCGCACCTTCCCGGCCTTCGCAAGAAGGAACTCGGCCTTCCTCACTGGGACACCGCCACTGAGCGCCAGCGTCGCGATGGCATGTGCTGGAAGAACGAAGACGAACTCTACAACAATGGCGGCGCGTTCAAGGCAACCTGCCGTGACGAACGCGGTGTGATGGTTACGGTGATTGCGGACAATTACTTCGGCTATTGCAAGAAGGAAGTAAAGACGCAGATCAGCTTCGCCGCCAATCTCTACGGCAATTGCGAGGAAGAGCACGCCGGTGGTGCTCTTGCCTTCCCCTCATACGTACTGGGTTACGACTTTCTGGCGGGTAGCACTGGCGGCAGCACGGTGCTGCTGAAGCAGGCTGAGTTCGGAAAGGCCATTGAACTGCTTGGCGATCACGCGGAACGCAAGCCGGAGGGCTACGCGGTAGACCGCAATTACCCAGGCATCTTCTACCTGCC
>CAZUAX010000056.1:19225-23177 GCA_964618435.1 uncultured Solibacteraceae bacterium
TATAACCAGTGGCTGCGCGACCTGCCGCAAACCATTCGTCAGTTTGTCTGCCTGGTGAAGCGCTATTACCGCCCGGAGTGGGGCGACAATTGGAGCGAGCACTTTACGGTAGACCAGGTGAATGGCTATCTGGGCCACGAATTAAAGTACGAGAATCTTAAGCTCGTGGGGAACTACCTGCGCGTGGGCTTCGAGCCCGACGGAAGCTGGCGCGTCTACAAGTTGCGTCCCGATTTCAACCCAGCCGCCAAGGTACAACTGGAGGACGACATTACCGCCTCCGTCACCGTACCCCGCGACACCCTGGAGAATCTTGACGAGCGTGTCACCGCCGGAAGCGTAAAGCTGCTGCAGAACTGCGAGGCCCTGCTCTTCCAAAGGCCCGACGACGCCATCCATCGAGGCATCGATGAACAGGCTGAAGCCGATATCGCTTCAGCCGAAACCTTCCTCTCAAACTTCGAACCTCTCAACGTGCAGCAGGCCCGGGCCATTGTGAATCGCGTACTCGATTTCGACACCTTCACGGACCCGATGAAGGAGTTGATTTCCAACTTCGCGGAGTCGCCATCCACAGAGTGGCTGGTTTCCTCAGCGCATCCCCGGTTGGTGGATGGCGTACCCACCAAGAACCCTCGCTATCTTCAGAAGCGTCCAGACCTGGTGAATGCCCGCGAGACGTACATCGCGGAGATAGCCATGCGTCTCTATCGCGGCGTGCCCGCCAACCGTCCTTTGTACAATCCGGTGAACGCCGTCCTGGCCGGGCGCCGGGGCAATCCGCCAGACCGCAAGCTGGGCATCCCCCCGCTGGCAGTGTACGGCCCGATTCACTACCAGGAACTGCCCGAACTCTTCATGGACTTCATTGCCAGCCTTACGGGAAAGAGCCCGTCAACCACTGGATTTGGCAGTGAAGGAGCGCTCACCAAGGGGCCGTTTAATGCCTTGCCTCCGGTAATCGATGTCAACAACGCCCTGGTGGCGGCGATTCTCAATGAGCATGGCGGCTTCACCACGGCCGCAGGGTACATGGGTCCGAACTACCGTTGCGACCACGACATCAGCATGCTGGTTCCGGAAGTCTGGTGCCGCATGAACTACGAGGAGCGAAACCCAGAGTACCTCATCAAAAATGGCTTTCTGGAACGCGTCGACGATTTCGAGCATGAGGGGCGAACCGTCCTGGCCAGCCGCCTGGGTTATCGCATCACGAATCTTTTCGCTGACCGTTTCCTGGGCCGCATTTTCGAGACGCCCAACGCGGTGCTCACTGAAGAGATCCTGCGTCCGGAAAAGCAGGACCTCGCCATGTTTGTGTCGGGCGTGCATGCGATTGCGGAAACCCAGGCTCGGGTGGCGGAGCACTATTTTGAGGACAATAGCGTGGAAGCGGCTTGCCCTCCGGTGAAGGCGCTTCTTCACATCATGGCTCACGGACACTTTGAAGGCATGACCGCGGCAGACCCGCGCATCCGGCAGATGTTCACGCGCGAAGCCCTGCTATCCAGTGACTGGTATGCGGATAGACTGCGTACCAAGCAACAGCGGGATATCGCGCTTTGGCAGCGACATCTGGGCTCGCTGGAAGCGTTTCAGTCAAACGGCAGGCAGCGCAGCGCCCCCCGTGGTTTCCATGTGGAGCAACGGATTGAGGCTGCGCGGGCAATGCTGGAGGAAGTAAATGGCGAAGCCTATCTGAAGTCGCTCACCGGCATGCTGGGCGCTGACCCCGCGATGGGGCGCCCTTCGGGTTCGGCGTCATAGAACCGCCATGTAAGCGAACCTGCCCCGGCAGGTTCGCTAGACTTGCTGGTTTGGAGCCCAGGAGGAGTCACCTGATTTATGCGGATTCTAGTGGCAATGATGCTAGCAGGTCTGTTAGCCGGAGCTTGCGTCGCCCAACAGGATGTCCGCCAGCGCGCCATGTATGTGGTGGTGATTGGTTACGACGGCCTCAGCCCACGAGGACTTGCCGAAGCGGCCACCCCAAACATTGACCGGCTGCTGGCAACCGGCGCGTCCACCATGGTTGCCCGTGCCGTAATGCCCACCTCCAGCAGTTCGAACTGGGGGTCCATGATCATGGGCGTCGGCCCGGAGCAGCACGGCATCACCTCCAACGAGTGGCAGCCCGACAAATACACCATTGCACCCGCCGTACCCGGCCCGGCCGGCTTTAGCGAAACCATGTTCAGCGCCGTGCGCCGCCTGCGGCCCTCAGCCCACATCGCCGTATTTCATGACTGGAAAGACTTTGGCCGTTTAGTGGAGCCTGGCGTACCCAACCATATCTCCCACGAGATGGGGCCACGCCTTACCATGCGCAAGGCAGTGGAGTACTACCGCCGACACAAGCCGCAACTGCTGTTCGTCCACCTCGACCACATCGACACCGCCGGCCACCGTTCCGGCTGGCATACCGCGACTTACCGCGAGGCCGTGGAACTGGCAGATCAGCTCACCGGCGATATCGTTAAGGCTGTCGCGGACGCGGGACTTCTGGAGCAAACGGCGTTTCTGCTTACCTCAGACCATGGCGGCATCGGCACGAAGCATGGTGGGGAAACCATGGACGAACTTCTGATCCCTTGGCTCGTGTCTGGCCCTGGTGTGGCCAAGGGAAGGAAGATCACCCACCCGGTAAACACCTATGACACTGCCTGCACCGCACTGGCGCTGCTGGGAGTGCCGCCCCCCTCTTCATGGATCTGCCGCACCGTGGTTGAAGCCTTCTCCGATTAATCGCCTTACCACAGATCAACCCACATGCTGGATTCCCCACTTCCGGCAAATGTGATACCACTCTGAATGGCGGGACATCCGCCGATTCTCGTCCAGGGAGGAAACCATGAGTTATCGTTTTCAACGGAGATATACAGGGCCCGTGCAGGCCGTGATCTTTGACTGGGCGGGCACCACTGTTGATTTTGGCTGCCGTGCCCCCGTGGCTGCCTTCCTGCGCCTCTTTGAAGAAGAAAGCATTCGTGCGAGTGTGGAAGAAGCACGACGTCCGATGGGGGCGCATAAGCGCGACCACATTGCCGCCATGCTCACCATGGAAGGCATTGCCTCGCAGTGGCGCGAGATTCACGGCGCGGACGCCACCCACGAAGACATTGAGCGACTTTATCAGAAGTTCATCCCGATGCAGGCGGACATTGTCCTGGAGCATGGCAAGCTGGTGCCAGGTCTACTGGGAACCATCGATATGCTTGCCGACCGCGACATCCTTGTTGGCAGTAGCACAGGCTATTCGCGCCGCATCATGGAGGGCCTTATCGCACTTGCTGCCGACCAGGGCTATCATCCGGAAAGTGTGGTTTGCGCCGATGAAGTGCCTGAGGGCCGCCCCGCACCTTGGATGGCCGTTACCTCCGCCATGCACATGAATGTGTTCCCCATGGAAAGCTGCATCAAGATCGGCGATACCGTAGCGGATATTGAAGAGGGCCTCAACGCGGGGATGTGGACTGTGGGCCTTTCTCTTACCGGCAACGAGGTAGGCATCACGGAGGAAGAGGCAGAAACGATGCCAGAGGAGCAACTGGACTTGATGATTCTCCGCGCCAACCGCAAGCTAATGGCCGCAGGAGCCCATTACGTGCTGGAAACTCTGGATGGTCTCGACATTCTGATCGACGAAATTGAGAGTCGCCTGGAAGCGGGTGAACGGCCTTAACCGCATCTCCATGGATACGAGGGCCGAGGCCTGCCACGGCACGCTTCGGCCCTTGTAATTCACCGCCTAAGGCTGAAGCCGGGGATAGGCCGCAACGCTACCCACCAATCTGCCCGCGTAACGCAGAAACTCCGGCATTACATCATTGCCTTCTGGCGAAATCCATTCGCGAGGCACCGTCCGTTCCATCATCGCGACATCCTTAAGCGGCGCATTTCCGAACTCAGGTATTCCTGTCACCTTATCGACGCCAGTAATCGTCACCATCTG
>CAZUAX010000057.1:0-23152 GCA_964618435.1 uncultured Solibacteraceae bacterium
GAGCGACGCAACTGCTCCACACTGCGGAGAGCGCTGGCCATATCCGGAGCGCGCTCACCACCAGTACGGAGCGAGTCCCTGGCCTCCATTAGCTTTTCCTGCAAGCGGCGCAACCCATCGGTCACTGGTGCCTCGCGCAGGTACGCATAGGAACCCATTCCGCGCCGGATGAGCTCCGCGCTGTACTTCATCCGCATTCCCAGTTCATCCTGTTGTAACCCCTTCACACCCTCGCGCACTTTGTCCGCAGCGTTGCGCTGGGTGTTTGCCAAACGCCGTGCAGCTTCCTGCATCTCGCTCTGCAGACGCTCAATCTCTTCAGCAAGTTCGCGCTTTTCTTCCGAGAGTGCTTCGGCCTGGGCACGCTGGCGCGGGTCCATTCGCGGGCTTCGCAATTGTCGGCGCGTAGGTGTTCCGTTTTCCGCACCAAAGGTTTCCCGTACTTTATCGGCGGAGCGGCTCTGCCGGTTGGCAAGATCCCCTGCGCGTTGCGAAAGACGGTCAAGCATTTCTTCATTGCCTGACTGGCGCATGCCTCGCAAGGCGTTTTCGGCTTCCTGCAATGACCTGGCCGCCGATTCAATTGACTGGTCACGCTGACCTTGTCCGCTGCTATTTTCCGAGCTCGCGCGCTCCATCTCACGCGTTGCTCGTTCCAGCCGGTTCATCGCTTGCTGCAACCGTGGATCCACGCCTTGCTGTTGCATACGCTGCAGACGTTCACGCATCTGCTGCTCCATTTGCTGCTGGCTCTGTCCCCCCTGTTGGCCTTGCTGCCCCTGCTGTTGCCCTTGCTGGCCTTGTTGACCTTGCTGGCCGCGGGCCTGCTGCTGGCCTTGTTGGCCCTGTTGCCCCTGCTGGCCCTGCTGCGACTGCTGGCCTTGCTGCCCCTGCTGACCTTGCTGCGATTGCTGACCCTGCTGGGACTGTTGGCCTTGCTGTCGGGCCATCTGTTCCATACGCTGCTTCAGCTCTTCCGCTTCTCGGCGTAACATCTCCTGTTGCCATCGGGAGGCGGCTTGTTGCTGGTTCCGCTTAGCCTGTTCGGCTAGTTCCTGTTGGCGCCGGGCAAGTTCCTCAAGGCGTCGGAGCATCTCTTCGAGTTCCCTATCTTTCTGCTGCTCCTGACCACCCGAACTGCTCATGCTCTCGCCGGTTTCGTACTGGTTCTTCTCGGTGTCCAGTTCCAGGTCACGAAGGCTTTCAAGATCGCGCGCAGCTCCACCGCCGCCACCACCGCCGCCCCCTTGCTGCTGGGCAACCTGGATGTCGCGAAACACGCTCTGCGCGCGCAGCAGGGACTGCAAGGCACGTTGCTCAGGTTGAATGGAGTCCTTCCAGCCTGCCTTCTTTAGGTCTGCTACCGCGTTCTCCATCTCAGCGGCAGCCTTATCCATTTCTTCGGCAAACCGCTTGAACGAATCGCCACTCTGGGTAATCATCCTCGCCCGCATGCGCTGTGCAAGAGTCTGTGCCTGGTCCTTCAACTTGTCCTGGATGTTGGCCAGAAATACCGCAGTCTCCTGCCGGGCTGCCCCTTCAGGAGGCGTTCGGATCTGGTTCCACGTCGCGGCGATAATCTCCTTCTGGCGTTGGGCAATGTCGTCCTGCTCACCCCCCTCTCCGCCGCCTTGGCCGCCGGAAACTTGGCTTTGGCTGAAGTTCTTCTCGAAGGGCTGGGCCTCGGCAAAGTAGATATCAGTGCGCACAGTATTGCGTGCATCCTTTGCGCTCACGTAGTAGGAAACAATGTCTCCCGGAACAAGGCTGAAATCCTCCAGGTAGAGGATTGCATCCGCCTCCACGTTCTTCGTGCTCTTTGCGAAGCTCAACGGCTTCTGCTTCTCCTCGCCACCATTCACCGAATAATGCAGCGTGAGCGCTTCCAGGCCATAATCATCCTCAGCATTCACCGCGACACTGAGTTCTTCAATGGGGCTCACGCGCGCATCTTTCCCCGGTCTGGCGATTCGCAGGACTGGTGGCACTTCAGGACGCACCCGAATGAAGTAGTCCTCCGTCATCCGGATAGTGCCATCGGCTTCCTTGCTCGCAATGTAGTAGGAGGTGCGCTTAGCCTTCTCATCCAACGTAAAGGTCGTACGCGCGGTGCGCCCCTCGGTGACGAACTCCTGTTGGGTGCCGTCATCAAACACCATCAGGCCATTTGCCAGCGGGATATCGGTGTCCACTACGATGGTGGCCTTGGTACCGCCTACCCCTTCCACGTCGCCCAGGTCTTCCTGCACTGAAGTTGGAATCGACATCCACTGCGGATACTCGTATTCCACACGCAGCTTTTGGATCTCCGGTAGGGCGATCGTCTTGAGACGGTACACCAGAGAGCGCGCTCCATCTGCATCCACGTAATACTCAAACGGTTTGCTTATCGATGCCAGCAAAAACTCGAAGGTAGCCAGATTCGCCTGCTGCGCCATTGGAATCGTCTCCCATTCCTCGCGACCCTCCGCGCGAACGAACAGCCGGACACGGCTGGCATCGAAACCATGCGTGGTAGCAGTAATCCATTGGTCTGCCCCTTTGCGGATGCTTACGTTGCCAGGCTTCACCTCCACACGAGCCACCAGGCTTTCCCGCGCTGAGTCAGAACCTGCCCACAGCAGCGCTGCACCCGGACCAAACGGAGGAGGTGCCAGAAAAATCATCCAAAGCAGCACCAGCAACCCGAGCACTCCCCCACCCGCAAAGGCGGCAATTCGCTTGCCTGGCACAACGTCCTCG
Organism: uncultured Solibacteraceae bacterium; assembly: GCA_964618435.1. GTDB lineage: Bacteria > Acidobacteriota > Terriglobia > Bryobacterales > Bryobacteraceae > JACTMJ01. The sequence goes on from CAZUAX010000057.1 coordinate 2,743, forward strand.
GGCAGGTGGTGGCGGGCATGGTCCAGCGCGTCACGAGCCAGCAATTCATGGAAAGGATTCGATCCCGAGGGGTCGTTCTCAGATAAGGTAAGTAATCGTTGCTGTAACTCTGGATTGCGGCGTTCCATCTCGGCAACTGTGCGCCTGCGCGTCCAGGTAAGTAAAGGCAGCAACAGAAAGTAACCCACCGCCAGACCAAGCGTAAGGAAAAGTCCAAACTGCAGGGCGCGCACTGCGCTCAAACCCATCGGCATAGATAGCAGCAGCAACACCGCCACTACCGTTCCCACCAGGGCAGCCCCTAGCACCATGGCGCTGCCACGCGCTAGCGAGAGTTTGCGGAAGCGGCTTTCCACTTCGTCGAGATACCCATACAACTGTTCTCGTGCGCTCATACCGATTCCTCCGCGGAGCTACGCCAGTAGCGGTTGGCCACCAAACTCTCAGCCAGCAGGATGCCAGCCAAAATCAAAAACCCATACCATCCGAAGGGCACACGACGCTCGTTCTCCGTGCTTGATCCAGAACTTGTCGCGGCCGGCGCATCCTCGCCACTTGCTTTCCATATGGAACGCTGCGTCTCATCCATTGGACTGAGATCGGACTCGCGCGGGCTTACATTCGCCGACACCCAGTCTTCCCTGCCCCCAGCTCGATCCAGCTTGTAAAAACCCGCCTGCGCCAGTACCACACCATCCGCGGATAGGCTCTCTGCGCGGCTAACCACTCGGCTTCCGTCAGGACCGGTCACTTCATAGCCAGCCGCCGCGCTGGTGACACCAGGGGTGCGTACTTCATAGAAATCGTCCACACGCCGGCTGAGTTCTCTCGCCGTCAAGCCGCTCAAATAGCGTGCAAACCTCTCCACCAACGGAACAAACACGGGCTGGAACGGAATATCGTTGGAAGCCGAATCCAACGTGCTGGTGAGCACCAGCACCCGCCCGTCACCCATCCGCTTTTCCACCAGAACCGGGGTATTGTCACCTAGCCTCGCCAGCACCACCAAACCTTCCTCTTCCAAATTCCAGGCATTCAGAAAGCGGATGCCGCGCATCCCGTCCAGTCCCTGAAGCACAGGATGTCCAGGTTCCATTTGGTCGATTCGCAGGTCACCGCGTTCACTCCCTTGGCTTGAGGTCCGCAGTGTGGTTTCCGCCACCGCCAGCGGCATTCCCGGAGTCGCCGTACGAGGCAGCAACACCAGCAGTGCTCCTCCCGAACGAACGAAGCGAATCAGATCCGCGCCAGTCTGCTCCATCACGCCGGGCGCCGCCTCAATCACCACAAACGCAAAACTGCGGACATTCTGTTCGGTCAACTGGGCAGGGGCAAGCTGCTGGAAACGAAACAAAGTGTTGGGGATCGCTGCGAGCGCCGTCTCCATATACCGGGAGGAGAGGTTTACAGAAGACCCACTCACGAAGGCAACCGTCTGCAGATCACTCTTTTCAATGGCGAAGTAGAACCGGTTGTCTGAAGCCAAAGCATCGTCCTGCTCAATCCGCAGTTCCGCCTGCGTCCAACGAGGGCCTGGCTCCAGATCGCTGAATTCCGCCTGAGCACGCGCACCCGCGGCCACTTCCACGGTGGTGCCTGCCACCTTGCGATCCCCAAAGTACAGTCCCAGCGGCAGGGTCCTGTCAGACTGAGCATAGCTGGCTACCGAAGCACGCACATCCACCTTGCCGGTGGGTGCTACTCGCGCGGGTGCCACCACGGAGTCAATGCCCCAGTTCTCCGCGGCAGCGCCCACAATATGTTCTGTGAGCTTGGTGCCCGGAGGAAGCTTTGACTCTTCAAACGTCGCAGGCATCGCCGATGCCTGGAAATCGGAAACCACATGCAGGTCAATCGGCTTCTTTTCGTTTGCGTGAATGCTGGTAACCGCTTGGGCCAGTTCCGCCAGCGAACCAGCAGAGGCAGTTGGCTTCCATGCGCGCACGGCATCGCGCAAAACATCATTCTTCGTAGTCACTTCGGTTAACAACGTGGCGCCGCGCGCGAAACTTAGCACCTGCACGGGCTTGCCGTTGTTTGCATTCACAACGCGCAGCGCCGCTTCCTGGGCAGCCTCGGGGAGGCCCTCGCGCGTCATGCTTAATGACCCATCCAGCGCCAGCACCGTCAAGCGGTCTGCTTGCACCGATGCCGCTGGCTGACGATAAAAGGGCTGGGCGAAGATCAACGCCAGCAGCAGCACCACCAGCGCACGCAAGGTGAACAGCAGAATGTAGCGCAATTGTCGCTGACGCGTTTTCGTCTCCTCCGTCTTTTCCAGGAACATCAGAGTACTGAACAGCGTTGTCTGCTCCTGCTGTTTGCGCAGCAAGTGCAAATAAATGGGTAACCCTACCGCGAGTAATCCAGCAAGTAGTGCAGGCGCCAGAAATCCCATTTAGAGCCTCCCCTGCCGGATGGTCAAATACTCGCGCAAACCAGCGTCAAGCGGCTTGTTGGAAGGCATTAGCATGTAGTCCAGTCCGGTGCGGCGGCACTCACTGGAGATCAGATCCAGATGGGCCTGCATCCGCTGCAGGTAGGGCCCGCGAAGATACTCGGGAGAGACTTCCAGTCGACGCTCCGTTTCCATGTCCACAAACAACTGAATGTCCTTGAAATTCGGAGCAATCTCCAGCGGATCCAGAATGTGAAAAAGCACCACGTCATTTCCGTGATACCGGATGGGCTCCACGAGCTTTACCAGCGCAACGGGATCCGTATAGAAATCGCTGAGGATTGCCACAATTCCCCGGCGACGGGTGAATTGGCGGAAGTGCAACAACGGGGCTTCAAAATCGGTCTGGGCACCCTCCACTGCGCGATCCATCGCATGCAGGATCTTCGGTAGCTGGCCAAAACGGGAACTGGGCGGGATGTACTCGCGAACTCCCTCGTCAAATAGCAGTAGCCCGAATGCATCGCGCTGCTGGTTCGCAAGGTAGGTCAGGGACGCGCCCAGGAATCGAGCATAGTCCAATTTGCTGAGGTTGGTGGTGGAGTAACGCATGGAAGCGCTGGTGTCCAACAGCACCGTCAGCAGCGTATTCGTCTCACCGTGATAGCGCTTCAGATAGGTACGCTCAGTACGCGAGAACACGTTCCAGTCAATGTGCCGGGGGTCGTCCCCCGGTGTGTAGGGACGATATTCCGCGAACTCCTGGCTGAATCCAAAATCGGGCGAGCGGTGCAGACCAGAGACGAAACCATCTACCACCGTGCGCGCGACAAGATCCAGCGTGGAAATGCCGGCAAGTACTTGAGGGTCGAGAAATCGCTGTGGCTGAGGCTTCATTGCGTTGGCTGGGGCAGCATGAAGTCGGAAATCGCTGTTCCGTTCGTCGTCCTGCCGGAGGCTTCTCCGTTAATCTCCCTTTGGCATAGGGATGGATTCGATCATCTTGCTGAGCACAAAATCAGAGTCGAGCCGGTCGCTCTCAGCGTGAAAATTCAAAAGTACACGATGCCGCAGGACTGGAATGGCCAGCGTGCGAACGTCCTCGAACGTGACGTGATACCGTCCGTGCATCAGTGCGCGAGCCTTCGCCGCTAGCACCAAAAACTGTGCTCCGCGAACAGAGGACCCAAAATTGACATACTTCTTCACGATTTCACTGGCGAATTCATCAGAAGGCCGTGACCCACGGACAATCCCCAGCGCATAGCGAGCAACAGACTCGGCAATCGGCACCATCCGCACCAATTTCTGAAAGCCAAGAATCTCTTCCGCATTGGTGACCGGGCGCACCGGGTCAGAGTAGTTCGTGGTCGTCAACCCCAGTACCTGCAGTTCCTGGTTAGCGGAAAGGTAGTCCAATTTTGTATTGAACAAAAATCGGTCTAACTGCGCTTCTGGCAGCGGATAGGTGCCCTCAAGCTCAATGGGATTCTGGGTGGCCAGCACAAAAAATGGCGCGGGAAGCTGATAGATGTTGCCGCGCACCGTACAACTGCGCTCCTGCATTGCCTCAAGAAGCGCGGACTGCGTCTTGGGTGGAGTCCGGTTAATTTCGTCCGCAAGCACCACATTGCCAAAAATCGGCCCGTGTACGAAGGTCCACGTGCGCCGTCCCGTAACGGGGTCCTCCGCAATGATATCGGTGCCCGTAATATCCGAGGGCATCAGATCAGGCGTAAATTGAATGCGCCGGAATTCCAGGCCGAGCGTACTGGCGATGGTGCGCACAAGTAGGGTTTTTGCGGTCCCAGGCAAGCCGGTAATCAGGCAGTGGCCTCCCACAAACAGGGCAATCAGCACCTGCTCCAGAACATCGTTCTGGCCCACAATCACCCGGCGCACCTCCTGCACAATGTCACCGTGCGCGCCCCGAAAACGCTCCACCTGCTGTTGCACTTCCGCCGAGTCCATTGCTTCAATCATCTGTTCCGCCATTGCATTCTCTCGTTTCCGCCGTCGTGCGCACTGCCCGCCGGCCATTCGTCAAACCGCATTTCAGTCCGTCTTCCCACCGGGGCTAGTTCGCCAGTTCCAGCAGCAGTTGCTGCGCCTCCTTGTAGCCGGGCGCCAGTTCTAACGCCAGGTACACTTGGTCCAACGCCTTGTCCTTTAAATTGCTGGCTTTGTACGCGCGGGCGAGTTGGAAGTGCGCTCCCGCAAGATCGACGGGCTTCATGGCCACCAGGGCACGGTACTCAGTGATTGCCCCTTGCTTGTCTCCAAGTTTCGCATAGAGGTCACCCAGTTGAGCATGCAGTTCCGCATCCAGTGGATAGATGTAATTCAGGCGCTCCAACGCATTCGCCGCCTGCTGGAATTGATTCCGCGAAGACAGTAATCCAGCTAATTTCTTGATGGTCTCTGGCTGCCTTCCACCCTTGCGCACATAGCGCCAGAGTTCCTCACTCGCTTTGTCCGGTTGCCCCTTCGCGATGTAGGCCTCGGCAAGCATTTCATACACGCTATTCTTGCCAACAAACTCCGGATAGAGGTCTCGCAGCCTTGGCCCGTCGGCCAGCACCTTGTCCCAGTTCTTTGCCTGGTAGTCCTTCGCCAGCGCGGGCATGGCCTTCTGCCAGTCCGGAAAACTCCGCGCCATCTCCCCCACTTGCCCGTCGAGCCATGCAAGAAACTGCTCGTCAAAATCCTTGGGAGTCATCGCCAACCGGTTTTGCACCACTTCCGCCGTGGTCTTCATTCCCTTGAAGTCACCCACCATCTGCAGGATCTTTTCCCAGCCCCACTTCTCCACGATGTAGTCCACAATGCGGCCTGCCTGGAAATAGCTCACCACCACTTGGGTGGGCGTATCGGGCTGCTGGAAACCTTTGTCGAGATCCGCTACGGGCAGTAGCGTCTTCTCGCGAATCGCTTTCAGAATGGGCGGGTCCAATCGGTCTCCCCACTCCTTGGACACCTGGGTTTCTTCGTGGACAGAGATGCCTTCCGTGAACCAGCGAGGCACCTTATGGTCAGTGAGCTTCAACACATAGACGTGGCTTAACTCGTGCCACAACGTGCTGGCCCAATGGAAGTCGCCAGGCGCTCGCGCGGACGGGCTATCCATCGCCACCGTATCGCCAAAGGCAACGCCAAGTGCGCCCAAACCAGGGAGACCCATCGTCCGGACGGCAAAATCCTCGTGATCGGGATAGAACTCCACCTGGATAGGCTCCTTCATTTCCAGGCGGTACTTCTGGTTGAAGGTGGTAATCGCCTTAGCGAGTTCCCGCTCGGCATAGATCACCAGCGGTTCCCACTCTTTGTTGTGAAGCCGAAGAATCCGGTTACCACCGCGAATGAGCTTGAAGTTCTTGTAGCTGTCGAGCAAGCGCAGGGTATTTACGGTAGCGGCGTCACGAAAGTTGGCATTGAAAGAGGTCTCCAGTTGCCGCCGCGCATCGTCATCGCGCCCCAGTCGCATCAGGTTAATGCCCATCTCGCTGCGCGCACGGTAGTTCGTTCCGTCCAGGGCCACCGCCTTTTCGTAGAGCTGGATGGCCTCGCGATAGCGGCGATGAAGAACAAAAATCCGCGCAGGAATCGCGTAGAAATCACTGTAGCGAGAGTTAATGGCCATCGCCTGCTGCTCGAAGGGCGTGGATGTCTTGTCTTCCAGCCAGTCGGCTGCCGCCAGCACAGCCATCGCGTCAAGCGCCTCTCCTGGCTTTAGTTCTATGGCACGCCGCGCATGTAGTCGGGCTTCCGCAGGACGGCTTCGTTCAAGCGCCAGCCGGGCCAGTAGTTCATGACCCTCCAGGAGCTTGGGGTCTGCCTCTACCGCTTTGGCCGCCAGTTCTTCCGCCTTGCTACTGAAGCCCTCTGCTGTGAGGATGGCCATAGCAAGTAGCGCTCCGGCATGCTTTTCGTCTGCCTTTAACGCTTCCGCAAATAGCTTCTGCGCTTCACCCTTATTAAAGCGATCCATGAAGAGTCGGCCGTAACGCACACGGATATCATTGTTTGCGGGACTTGCACGCAGGGCCTGCTCAAAAAGATTCTTGGCTCCCTCGAAATTCCCGGCAGCCCATGCCGCCTCCGCGCGATGCCAGGGGTTGGCAGACTGCGCCAGTTCCGCGAAGCATGCCTGCGCCTTCGCCGTCTGCCCGATTTTTCGCGCAGTCAGGCACTCCTCGGGGGTTGCGCCTACGGCCAGCGTAGCCGCGAGGAACATGGTGAAGATGGCGCCCAGGACTCTCATCAAAAACCTGCTTCCGTTATCTCCTACTTATCAATCTCCGCCTGCGTTCGCGCCAGCGTCAGCAGAAGTGCGTTCATTCGCTGCCGATAATCTGCTGGCGACAGCGATTCCTTCTCATACTTCAACCGGTCAATCTGTTGCTCAAGGATCTCCTTGCGTCGCAACAGGTCAGCCTTCCCAGGGTCCGCTTCCGCGCTCGCAGCCTCTCCCAGTCGCATCATTGGAAAAGCTGCGGCAAGCAAGCCCTGTCCGTTATCCCGGCCAGGATCACGTACACCGGTTCCTGAGCCAATGTCGTTCAGCACCGCCTGTTCGGTGGCGATCCGCTTTTCCTGCTCAAAATACTCCACCGTGCGACGCTGCGCATATTGGAAGGCTTCCAGCGCCGAGACCGTCTCGTTCTTGTCCGTATCCGCGGCGGGGTCAGAAAACGCATCCGCGAAGTATCGGCCAAACACAGTGGCGTTTTTTTGGGTACCGGTTCGCGTTGCCGCCACTACCACGCGCTTTGGCTTCACCAGGGCGGTGAGCGAAGCCCCGCTGCAACTGGTAGTGTTCACAATCAGTTGACGTTCCGCGCGAATCTGGTCGAGCAACACAGCCAGTTGTGTGGAGCTGACGTCAGGACCTTTGAGGTTGAACTTGTAATCCACCGTATCGTAGCTACCATGCCCGATGAGGATGAGGGTAAAAGTATCCTCAGGGCTCAGCGTCTTTGCTGCCTCGGCAATCGCTGCGTTCAGTTCCTGGCGAGTTGCCCCTGTCTTCGCACCGATAGTCTTCACCAGCGCATTCTGTGGCCCCTTGTTCAAGCCGCGCTCAATCTGCTGCGCCCAGCCTTCAAAACGCACACTGTAATCCTGCTCACCAGGAACACCAATCACCGTCAGCACCACCGGGCGCGCCACCGCAACGCCGCAAAGCAGCAGACTCAACACAAGGCACCAATACGCCCTCATAATGCACCCCAGCGCCGCCGCAGCATCCACTCGGCAGTCTTAAGCATTAACAACAAAAGGAAGAACACCGGCATTGGCCACAAGTCGCGCGTTTCCCGGATGGTAAGGCCCGCTTCGGAATAGGTCATGTCCGCGGCAATTGTGGATGCATCCTCCGGCGTGTAGTAATTGCCTCCGGTCCTCTGCGACAGAGCTTGCAGGAGAGGGCGATTCTGCACACGGCCAAACGCTTCTGCTACGCCATCTTCCCGGCGAAACGTGATGGCATCCCGTCCCACTTCTTCACTCCCTCGCATCGCTACAATTTCCGTGATGTACGTGCCCGGCGCTGCCACTGCGGTTTGCAATCGATACTCGCCGGACTGTCCACTTACGGGTTCAAGCCGTTGCTCAAGAGTGCTGCCGTTGGGCTGAGCAATGCGCGCGGTCACGGTGGCATCGTTCACCGCATTCCATTTCTTGTCGCGCACACGGGTGGTAAGCGTAAGGTCTCCCCGGTCAAACAGAATCTGGTCAGACAGCTCAGAAGATACCTGCCGCGGAGCGTCAGTAACCAGCCATCGCAGTAACTGCCGCCAGAAGATCTCATGCGACTCATCCTTGTGGTCACGCAGCATTTGCCATTTCCAACTGCCACCCGTGGCGAACACCGCGGTGCGTCCATAACCGTAACGTTGCGTAGCTAGTAGCGGAGTGCGTCGATTGGCCTGCCCGGTTTCAAGCAGGACGGTCGCCCCCGGACGCGGATCACCCACTCTCTGGAAATCCGCAAGCTCCGGTAACTCGCCCCAAGCCTTGCGGTTTTCCGCTGGGTCGTCGTTCAGGCGGGTAATCAGGCTTTCTTCGCCGCGTGCGGTCAGAAAAGCCTTGGCTGGAGTACGGCTGAATGAAGTGCCACCCACTGGCAGACTTACGGGAAGCAGTGGCTCTAAGGGCGAAACGCCGTACGCACCATCGCTAAGCCCGTCACGCCCTCCCAGCATCAACAGACCTCCGCCCCTTTCGTCAACAAAACGCTTGATGAGCTCAAGCTGCGAGGGCGTAAACCAGTTGGACTCCACGGTTCCAATCACGATTGCGCTGAAATCAAAAAAATCTTCCGCGCGCGGCGGAAAACCATCCTCCAACTCCTTGCCATCGCGCACACCCTGCCGGTAAATCTTGTTCTGGGTGGTGCGCAGCATGCTGACCAGCTCGATGGTCTGCTCCTCTTCCATGGCCCGGCGGATAAACTTCATCTCCCATCGCGGCTCCCCTTCGATGTACAGAATGCGCGGTTTATCCGGATCTACGTTAATGAGCTGTCGTCGCAGGTTGTTCTCGAGATTCCGCTCCCCCTCCACCGCCTCGATTGACGCTTCCAGTACCTTCGCGCCAGCATCCCCGGCAGGAAAGGTGATTTCTTCGATGCGCGGCCGACCATCCTCGGGAAGCAGCAGTTCCCGGTTGGCCACCACCTTGCCATCCAGCTTCAGGGTTAGCCTGGCCGGTTTGCCAGGAAACCCTCCCTGCCGGAGGCGCACTTGCGCGGAGAGCTTCGCGCTGGCAAACGTCCGGGGGGCAACCCGCAGGTCTTCCACCTCCACATCGCTCTCCATGGCTGTCCGGCCGATACCCAGCGTATGCACGGGCACTCGCCGAGCACGCACTTCAGAGAGCAATTCCGGGCTGATCGCCTGCCGGTTATCGGCTCCATCGCTCACCAGAAGCACTCCGCCCAGTGGCAGGTTCGCGGTGTCCCGCGAGAGTTGGGCCAGACTTTCCCCAATTTGTGATGCGGATGCCGACCCGGTGACTTCATCCAGACTGGCTGTGGGATTCGCGCGGCTGCCAACCGAATAAACTTTCACGGCGAATCGTTCCCGCAATTCAGGCAAAATCTGATCCGCCAATAATCGCTTCGCTTGGGCTAGACGGCTTTCGCCGCCTTCGCTCTCGAGCATGCTGCCGGAGTCATCTACCAGCACAGCGATCATATTCTGCTGCGAACGAAGCGCTGAGACTTCCAACCCGGGTCGCCACAGCAGAAACAGCACCAAGCCCGCGAAAGCAGCCTGCAACAGCCAAATGGCTATTCCCTTCGGGGTAAGGCGCAGCCGCAGGCGCTCAAAAAAAGAAAAGTTTCGCTGCTCGCGTGGGAGGGACTCCACGTTATCCGGCCAGAACAGACGCCATGCAAGCGCAGCCGCTGCCGCTATCACTGCCACCGTCAGCAGCCACACAGGCCACCCGCTGAGAAAGGTGAAGGTCCCTTTCTCAAAAACGATGCGAGGATAATGGAACAGCCACTCAAACATGAACGGTCACTCTTTCGCTCTCACTCCAGGGAGCCATGGCACCCACTTGAAGCCGAATCGCTAAGCAATGGGTAGCCGTCCTGGGCAACCTCGCAAGCAAAAATGGCCGGAAAACTCAGTGAGTCATTGCGTAGACAATATAGTTCAGCGTCAGCCGGTACGCTTGAGATGTCCACTTCTCCGGATACTCCGGTTCGTCGGCGTGCTCCCAGGCATCGCCAAGATCGGAGTTGTGGCAAATCGCCACCATGATTCGGCCCTTATCGTCATAGACGCCCCGCCAGTGCGCATCGTAACCGTCATATTCCCATTCCCGACCCGTATATAAATACTGGATGCCTGGCAATTGGAATTGCTCTGTTATCTCGTACACAGATCGATTGATGGGGTCCTCGATAGGGATGTCCAGAATGGGACGGTCCGGAAAGACCTTGCTCATGCCAGCCGTGAATACTTCCCATTCAAAGCTCCCATGAAAATCGTCCACCATCAGGAATCCACCGCGCAGCAGATACTCCCGCAAACGGCCGGCCTGTTCCGGCGAGAGGTCCCAGTGCCCCACTTCCACCGCATACACCCATGGGTAGTTGAAGATGCGGTCATCGTCCAGCGAAACCACCTCTTCTTTTGAACGCACATGAATGCGGCTCAGCCGCTTCAGGCCAACCACGAATTGGCGATCCGCCTTCGGGTAGTCCGTGGTCCAACTGCCCCTGCGTCCCCAGTAACCACCCACGTTCAACTGCGGGTATTCCAGCCGTGCAAACACAAACTCTGTTTTCTCGTCGGGATTCTCCGGGATCGGCGCCTCGTCTTCCGGATTCATGAACCGGCCGCGTCGCTGGAAGCCGAACGCGACAACGCCAACCAACAAAAGGAGTACGATCACTGTGAGGATTCGCTTGGAATATCGCATCTGCGGGAGCCGGACCTTGTTACTCCGTACCATAACACTTTTCCAGTAGCGAGTCCTGCCCGCAATCAGGCCGGGAGAACGACAGCATGCGACTCACTGGGATAAGCGATGGGATATGTAGGAAGACGTTGCCGAGGGCACTTCGTTTCCGAAATCCGCTTCGCTCATGGCGATTGTTGAGCCCCGGTCGGTTACGAAGTGAAAGCAGACAGTTTGGCCCTTGGTTTGCTACGCAGTATCGCAAAAGGAGTAGTAATTTTCGCTTTCGGGCAAACAGACCCATTACTTCTAAATTTTTCTCAAGGTTTGCGCCTAGCACCGCGCATCTACCCCCAAGTTGAACACCAACTTTTGGCCGGAAACCACTTTATTTCCGCTTGCCATCCGGCAAAGCGCCCTTAAGGCGCAACAATGCCGACACAATGCCCATGAGCATGAGCGCCTCAAAAAATTCGCAGTCTTTCCCGGCGGGAAACAATCTGGCTGCAAGTCTGCTTCCAGTGCTACCTGCCCACCAGCCGCCCCTTCAGTCACACTATCGCCTCACAAAAACGAAGCCATTCCTGTCATCGGAAAAGGGCAGTACAACCATCCTGTTCGGCAGTATCACTCCCAGCCATGAAGCGATGGTTGAAGCCGTGTTCCGGCGGAATGGCTACCGCTGCGAGGCGCTGCCCATGCCAAGGACTCAGAGCTTTCACGTGGGACGGGAATTCTGCAATAACGGTCTGTGCAACCCGGTCTACTACACCGCGGGCAACTTGGTGGAATATCTGAAAAAGCTCGAAGCCCAAGGGATATCCCACGAAGAGATTGTCGCTCACTATGTGTACTTCACTGCCAGCGGGTGCGGACCCTGCCGGTTCGGAATGTATGAATCCGAGTATGGCGAGGCACTGGCTCAGGCCGGCTTTCCAGGGTTCCGGGTTCTCACCTTTCAATCGAACCAGGGAGTGTACCAGGAACAGCGCATGGGGCTGGACTACACCATGGATTTCGGGCTTGGGATGTTCCTGGCCCTTCACCTGGGCGATGTACTTTATCAACTGCCCTACGAAATCCGGCCTTATGAGATTAAGCCCGGCGAGACTGACCGCGTGCTAGCGGGTGTACGGGCCGAGATTGCACAATTTCTTGCTAATCGGCCCTACTTTGACCTGCTACGCGATTCGCCCCATTCGATGGCCGGTTGGTTCCGCAAGCACGACACCGTGAAGCGCTGGACCGACAACCTGGGCAAGTTCCGCAAGCATTGCTTCGGCAAAGACCTTCAGCAACTGCTCGCGAATTGTGCGGCAAAGCTGAACGAAATTGAAGTGGACCTGCTGCGCCCGCGCCCAGTGGTGAAGATTGTGGGCGAGTTCTATTCGATGGTGTCCGAAGGCGACTGCAACTTCAATATGTTCCGCTTCCTCGAAAGTGAGAGCGCACAGGTAACCGTAGACCCCATCGCCAGCCTGGTGACCTACTGGTTGCGCCAGCCAGGAAACAATCTGGAACGACGCAGCGGATTACGTCCGCCCTACCCGCACGCACCGCGCTGGGCGATACACCAGCGATTGATGAACGCTCAAGGGTGGCGCGCGAAGCGGCTCCTGCTGGCGGGCGCCGAGGCCGGATGGGCTTGGCAGTATCAGCGGATTGCAAACCGGCTGAGCTTGGGCACCTTGCCGCAGTTGCAGCAACAACATGTGCTGGATAAACTCGCTACCCCGTATTACAACCCACTCTTGCGTGGAGGAGAGGGACATCTCGAAATTGCTAAAGCCATCGACGCGGTAACCCACAATAAGGCGCACATGGTGTTAAGCCTCAAGCCCTTCGGGTGCATGCCAAGCACCCAGTCGGACGGGGTGGCAGGGGCAGTAGCCGCAAAGTATCCCGAACTGCTCTATCTCTCGATTGAGACTTCCGGCGAAGGTGAGATCAACGCCCTCAGCCGGGTACAGATGGTGCTGGCCGAAGCGCGCCGTAAGGCACGCGCCGAGTTTGACCAGAGTGTAGCGAGCACTGGATATTCCTTGGCGCAATTGCAAGCACATGTCGCCGAGCACCGCCACCTGCGCCGCCCCTTCACCCCGTTGCGCCATGCGAAGGGAGTGGCTGGCACGGCTGCGGCCTTTGTCCGCAACCTCGCCTCCAGCATGAAGCGGCAAGGCATCCGTCCGGGAGGCTGCCAATGATGCGAGTGCCCTTGCCCCACCGGCCTCCTCGCTCCCGCTTTGTCCTGGGAATGGACGTGGGCAGCACCACGGTTAAGGCTGTGCTTGTCCACGCCGAGTCCGGGCATGTGGTGTGGAAAGACTACCAGCGACATGAGACGCATCAGGCTGGTAAAACCCTCGACTTCATGCAGCGCATCGAGAAGGAAGCCTCTGTCGCAAACGGAACTACGGAGATTTTCTTCACGGGGTCAGGAGGAGCCCGGCTGGCATTGCTAGCCGGGGCGCGTTTTGTGCAGGAAGTGACGGCGGTGGCCCTGCAGGTGGAACGCTCCCACCCCCAGGTGCAAAGTGTCATCGAACTGGGTGGACAAGACGCCAAGATGATCCTCTTCCGCGACCAGGGCAAGAATCGCGGTCGCAAGAAGATCACCAGCATGAACGACAAATGCGCGGGAGGAACCGGGGCGGTGCTCGACAAGCTAAGCGCCAAACTGAATATTTCCCCGCAAACACTTTGCCGACAGCGCCATGAAGGGCTGCGCATCCACCCCGTGGCGGGCAAATGCGGTGTGTTCGCCGAAACCGACATCAATGGCCTGCAAAAACAGGGCATTCCCAATGATGAATTGATGGCGTCGTTGTTTGAGGCCATCGTCCTGCAGAACCTTTCAGTGCTGACGCGCGGCAATACCTTGCTCCCTTGCGTACTGCTTCTTGGCGGTCCGAATACCTTCATTCGGGGGATGCAGGAGGCATGGCGCGCGCACATCCCGCGGATGTGGGAGGAACGCAGCGTTCGCTGGCCGGAGGGGAAGGCGCTAAACGAACTCATCTTCACGCCCGATTGCGCGGAGTATTTTGCTGCACTTGGCGCGGTAGTCTTCGGGCTGGAAGAGTGCGAAGTCGCAAGTCCTTACCTTGGCGCGGATGCCTTTGAGCGCGCCCTCATCCACAACTTGAGTGGAGCGCAACAACGCGGCGGATTGCCGGCCTTGTGCGCCAGCGCGGAGGAACAACGCTGGTTCGTTCAGGAGTACACGCCCCACACTCCTCCTGAGCCGCGTTTCGACCCTGGTGAACCCGTGCATGCGTGGTTGGGAATCGATGGAGGATCCACCTCCACCAAAGCCGTCCTGGTGGATGACGAAGGATCCGTTTTACGCAGCACCTATCTGCTTTCCAAGGGCAATCCCATCGCGGACGCAATCGCTCTGGTCGGAACCCTCCGGCAAGCCATTGAATCGTATGGAGCCACGCTTATCGTGGAGGGTTTGGGCGTCACCGGCTACGCACGTGAGGTGCTGCATTCTCTGCTTGGCGCTGACGTAGCCGTGGTGGAAACCGTGGCGCATGCCCGCTCCGCGCTGCATCATGTAGAAGCACCCGACGTGATTGTCGACGTGGGAGGTCAGGACATCAAGCTGATGGTGCTGAAAGACGGGCACGTCAAGGACTTCATGCTCAATACACAGTGCTCGGCGGGTAATGGCTATTTTCTTCAGGCCACCGCCGAAAGCCTGGGGTTACGTGTGGAGGACTATGCCAGCCGTGCGTTCGCGGCAAGGCAGATGCCGGCCTTCGGTTATGGCTGCGCGGTATTCCTGCAGGCGGACATTGTGAACTTTCAGCGCCAGGGATGGCAGGCAGATGAGATTCTGGCCGGCCTTGCAGCCGTGTTGCCCAAAAACATTTGGCTTTACGTGGCGAAGATTCCTAGCCTGCCCGACTTGGGGAAAACCTTCGTGCTCCAGGGCGGCACCCAGCGCAACATGGCAGCGGTGAAAGCACAGGTGGACTACATCCGCTCGCGCTTCCCCAGGGAAACGCCGCCGCGCGTTGTTGTGCATCCCTACTGCGGCGAAGCGGGCGCGATTGGCGCGGCGCTGGAAGCCATGGAGGCAACACGCAACGGCCATCCCAGCCACTTCATTGGTCTGGATGCCACCGCTGCCATCCGCTACCAAACCGACACCAGCGAGCGCACCCGCTGCTCCTACTGCAAGAACAGTTGTTTGCGCACGTTTATTGACTATGAGCTACCAACGCAAACTGGTTCCGACAATGCGCGACAGCGTATGATCCTGGCAAGCTGCGAGCGAGGCGCGGCGGAAAACCAAGCGGACTTGATTGCGATTCAGTCCGCCATGCAGGAGGTTCGCGCACAGAATCCTAATCTGGTGGATTTCGCCGCCCGCGATGTGTGGCGCTCACGCGGCGTAGCCCCCATTCCGCGCCCGGCAGCCCCACGATGGCATCGCTGGCGAACCCCAGGTACAAGCCCACGAAAAGTGCGCGAGGAACTCCGCATCGGGATTCCTCGCGTGCTGAATCTCTACGCCACGGGCGCCTTCTTCCGCGCTTGGCTGGAGGCCAGCGGAATTCAACCTTCCAATATCATCTTTAGCGATTTCACTACCGATGCCCTCTATCGCGCGGGGGCCAACCGCGGTGCCATTGACCCGTGTTTCCCATCGAAGGTAGCCCTGGCCCATGTGCACAACCTGCTGCACGTCCATCACGCACGCAAGCCCCTGGACGCTATCTTTCTGCCCATGTTCGAGGCTGTGGCCACTCCACTGTTGCATACGATTGGACAGCATGCCTGCCCCACGGTAATGGCCACTCCCGAGACGGTTAAGGCTGCGTATCTGAATGGTGGAAACGAGTTTGAGCAGTTCGGAATCCAGTACCTGAACCCGCTGGTGCACATGGTAGACCACGACCTGCTGGCGAGACAGTTGTGGAAGGCATGGCAACCGCTGCTTGGGCTAAGCGAACAGGATAGTGCGCAAGCGGTTGAGTTGGCGCTGGCAGTGCAGCGGGATTTCGAGCAGAATCTTCGCAGTCGCGCACGGCAGGCGCTTGATGACCTGGAGCGTGCCGGACGTCTGGGCATTGTGCTGCTGGCAAGGCCTTACCATCACGACCCCGGCCTGTCTCATGGAATTGCCGCCGAATTCCAGAAGCGCGGGTTCCCCGTATTTTCCCAGTCCACCCTGCCCCTGGATGAAGATCTCCTTCAGCGGTTATTTGCGCCAGACATCGCCGCGGGACACATCGAACACCCGCTTGAGATCCGCGACGTTTGGAAGCACGCATATTCTTCCAGCACCAACATGAAGATCTGGGCGGCAAAGTTTACGGCTCGGCACCCAAATTTGATTGGTGTTGAACTTTCCAATTTTCGCTGCGGCCACGACGCTCCCACTTACCGGCTGCTTGAAAACATCCTGGAGTATGCTGGAAAACCTTATTTTTCGTTCAAAGATCTCGATGAGAATAAAGCCGCGGGAGCAATGAAAATCCGCTTCGATACCATTGACTACTTTCTCACCAAGCACCGCCAGCAGCTCATTGCGGGGCCCATGCCAGAGGCGGACTGCAAAGCTGCTTTGGCGCAAGCACAGCTCGCGGCGTGGGCAACGGCGAACGGATGAATCAACCTTGCTATGTCGGGGATGATCCCTAACGAGAACTGCCCACCAGCACGTTCACCAGGGCATCCAGCTTTTCTATGCTCGATGCCTTGCCAGCCGCCGAGGCAGCGCGCTGCTCCCAGGTAAGTGACTTCGGAATCACCAACGGCCACAGCAACCCCTCGTCCTCAGCAACAGGGGGAATCCGGCGTGCGAATACGCGCAGTGCTTCTTCCGGCTGGCCAGCCTCTGTCATCGCCCATCCCAGCAACATGTGGCTCACCATCGCTCGGCTCTCCGCTGTCGCCGCGTCCGCCACCTGAAAAGTCGCCAGCGTTTCCTGCGAAACTCGTCCCTCGCGCTGGGCTTCCAGAAAAGTGGCTACCGCCACCAACGTAGCCTGCTGCGATGCGGGAACCACCTGCGAAATCACCTGGGCCCGCTGTGCGGTGGAAAGGCCCGGCCGAACCGCCTGCGCAAGCGCCGCCACCGTGGGCTGCACCGCCAGGCCGTAACGCGCACCTGAGCCCGCACCCAGACTGATCGCCTGCATCCCTCTCTCTGCCACATCCCATAGGTAGAGTTGCGAGGCCAAAAGGCTCACGAAGCCCGCCCCATACCGGCTTTCCTGCTGGCGCATGGCTTCCGCCGCGGATCGCGCCTCCTGGCGACGGCCGCGCAGGTACTGCCACTGTGCGCTACGAAAGTCCGCCAGCGGTGCATTCTGCTGGCGCAATACGCCCAGGTAGCGCTCCACAGTCTCATCGGCTAGTTGAAGTTCCCCAGCGAAGAGCCACGCCCATCCGGCCTTGAACAGAGAGAAGCCACCCAACAACTGAGGGTTCATTTCGTAAGCCGCCTGGTACCGCTCGGCAGCTTCAGCGAACCGGCTGGAAAAGAAAGCAACATCCCCAGCCGTATCCTCCACATTGGCGTCGCCGCGAGCCGCGGTGCGATAGCCTTCCAGCATGCGCATGGCATCCTCGCGCTTCTCCGCGTAGGCAAACGCATAAACGGCCTGGTTCCAATGGTTGATGTGCGTGGGGTCCGCATTGGCCAAAATCTCAAAATGACTGGCCGCGTCTTCGTACCGCCGCGCCTGCATCTGCGCTTGCGCCAGCTGGCTGCGGGCATCTGCGTCGCCAGGCACGGCAGCCACGGCTTCCTCCAAGGCTTGTACAACGGCTTGGCGGTCTCCGCGGAAACTCGCCAGTTCCAGCTTTGCAAACGCTCGCTCCAGGGCGCGTTCCTCCGGCAACTCACTCAGAAGCCGGTTGAGTTCAGCCTCAGCAGCCGGAAGGTTTCCTCCACGCGCCATGGAACTTGCCAGACGCAGGGAGGCCCCGGTAAATCGGGAATCAGCGGCTAGTGCCTGCTTGTAGAGCGCTTCCGCTTCCTGTTGATTGGTTGCCGCAAGGGCCTTCCCAAACAGCGCAAAAGCCTCGCCGCTGGATGTCGATAGCGAACTTCCGGCAAGGTTGGCTTTGGCGAGGCCGTCTTGCAATTTGGCGAGGTAATCTTCAATGGATGTCGCTTGCGTCTGTAGGAGCACTTCTACGCGCCGTGATGGGGGATGCTCGCGGTAGAGCGTGAGGTGTGGCCTTGCCTGTTCACCCGATACCACGGCCCTTAGCACTTCGGTAGCGGAACGCCCTGCGGCATCATTGCCATCGCGCACAATCACAATGGAGGCAGCAGATGCGCCGCGAACCAACTCGGCAAGGGCCGCACTGGTAGCTCCCGCTAGCCACGCGTGGGTGGGATCCCCGCCCAAATACTCGGTTGGCACGATGGCCACCACGCGCCGCGCCACTTCTGGACTCCGCGCGCATCCGGGCATCCACAACAAAAGTACCGGAAGCAGGCACAGCAGCCACCAAACGCCTGGGCTTGGCGTGGTGCTGCTGAAGTGTGAAAGGGATCGCAGGCTACAGAACACGGAACTCCATGGCCAGCAATGTCTGGAACTCTTCAATATCCTGCATCGCGGCAAAATCTTCGTCTTCACGGAACTTCCGTCTATCCTTGAAGCCCTCTTCCAGTGCTCTCCGCATGTAGAGCAGAGAGCGTTCCACATCGCCATTCCTCGCATAGACCTTGGCTAGATAAAAGTGGAAACTGGCGCGGTCTTCCACGTTGCGTTGCTGCAGAATGGTGCCTTGCGTGCCACGGTGCTCAAAAATCTGAGGGTCAATCTCCACCGCCTTCGCATAGTGCGTAGACGCATCCTCATACTTCTTCTGGGCAAAATAAGCTGTCCCGAGGTTGCTGTGCACAGAAGCGGAATTCGGCGTTACCTCGAGGGACTTCTTGTATTCGCCCACCGCGCGGCCATATTGCTTCTGCGTGTAATGGACCGTGCCCAGATTGTTGCGCGCCTCTGAGTACCGGGCATCGGTTCGCAGTGATTCCCGGTAGCAGCGGGCTGCCGCATCCATGTCCAGCATCTGGTGGTACGCAATTCCGATCTTGTTCCAAAGAACCGCATGCCTTCGCATCAATTGTTGGTCAAGGGATTGATACAGAGCCGCCGCATGCTCGTGCTGTCCATGACGCGCCAGAAACTCAGCCTGTTCCTTTTGCGACAGGCCTTCCGGCATTTCCACTTCACCCACTGCCCGGGCAAACGCCGAAGGAGCCTCAGCCACTGGCTTCTCCGTAGGCCCTGGCGGGGAGTTGTTTATCAGACCCAGCGCAGATAGCAGACGGGTAAAGAAATTCCCCCCGCTGCCGGGCAAGGTTTTCTGCTTCGTCGCAAGGTCCCTCGCCTTCTTGTCAAGATCCTTGGCCACCGCCTCTGCCCCCCGGGCTTCCCCTTCCCGGTTCAACTGCCGCAAGGAGGCCGCCGACAGGCGTAGTGCCTCGGCACGCTCAGCAACTACCCCGGCAAGCGCTTCCTGATAGGAATCCACTGCGGACCGGTATACCTTGCGCGCCATGAAAATATCCCCACGCTGGTCGGGCCGCAATTCCGCACCAATCCGGGGCGCCGCGCGCTTTTCACGCAGCCCTTCTGTAACCGTTGGGGGTACACGATCAGGAGGCGTTAGCGCAGTGGATGTGGTCTGGGCAAGTGCTGGGATAGCCAGGACCCATAGCATCACCGCACAACATAGAGCCATTAGCGGCAGCGTGAGCCGGGCCAGCGAAGCAATCTCGAACGAGCACCGCGGATGCATGGGGTCGCGAGGCGAGGCGACAGGATACAACGGCATAGCACGCCTCCTTGTTACCCTCATTTAAACACACCAAGAATTCGCCGGAATAGGCCCTTCTTCTTGGTTGATGCACCTTGCTGGTCCTCGGGTCGCGTCCCTCCCTCGCCACCGATCGAGTGATTGTCGCCATCGTCCCCCGGCGAGGCATTTCGACGCACGGCATACTCCACTTGGCCGCCCACTGCCGCACTATCCGGTTCCATACTGCTCACCACATCCCAACCAGACACCCGGCTGCCCGCTGGAGCGCCCCGGTAGCCGGACGGATAGGCGGTTGCTGGCTCAGTGCCTGCGATGAACACTTCACTCTCCAGCTTGTGGCACAATGGCTGGCCAGCCTTCAGCCGTTCCTCGGACGGTACGTAGGCGGGACTGGCCATCTTGAACGCCTCTGGGCACACATCAGCCCGCACGATGCCTTCCGGCTCAGGGAAGTCGCTTACGCGGCTATAGTCGGGCAATTCATGCGCCCGCTTCATGAAGGCCGTCCAAACCGGCAGCGCACTCTTGCCGCCCTCAATCTTCAGGTCGGTGTTGTCGTCAAGGCCCACCCAAACAACACAGATCAGCTTGGAAGTGAACCCGGCAAACCAACCGTCATGCGAACTGCCCGTCTTACCAGCGGCAGGCAGCACAAATCCCCGCCCGCGCACCCCAGCGCCCGTGCCCCTCATCAGCACGTCACGCATCACGTCCAAGGTCATGTACGCCACCCGGGGGTCCATCGCAAATTCTTTCTTCGGCTCCTCCGCAAATAACACTTTGCCGTTCTGGTCCCGA
>CAZUAX010000058.1:0-2325 GCA_964618435.1 uncultured Solibacteraceae bacterium
GCCGCCCGCGACGGAACAGCCCGGAGTAGCAACAGGCGCGCCGGAGGTTGGCGGCACCGGCACCGCGGCTGAGCCCTTCACCAGCAGCACGGAAGGTGGTGCGGAACAGGGCAGCACCACCGATGGGGAAACGCCCCCCGTGGCCACGGGTAGCCCGGAAGCGGCCAGTGCAGGGAGCCCGGACTCGGAGGAGAGCAGCACTGTGGCCGGAGGCAGCCAGCAGGAAGACAGCTCCGAGACTGCCACATCCACTGCGCCGCCAGAGCAGGCGGAGGCCAAACCTGCACCCGCGGCAGCGAAAGCAACTCCTCGACCACCTTCCCCACCCAGGGAGAGGCTGGCTACGGCGCGATTCATGACAGATCCGCCAGGGGCGCGCATTACGGTGGACGCCCAAGCGAATCTAAGCTGTGAGACTCCCTGCACGCTGGAAATCCCCGTAGGACGGCACACCTACGCGGCGCGGATGGCGGGCTATCGGAATGAGATCCGCTCACTGGAAGTGACTGAGTATGGTGGGACGGCCAACCTGAAGATGCAGCGGGCGGTGGGGCTGGTACGCGTGACCAGCAAGCCCGCTGGCGCAACGGTGCTGGTGAATGGCGAGCGCCGGAGTGGCGTTACCCCCATGAACCTTCGTCTGCTGCCCGGAAGCTATCGCGTGGTGATTGAGTTGGATGGTCGCCGGGTGGAACGCACCGTGAATGTACGGGAAGACGCAATCGTGGAACTGAATGCGTCGCTGGAGCAATAGCCCCTGCCTATGCCACTGGCATTAAGCGCTGAAGCCACTGGGGCTAAGCACTGCCTGGCAACTGGATGCCCGCTTTTTTCAGGACTGCATGGGTGCCGTAGGGCGCTCTTTGCGGACGAGCCAGCATCCGATTGGCTTCCTCGCTATTGCGGAAGGTCTCCGCGCGCGCATCCCACTCAAGTGTGCCCTTCACGCGCATGGCGATGTGCCCAAGCAGACAGGCGGTGCAGGAACGGTGGCCCACCTCCGCATTAGTTACCGGCTGCTTACGCGTACGAATAGCTTCCAGCCAGTCGCGGTGATGGTCATTTTTGGGACTGGTATGCAAACGCAGTTCCCCGGGCTTGAGGCCATCGCGGAGAATGCGCGGGTCGTGCGCATCCAGGACTTTGCTGCGGGAGCCGGGTGCAGGTTCGCCTTCGGAATACCGGCCGCGGGTTACCCAGATCCAGCCCTCCTCACCCACAAAGCGCACCCCGTTGGGGTAATAGTCGCTGATGTACATGGTGGCGCCATTGGCGTATTGCATGCGTAAGTGATAGTTGCCATGGACGTCCCACAGCCCTGAGCCGGGCGCGGGGAAGTCCGCGTGGGCGGTGATTTCCGTGGGGCCGCTGTATTCGAGATCCATCGCCCAATGGGCGATATCCACGTGGTGAGTTCCCCAACCCGTAATCATGCCCGCGCCAAACTGCTCGCAGCGCAGCCAGCCGGGACGGTCGTAGCGGGCCTTCAACTCGGGCGTTTGGGGATGCACCCGGTCTTCGGTATAGTGCACCGTGGGCGTGGAGCCAAGCCAGAAATCGTAGTCGAGATTCGTGGGAACGGGAGTTTGTGCGGTGCTGCCGCCGGCTGGGTCGTAGGGAAGGCCGATGAGAATTTCCTTCACCGCACCGATGCGGCCATTGCGAACCAGCTCACAGGCGAGCCTCCACTGGAGGTCGCTGCGCTGCTGACTGCCCAGTTGGAGGATACGGCCGGTGCGCTGGACGACAGCGGCCATGTGACGGCCTTCCTCGATGGTGAGGGATGTGGGCTTCTGCAGGTAGACATCCTTGCCGGCGAGCACTGCCTCCATGGCAGGCTGCGCGTGCCAGTGGTCTGGCGTGGAGATACAGACGGCGTCAATGCCGGGGTCCTCAAGCAACTCGCGATAATCGGCAAAGGTACGGACACTGGTGTAGTTGCCCGAGCCAAAACGCTTGGCGTATTCCGCCTCAATCATGGTCCTGGCATCGGCAAGGCGAGTGCGGTCCACATCGGCCACCGCGACGAGGCGCGCGAGGTCGCTGTTGCGGAACACCCCGGGAATCTCAGAGTGACGGGCAATGCGGCCGCATCCGATCTGCGCCACCTGAATGAAGTTGCTTGGCGCGGTTTGCCCGAACACCGTAGACGGGACAATGGCGGGAAATCCCAGGACAGCAGCCTTCAGAAGCTCCCGCCGGGACGCAGATGGGGAGTTGCCAGATTTCTGCTGACTCATTGCGATGCCTCCTCGGTGGCGTTGCCGATTGCCCACTGGATGCCGCCCAGAATCTGCTGCAAAAGGCGCGGATCCTTGTAGTGTT
>CAZUAX010000058.1:2425-7113 GCA_964618435.1 uncultured Solibacteraceae bacterium
GCCCACTGGATGCCGCCCAGAATCTGCTGCAAAAGGCGCGGATCCTTGTAGTGTTCTTTTTTGTGACCAAGGCCAGTGTAAAATACACGCGCACCCTCAAAATGGTGGAACCATGCCACCGGCAGCGCCTTGCCAAAGCTGTTTGAACGACGTTCTGCACGTTTCTCATCGCGCAGCTGCGTTTGGTCCACCACCAGCAAGGGAATGATGGCGGGGTTCATGTTCTTGTGGAAATAGCACTCGTCCTCCACAACGAACTGCCGGGGAAGCTGGGTGGTGGCGGGATGGCGAGGGCCGGTCACGCGAACGGTGAAGGACTGCATGGGCGGGTGATAGTCAAAGCTGCCACCAAGCATCGCCCAGTACCAGGGCCAGGACCGCTCCGACCCGGTTGCGGAATGGATTCCCACAAAGCCCTTCCCCCCGCGCAGATAGGCCTGGAGAGCACTGCGCTGGGCGTCAGTAGCAAATGCCTCGTTGTTGGAATTGGCAAACACGATCGCCTGATACTTGGATAGCTTGCCGGCTTCAAAAATGGAGGGGTCGTCGCTATGATCCACCGCAATGCCGTTCTCTTCAGCGAGCTTGCGGATGGCCGCTACGCTATCGGCAATGTTGTCGTGGACGAAGCCCTTGCCATCCGGAGTGTAGTTCCGGGTATAGACCAGGATGGTGGCATCAGCGGCGGCAACCGGAAGCGCGGCGGCAAGAAGCAGAAATGCAGCCAATAGAAAACAGGCGTGTCGCATGCGAAGAAAGGGCCTCCCTGATGACACTGATCGTATCGCGAAGTGCCGGGCGCTGGGGTGCCGACCTCAGGTGCAGACGGGCAGGAAGGACGCCATGGCGGCACTCGATCCTAATACCCGTCGTCGAAGGGGGGCGCGTCGTCCCCGTCCCCGTACCCGCCACCGGGCGGAAGATCGCCTTCCACGGGCAGGTCGCTGGTGTAGTTCTCAAAGCGCGTGAACTGGTTGAGGAATACCAGCTTTACGGTCTTGGTGGGTCCGCTGCGCTGCTTGGCAATGATGAATTCGGCTTTGCCTTTGAGGTCTGCCTTATCGGGCTTGTAGTATTCCTCGCGGAAGAGGAAGCCCACGATGTCGGCGTCCTGCTCAATGCTTCCCGATTCGCGCAGATCGCTGAGTTGCGGGCGATGGTCGCCCTGGCGGGTCTCCGGCGCGCGGCTTAGCTGCGACAGCACGATGAAGGGCACATCCAGTTCCTTGGAGAGGAGCTTCAGGTTGCGCGACAGCTGGCTCACTTCCTGGACGCGGTTTTCGGTTTTGCCACGCACGCTCATCAACTGGAGGTAGTCCACCACCACGAGATCGAGGCCACGCTCTGCCTTTACGCGCCGGAGCTTGGAGTGCATATCCATGAGGTTGATGCCGGAGGAATCGTCGAGCAGCAGGTTGGTTTCCGAGAGCGCGTGCGCTGCGTGCTGCAGGCGCTGTAGGTCGTCTTTCCTGAGCGCGCGAGCCATGTAGGCCTGGCCATCGACACGGGCCATGGAACACAACAGACGGGTAAGCAGCGACTCGTTGGACATTTCGAGCGAGAACACCGCCACGGTCTTCTTCAATTGGGTGGCCACGTAGCTGGCGATATTCAAGGCAAAGGCGGTCTTGCCCATCGCGGGGCGCGCCGCAATGATGATCAACTGTCCACCACGCAAACCACCGGTGGCCTCATCCAGCTTGGTGAATCCCGTGCTGAGGCCGGCCACACGATTTTCCGGGTCGAGCATGGCATCCATGCCACCGGGGTAGCTAAGGATGATGTCCTTGGTGGTTCTAAGCGAGTCAGAGGCCTGCTGCTCTGTGCTGAGCTTCAGCAGGTCCTCTTCGGCCTCCGCCAGCAGGAGGTCCGGATCTTCCTCACCCTTCATGCAGCGGTCAATGACATGCTGCGAGGCAAATATGATGCGGCGCAGCGTGGACTGTTTGCGCACGATGCGCACGTAGCTGTCGATGTTGAAGATGGGCGGGAGATCATCGTCCAGCGAAACGAGGTAGCTGAGTCCATCGCAGGCCTGAAGCCAGCCGCGCCGGTTTAGCTCGTTGGCCACCGTGATGCGGTCGATCCTCTCGTTGCGGTCGTAGAGGTCGGTCATCGCAGTGAAGATGCGCTGGTGCTTTTCGATGCTGAAATCGTCGGGACGAAGTGCCGCGGCGGCCTGCACGTAAGTGGCTTCGTTCAGCAGGACGCAACCGAGGACAAGCTTCTCGATATCGACTCGGGAGGGAAGGCCTTTTTCGTAGGTAATCGAGGACTGCTGCATGTCGGGATAGGACTCTTCAGATTTTCGAAGAAGCACGCTTTTGGTGCAAGCCCCATCCAGAACAGAACCGGCCCTGTTTGTTGAAGTGGAAAACTACCCCGTTGAAGGGTGTGGATGGAGAAAGCAAGCTAACCATTTGGGATTAGGGAAGTTGGCGTGGCGCCAAGGCAGAAAGTTATCAACATTTCCACAAGCGAGCGAGCGAGAATGTGGATAACTTTTGTGGTAATTTTTTGCCGCGCCCGTGGGTGTGGCTAGCGGGTGAGGGAAGGTGTGGCCAATTCGCCCGCGGGCTGAGGAGGTTTCGGTTGCAGGTCCCGCTGAATCAGGGGAGCAAATTGCGCGGCCAGGCCCATGCCCCCGCCTGCGCTTAGGGAGCGAGCCAGGAACTGCTCTCCCATTTCGGCAACGCTTTCGGAAGTGGCGTCCGCATCATCGCCCAGCCAGCCGCCCCCGGCGATGCGCGCCGACTTAATGACCTCTTCGATTAGCAAAGACTCAAATTGGCGGGCAACCTCGTAAGCCTGTTCCCGGGCGTTCTGGACCCCGCGTAAGGCCTCCACGTCGGGCAGAGGAGAGGAAGGAAACGACGGCCTGGCTGGCATGCCGCCGCTTTCAAGGGAACCTATCATGTCCACACTCACTGTCATTGGCCTTCCGTTAGTAAGATGCGCGAAAACACCGATTGATAGATCAACTGCTTAGTGGTAGGCACTGCGACAGCCGATTGGGTGTTGGAAGACGGGCTGTTAAATGACATCGAGATCCGCCTCCAGGGCTCCGGCGGCCTTCAATGCCTGCAGGATGGAAATGATGTCGCGCGCGGTGACACCAATGGCATTCAGCGCCCGCACAAGGTCTTCGACGGTGGCGTCTTTGCCGAGCGCGACGTGGCGGGCCTGCTCCTCACGGACATTGACATTCACATCCGGGACCACTTGGGTGGTGCCCTCGCCGAAGGGAGCGGGCTGTGAGACCTCGAAGCGGGTTTGCACCTCGACGCTGAGGCTGCCGTGCATGATTGCGGCTGGAGCAATACGCACTTGAGCACCCACCACCACCGTGCCGGTACGCTCATTCACCACGATGCGCGCGACCTGGTCTGTATCGATCTGCAGCGCCTGCAGTTCCGCCACAAAGGCGGCGGTGCCGCCCGGGACATCGGCGGGCGTAGTGACCGTCACCATGGCGGGGTTGGCGGCGACGGCGACGGGCGCATCCCCTGTCTTGAACTTCTGGTTGATGACCGCAGCGATGCGCGTAGCATTCGCAAAATCCGCAGAGCGCAATTGCAGACGCACCTCCGAGGAGGGCATTACGGAGGGCGCAGGGCGTTCCACGATGCCGCCCGCGGGAACGCGCCCGGTGTTGGGGTGGTTGAGTGCGGAAACCGTGCCGAGGGCGGGCCGTCCCGCGGCAAAACCCCCGGTAACGACCGGACCCTGGGAGAGCGCATACACCTGGCCATCCACGCCACGCAGGGGAGTGAGCAGCAGGACGCCGCCGTGGATGTTGGTGGCATCGCCCAAGGCCGCCACGGTAACGTCGATTTTGGTACCGGGCTGCGAGAATGCGGGCAGGGTGGCGGTGACCATGACCGCGGCGGTATTGGTAACGCGCAGGAAGGCCTGCGGCACCGTGAGGCCCATGCGATCCAGCAGGTTGCGAATGGTCTGGATGGTGAACTGGGTTTGAAAGCGATCACCGGAACCAGCAAGGCCCACCACCAGCCCGTATCCAATCAACTGGTTATCGCGGATACCCTCGATCTCGGCCAGATCCTTGATGCGCGTTTCCGCGGACAGGCATCCTACACCGCTAAGCAGGGCAAGCACTATCGCCAGGAGGAGCCTGTGAAGCGGAAACTCGGACTGGAACAGACAGTACATGCGATTTCCTAGAGAGGCAGAAACTTACCGAAGAGGCTCACCAGGAAGTTGGGCTTCTTGATGGCGTCCGCGACAATTCCCTCGCCGTTGACGGTGACTTCCAGTTGCGCGATGCGATCGGAGGTGACGGTATTGGCGCGGCCAAGATCGACGGTTCGGATTACGCCGCGCACCTTCACTTCCTGATGTTCGGCATTAATGCCCACGCGCTTTATGCCTTCAATGGCCAGGCTGCCATTGGGCAGCACATGGGTGACCCGAGCGGACATGGTGGTGGAGACTGCGACCTGCCTGCTGGTGGCGCCTTCGGCATCGAGGGTGTTCGTCCCCTGCAGGCCAATGATATTGCCCAGGAAGCTGGTGGGCGCCTGCGCCCCAAACAGCCCGTCAAACCCTGCCTTGGCGCGGGTATTGCGTTCGGTGGCGGTGGTGCCGCTGGTGATGGAACTGGCGCGCTCCACCACCAGGATGGTGACAACGTCATCCACGGCGGAGGCGCGCAGATCACGCGAGAG
>CAZUAX010000058.1:7213-13030 GCA_964618435.1 uncultured Solibacteraceae bacterium
TTTGGGGGCTGGGGAGTCCGGGCCAAGCCCGCATCCAGCCGCACCTGCGCCGGACCCGTCACAGTAACGCGCAGCCGGTTACGGACTTGCGCAGCGCGCCCGGTTCTTGTGGCAGGTACCGCACGCACCCAGATCTGCTCGCCCACGGCGCCAGCCTGCTCTGCCTCCACCGGCAGAGCAAGCGCCACTCCTCCGCTCACTACGGTTAACGCCGCGCGTTCGCCACGGCGCACGATGGGCTCCGCTGTCAGTTGGCCGGCCTGCAGCCAGGCGCCCGCAGGGACATCCCGGGCAAGCACCAGAGCATGGGCCACAGCCCCATCAGGCATGCCGGGCATGGCGCGGGCAAGCATCGCGGCGGCGTCACACGGAGCCTCTTCCAGAGCATCCGCGGCGGGGCGCTGTCCGCGTCGCACCGCCTGTTTCCAGCGGGCACAGGAGGCTTCGCGCCGCAATCGCACACGCGCCCAAACGCCAACGCCGCGGCCCGCTTCCATCTCGATGGAACCACGCCAAAGGACGTCTCGCGACCCACGCGCGGGCGAAACGATTCCGGAAAGGGGCATGCGGAGCTTGCCCTCCGGCAGAAGCCCCTCCTGCCAGCTGAGCACCTCGGCGCGAACACCATCGAGCGCACCGAGATCCAAAGCCTGGTGGATGAGCTCCCGCGACAGTTCTCTGGCCGCGCGCTCCACGCAGACCGTCTCCATGACGATCTCCGCGTCATGCTTTTGGGCCATCTCCGTGGCCATCTCCTGCCGCAACGAAGTCCGCGTACGTCCTGCCGCACCGGACGCGGAAACGCCGGCGGCCGGTACCGGAATGTCACGGCGCTCACCCGGAGCGGGTACGTAACCCAAATCGGTGTCCGGAGGCAGCACAGCAAAACGCGCATCGTGCTTAGCAAGATCGCCTGCCAGTACGCGCGAGCCGCGCAGTTCCAGACAATGCACATCGCTTGTCTTGCCGCTTCCGTCCGCGGCGGGCACAATGCGCGCGCAGGTTCCAGCGAACAGCGCGCAGAGGCAAAACACCCCGGCACGGCGCAGTCTCGGTACGAATTTCGCCTTCGCCATCTAGCGCCCCAAATTGTTCAGTTGCTGGTACATTTCATCAGCTGCGCGCACCACCTTGGCGTTCGCTTCATAGGCGCGCTGGCTGGTGATGAGTCCAATGAACTCTTCCACCAGACTCACGTTGGATTGCTCCAGATAGCCTTGAAGCAGGCTGCCCGCGCCTTCGGCTCCGTTAGGTTGTCCGAACACAGGGTCGCCGCTGGCATCGGTGGGCAACAACAGGTTTTTTCCAAGACTGTTCAGCCCGGCCGGATTTTGAAAAACGGCGAGCAGAATCTGCCCTGCCTGGTTGGAGGCCGTCTGCCCGGGGAGCGAGTAAGTGACCACGCCATCGGGCGCGATGTACACGTTGCGGCCGTCGGGAGGAATGACAATGGGCGGATCCAGGGGATTGCCTTCCGGCGTCACCATATTCCCATCGCGATCCAGGTGAAAGTTCCCGGCCCGGGTGAAGCCAATCTGTCCGTTTGGCTGACGAATGGCAAAGAAGCCATTGCCCTCAATCACCAGGTCAGTGGGGTTGGAGGTCATCGTGAAGTTGCCCTGGTTCAGCAGGATCTGGTTGGAGATCACCCGTGTACCGAGACCTACCTGCAGACCGGTGGGCACCATCGATTGGGTATTGGCGCTGGCCCCCGGCTGGATGACGTTCTGGTAAAGCAGGTCCTGAAACTGGGCGCGCCGCATTTTGAAACCAACGGTATTGGCGTTCGCCAGATTGTGGGCGATGTTATCGACGTTGGTTTGCTGCGCGTGCATGCCACTGGCCGCGCTATAGAGTGCTCGGATCACGATTTATCCCTTTCTGTTTCCACACTGGGTTTTTTCCACACTGGGTCACCTCAGTGAGGCGCAAACGCATCACCACTTGGCCACCTGTTCAAGCACCCCGCGCCGGGCGGTGGACGCTACACTGAAAGCCCGGTTGAGCATCTGGAACTCCCGGCTGGCACTCACCAGGTGCATGGAAGCAGCGGCCGCGTCCACGTTTGAGTTTTCCAGCGCCTTGCTGGAAACAGCAGCGCTTGCGGCTCGCGGGGTCATGCCAGCCTGGGCAGCAAAATAGACGCCCTCTTCTTTGCGAAGCAGATCGGGACGGCCAAAGTCCATCACTTCCAGGCGACCCAGACGGCGTTTTTGCTGCCAGATTCCGCCTTCCGCATCGATCTCCAGCGGCAGCCGCGCATCGGCCCTGAGCTTGCCTGGTGATTCTGTTTCCAGAACACGCACCTGGTAGCCCTGGCGGGTGCGCAGTTCTCCATCGGCCGACAATCGGAAATCGCCGGCCCTGGTATAGCGGACGCCTCGCGGGGTATTTACCGCGAAGAATCCACTTCCCTCTAAAGCGACATCGGTGGGGTTGCCGGTTTCCTGCAGTCCGCTCTGGCGAAATTCAGTGAAGCGGTCTTCGATGAGCGGCATTTCCGAAAGCATCTTGCTTTCGCCCGCGGACAGCGCCTCTGCTGCCGCCGCGGACAGGTAACTGGAGAAGCGTTCCCGGTCCGCCTTATAGCCGGGGGACGAAGCGTTGGCAAGGTTGTTGGCAATCAGGTCGAGCGTTTGCATGCGAGTATCCATGCCCGCGGCAAGAATGGCTGAAAGTGGATCCACGTGTCGATTTCCTCAATGACGGCCAGAGCAATTGGAGAGCCAAACGGAAGCGACCTGCCGAGGGCTGCACGGGAAAAGGCGGTAGGCCTCCATGAAAGCAAGGCCAATGCATCTTGTCGCTGCAGAAATCGCGGCGTCCGGCGGGCCGCGAACCACACCACCGAGCACGGCAAATTTTGGTCATCGACGAAACCTAGTCACCGTCATCTGACGAAAACGCAAGACTGAGGATGAGGATATCGTCGCGTGCGGAAGGAGTTATCCGTGGATCCAACCCATTCAGACCTGCAAGATCAATTTGGCCACTAACCTGCAAATGCCTTGGCGTGACCACAGGTACTCAGTTCCCCAGTGCGCAGATCTTCGAGGGCGGAGGAGGATGGAAAGCCGCATCCACGGCAAAGCGGCCAGCCCAAGCTAGCACAACTCCGGAGGATCATCGCGAATCGCTGACGACGGACCCGGTCATGCCCTTCTGGCAGCTTTGGCGCAACGGCCTCCCTTCACGAGAGGAGCAACGGATGGAACTGCCGATGCTTCCACGTCGCGAGCAGCCCGTGCGAGCGCCAGCGGCACCAGGCAGAAATGCTTTCGAAGCGGGAGACGCACGCCGGGCTGAGACTCCATTGGGCATGCGTGAGCGCTCAGGTGACAGGGTGGAGGCATTGGCGGGACGGGCAGAGCGTTCTGCGCAGGCAAGTGTGTCGCCAAGGGTAACCAGCAAGCGGCAGATGCAGCAGAACTCGCTGTTACGGGAAGCGCCAGCGTCTTCGCAGGCCTCTTCAGACAAAGCGAAGTACCGGGAATCCCGCACGCTGCATGAGGTTTCGCGAACCCAGTCGAGAATGCCGAGCGACAGGGGAGAGGAAGAAGCAGCCCATTCCGCCACCGTG
Source organism: uncultured Solibacteraceae bacterium (assembly GCA_964618435.1). Classification (GTDB taxonomy): domain Bacteria; phylum Acidobacteriota; class Terriglobia; order Bryobacterales; family Bryobacteraceae; genus JACTMJ01. The sequence goes on from CAZUAX010000058.1 coordinate 10,794, forward strand.
CCGGGTAAGGATGCGTGGGCAGGAAGCCAAGATACCGAAAGGATGCGGGAAGCTACCTATGATTCCAGTGCAGTGACGCGGGAAACGAAGGGAGCACAGCAAAGAGAACCGGCAACGGGAGGGGCGATTCCTGCCCAGCCCGCAATGGCTGACTCCGCCGAAGCCAACCCCTTTGGCAAGGAGCTGGAACCAGGAGATTCCGCCGCGAAACCTGAAGCTGGCACGGAAGAACCCAGACCAGGCATAGGGGAGTCTGGACAAGATGCAGGGGAGTCCAGACCCAGTGCAGGGAAGCCGGGCCCCCGCCCTGAGGTGCTCTTCGGCATGTTGGATGATGCTGGAGCCCAGTCCGCGAAGGTGGGTGCAACCGAACACTCGACAGAGCGAGCGAATTGGCCACCGGCAGAAGCCACCACTGACGAGGGAAGCCCTTCGGCACACCAGGTGATCGCAAGTGGCAACGGATCCGCCCGTCGTGCAGCAGGGCACGGCGAAGCCCTCCTAGCGAACGCACGGGCCACGACGGCCGCAGCAAACTTAGCCGTGACGCATGTCCTCCAGGGAATGGCAGACTTCGACCAGACCGCGGACACGCAGGAGGAAAAGAACGGCTTCCGCCTGAGCCTTCGGGCGCAGAGCACGGAGGTTGCCGAGAGCGGCGTCGCGGACCGTGGCGCAGCTTGGCGAGCAACCGGCCAAGCCCAGCCTGGTTCGGCAGCCTTCGCGAGCGCCGCTGCGGTGGGAACCACGCTGCACTCGCTTACCAGATCACAACAGGGGCAGACCTTCGCACCTGGCATAGGCGCACTGGTGGGCAGCACATCTTCCGGAGAGACGGCTGCCATCGCCGACTCAGCCAGTGCAGGATGGCAGGAGCAAGAAGGCTTCCGAAGACCGCATGCGGAACACAGTGCCAACCGGCCGCAAGGGGACCAGCCCGGCGCCACCATGCATGGAGCAGGACTGCCGGGACGCGCATACGCGGGAGGCTCAGGTACCGGAAACTCCCTCTGGGCAAGTGCCACAAGGGGGGGCTCCACAGGACAGGCCGCGGTGCAGACTCCGGTGCAGACTCCGGTGCAGGCGACAGGGCAGGCAGCTTCCTTCGAAACCGCCAAGGAAGCGGCCGGAGGAACAGCATTTGGCGTATCCCCGGTGGCGACCCAACGTTCCCGGGAAGCGGGCGCAAATGTGCCCGCGGCGAGTGCTGGACCGTCTTTGGCCAGTGCCGCCCACGGCGCGCACGCGACGGTTGAAGCGACGCTGGGGAGCGGATCCCCGGCAGCATCCAAGGGCGTAGCTCCTCTGATGGCTGGACGCCCTGCGGAAGTTACTGCGGACCCCGCGATGCCGCCTGCACCCAGCGCGCGGTCGTTGCTGGTGCGTGTGCCCGCGGACTCGCAAGAAGAAGCAGTGCAACTGCGCTTCCTGCAGCGAGGCGAACAGATTGACGTGCGGGTTGCCTCTGTTTCAGAATCCGCCGCGCGGGAGTTGCGGGAGCATTTACCTTCGCTGGTGGCACGACTGCAGCAGGCTGGCTTTACCACGGAACGCATCCACGGTTTACAGCAGGAGCAAGAGACGCAGGATGCTTCGCGTCGCGGAAACGGGTCGATGGAGCAGCAGTCTCAGCGACAGGGGCAGGAGCAGTCCCATGAGGGATCGGCTGGAGAGCGCCAGCGGCGCGATGCCCAATCCGACCATGCTCCCGCATGGCGGCGAGGCACTGCAGGCAGCGAATTTTCGGCATACCTGAACGGCTTGAACGCCATGGCATCCAACGACTTCAATCCATCCACAAGAGGGGGACTCCATGATTAATCCCGTGAGCCTGATTACCCAGGCCGTGCAATCCGCCAACGCGACGCGCGCGGAAGGAAACCCCGCAACGGCCAGGAACAGGGCCGCCGCCCTCAACGACACAACTTCTTCCGGCGGCGTCAGCTCGACGAGTGGCAGCTCGGCAGAGCAGGGGGGAAGCGCGAACGGCGCAAGCAGCATTGTGCCATCCGGCATCGCGTTGAAGGACACTTTCCTGACGCTGCTGGTGGCACAGATCAAGAACCAGAACCCGCTAAATCCGGCGGATGGTACGGAGTTCCTTTCTCAGCTGGCGCAGTTCACACAGGTGGAGCAGTTGATTTCGATCCGCGAGGAATTGGAAGCCTTGGGTCGGCAGAATCAGGCGCTCAGTGAAGCAACGGCACGAAATCTGGCAGCACCGTAATATCTGGCAG
>CAZUAX010000058.1:13130-22924 GCA_964618435.1 uncultured Solibacteraceae bacterium
GAGCCTGGCTGGCGGGCACTCCGCACAAGGCATCTCTAGGGAAAGAGGCTCCATTCATGTTTACAGCATTTTCTTCCGCCCTCTCCGCGCTGGCCGGACACACCACCGCGGTGGATGTGGTGGGCAACAACCTGGCCAACCTGAACACGATTGGCTTTAAGCGAAGCGAGGTAAGCTTTGCAGACTTGCTGTCCCGCACGCTGGGAGCAAGCGGACAAACCCAGGTGGGCATGGGCGTGGGAAGGCCCTTCACCAGCCGTCAGTTCAATCAGGGCGCCATTCAGACCACATCCGGAAGGCTGGACGCCGCCATCCAGGGCGAAGGATTCTTCGTGGTGAAGGATGCCAATGGAGGCATTCTGTATAGCCGCGCGGGGAACTTCCGGAAGACCGCCGACGGCACCATGGTGACCGCAACCGGCGAGCGCGTGCAGGGATGGGTGGCGGATACCGATGGCAATGTCCGCTCCACCGGCGCGGTGGGGGATATCCGGCTGCCAGAAGGGAGTCTGCGCCCGGCCACAGCCACGCAGAACATGTTTCTGACGCTGAATTTGAACGCCGCCGACAATGCCGACGCCACGTCGCAGTTTAAGGTGCCCGTCCGGGCCTTCGATTCGCTGGGCAATGAACTGATTGTCACACTCAACTACGAAAAGACCGGACTGAACACATGGGAGGTGTGGGCCGATCCGCTTGACCCCGCGATTGGAACGGTTGCGCCGGACGACACGGACAAACGCGAGTTGGTCTTCGACGCAAACGGGTCTATCGAATCCATCGACGGCGTGGCCCAGAACGTGGACCCGGCGCCGAACACGCCCATCACGCTGAATCTGAGCGCGCTTGGCTCAGGAGCTTCCGACTTCGACGTGGACCTGAACTTCTTCGCACCCAACGGCGCGCCTCTGGTTTCGCAGTATGCGCAGCCTTCGGCGATTGCCGGGCTGGTGCAGGATGGGCAACCCGCGGCCCAATTGTCGAGGGTGGCCATTGGGGACAACGGCGTGTTGCTGGCGCAATACTCCGATGGCACCGAAAGCATCATCGGGCAGTTGGCGCTGGCCAGCGTAGGGAACCCGGAAACGCTGGTGGCCGTAGGCAATAACGCGTTTCGTGTAAGCGCGAATTCGGCGGAGCCGGTAATCGGGGCGGCGGGCACGGGAGGCCGGGGCACGATTGTAGGCGGGGCGACGGAAGCCTCCGGCGCGGATATGGCTCGGGAATTCACCAACCTGATCGTCTACCAGCGCGGCTATCAGGCCAATGCCCGTGTGATTACAACCGCGGACGAGCTAAGCGCGGAGACCATCAACCTGAAGCGATAAGCTTCGCAGCCGATAAGGACTGAGGGGATGTCGCGTCCGGAAAGGCCAGGCATCCCCCTCTCACCACATCATGGCCACTCTTCCAACAACCGCACCGGGAAACCTACAGGCAATCCACCACCATGCCGATTTACCCATGGAGATTGAAGTAGAACTGGACCAGCGTTCGATGCTGGTACGGGACCTGCTTAATCTGGCGCCGGGTTCCATTGTGCGGCTCACCCGGTCTGCCGGCGAGAACGTGGATATCTGTGTAAACGGAACCCGCGTCGCCTTTGGGGAAATCGTGATTCTCCAGAACAAAGTGGGTGTACGCATCACCGACTTTGAAATGGAGTAACTCCTCCAGGAGAAATCGCTTCTCCGAGAGAGGCTGGTTCTCAGCGAGCGGCGGCTTCCAAGAAGCCAGCAGCCACAAAGAGAGCAGCCACAAAGAGAACGGTGCGGAGACCCCAGACGCTCTTGCCATGTTGCCGCCCAAGGAAGGCCCGTCATGGAAATACTGCCCGTCTGGATCTGGCCGTTGTTGGTTTGCCTGCTGGCCCTTGCCGCCAGGCTATGGTTGGGCAGCAAGGTTCAGGGAGGGCATGGCCGCCAGGGCGCGTCGCCTTTGTTTGCGGTGCTCCGGGGAGGCTGGCGACCCTTCGCAAGCAGCCAGACCCAGCCCTCTGATCCACTGAAGGTGATCGCCAGGAAGACCATCAGCCCTCAGCACAGCCTTGTGCTGCTGGAGGTATGGGACCAGGAAGTTGCCCTTTGCCTGCAAGCGGGTGCGCCGCCGGTGGTGGTGGCTTCGCGCCGCAAGATGGCTGCATCGCAGCCGGATGGAATGGGAGGCAATTTCGCGCAGCGCCTGGCGGAAGTGAACCGGGCAGCTTCCATCGCAGCATGTATCGAGGAGCGTCCGTGCGCCTGAGATTAGCAAGCATGGACTCGCTCACAAGATTGTGGGCCATCGCCGCAGTGGCAGCCACCGTGGCAATTGCGCCGCTCTCCGCACAACAATCCCAGGACCCCTTGCTTGGCCTCCGCTTCGTGCCTGGCGCCAGCGCGGTGAACGTGCCCTTGCAGATTGTCATGCTGCTAACGGCGCTGGTGCTGCTTCCCTCGCTGGTGATGACGCTTACCCCGTTCCTGCGGCTGGTGGTGGTATTTCACTTTCTGCGCCAGGCCTTGGGCACGCAGACAACCCCGTCGAACCAGGTGCTGGTAGGTATGTCCCTGTTCTTGACGATGCTTCTGATGCAACCGGTAGCGCAGCAGATTTACGAAGGGGCCTATCTTCCCTACGAGCGCGGGCAGATTGGTTTTTCGGAGGCATTGGAGCGAGGAACAGCGCCACTGCAGGAATTCCTACTTCGTTACACCCGGGAGAAAGACCTGCAGTTGTTCCTGGAGATGGCGCAGCTGCCTCCTCCCGCCAATGCCAGCGAACTTCCCTTCCGGGTGGTAGCGCCGGCCTATGTGCTTTCAGAACTACAGACCGGTTTCCAGATTGGCGCAGTGCTGTTTCTGCCGTTCCTGGTAATTGACTTGCTGGTGGCTTCCATCACGCTCTCCATCGGCATGGTGCAATTGCCGCCGGTGATGATCTCAGCCCCGTTCAAGATCCTGCTCTTTGTGCTTGCCGATGGATGGAACCTGGTGGTGGGTTCCTTGATGAAAGGCTTTTTGGGAGGAGTAGGATGACCCCGGATTCCGTATCGGAGTTAGTGCGTGTTTGCTTGTGGACCGCTTTCTGGGTGGGATTGCCGGTGCTCACGATTAGCTTTATCTCCGGAGCCGTGATGAGCATTGTGCAGGTGCTTACCAGCATGCAGGACAGCGCGTTCAACACGATCCCGCGGCTGATCGCCTTCTTCCTGGGTCTTTTGCTGTTTCTGCCCTGGATGCTGGAACGGCTGATTACCTACGCCGTTTCCATACTCGGACACCTGGAGAAATTCGCGCGCTAGGGCGCGTCCGCGGAAGTGCCGGATGCCTGTAAACCTGCTTTTCACCGCTGAGCAATTGGTTTCCTTCCTGCTGGTGCTGAGCCGGATGGCTGGCCTGATGATCTTTCTGCCCGTACCTGGCTTAAGGGCGATCCCCGAAACCACGCGGCCCTTAATTGCGTTGGCTCTGACACTGCCCTTGCTTTCGCGGTTGCCCGCGCTGCCCGGGGACGTGCTGCAACCTGGAACGCTGGTGCTGTGGTGCATGGCGGAACTTACCTTCGGGCTGCTGTGGGGCATCACGGTGCATTTCCTGATTGAGTCCTTCGTCCTGGGTGCGCAGTTCCTGGCGTTACAGGCGGGCTTCGGGTACGCCTCTATCGTTGACCCCTCCACGCAGGCCGATGCGGGGCTCCTTCAGATTCTTGCCCAGTTGATGGCATCGCTGCTTTTCTTTGCCACTGGACTGCACCGACAGATCCTGTTCCTTATGGCGGAAAGCATTACGCGAGTACCCCCGGGACAGTTCGCGCTGAGCCTGGACACCGCAGATCAATTGATCCGCTTGGGTGGTTCGATGCTGGAAGTGGCAACGCGGTTGGCGATGCCATTGCTGGCCTTGCTGCTGCTGATTGATTTGGCCTTAGCGCTGCTCGGGCGCGTGCAGTCTCAGTTGCAGCTGTTGCCCTTGGTGTTTCCGGCAAAGCTACTGGCCAGCCTGCTGGTGCTGGGACTGCTGACCGGCGCGTACACCAGGGTGTTCCAGTCCTTTGGGCGCGAGATCATACGCTTCCTGAACGCTGTGGTGCTGGGGGGAACAGCCCCACCGGGCTAAGGCCGCGCACCAGGGTACCGGGTATGCACAACGGAGCCGGGCACACGCAAAGTGACGCGAGCACTCCACCGGATTTTCCGCAATGAGCGACAAAAGCCAGAAGACGGAACAACCCACACGGCGGCGCATCGACAAAGCCCGCGAGGATGGGCAGTTCGCTGTTTCGCGCGAGTTCCTGTCAAGCCTGCAGTTTGTAGGCTTTTTAGCGCTTCTGGTAGTGCAGGCACCCCGTCTGCTGCAGAGCATGATCGAGGTGCTGCGCTTTAGTTTCATGGAAGCGTTTCGTCCCGAGGCCTCGGTCTCTTCCCTGCATGGCGCGGTACTCGCGCTGTCGGCGCAATTGGGCAAACCGCTGGCCTGGGCGGGAATGGGAGTGGTAACGCTGACCCTGCTTTTCCAACTCGCACAGACACGATTTGGGTTCAGCGCTAAGCAACTGCAACCGGACCTGAAAAAGCTCAACCCAATCAAGAAGGCAAAAGACACCCTGAAACAGAACTGGCCGCAATGCCTAAAGGCGATGGTGTTGTTGCCGCTGTTTTGCTGGATTGTCTACGCGATGGCACGGCAGGAACTGGACCTCTACCTGCAACTCCCCTTCATGGCTCTGCGACATGGACTGGAATCCGCTGGATCTAGCGTGCGGACGCTGCTGTGGCGAGCCGCTGGCTTGTTTCTGGTGCTGGGCGCGATCGACTTTGCGCGGTCGCACTACCGCTACCAGCGGGACCTGCGGATGAGTCGCCAGGAGATACGGGATGAAATGAAGGAGGTGGAAGGGCATCCGATGATCAAGGCGCGGATGCGGCGCTTGCAGCGGGAAATGCTACGAAAGCAGATGTTGCGGGAGGTCGCCACCGCCACGGCGATTATCGTGAACCCCACCCACTACGCCGTGGCCATCCGCTATGAACCGCAAGGAATGCAAGCTCCTCGCGTGGTAGCCAGCGGACTGGACCATCTGGCCCTGCGCATTCGCAAACTGGGTAGGGAACACGAAGTGCCCATCATCGAGAACCCCCCGCTGGCACAGGCCCTGTATCGCAACACACGCGTGGGCCAGGAGATTCCGGAACAACTCTATCGCGCCGTGGCGGAAGTGCTGGCTTACGTCTTTCAACTGCAGCAACAACGGCGCTATTAGAGCGGCAACATAAAGGCCTCCCTAAAGTAGCGGCACCACTCCACCGATTGCCCCAATGCCCCCCCCAGGGCTGCCCTGCAGAAGGCGGCCAGCAAGGCTGGCTGCGCGGAAGCGGATCTGCGCATACGGTTGGGGGCGCTACGGAAGAAGCGAGTTGCGAATCCATCAATGACCCCGGTTACGGAAAACGCCGCAGCCTCTACCCCGCCCACCGGGCCCAAGCCCGCGGGGGAGCTGATGCCCGCCTGGATGCCCAGCTTACGCATGCTAGGTGACCTGGGCGTTCCGTTGGGCGTCCTGGTGACCGTGGTGGCAATGATTACGCCGCTACCGGGATTCCTGCTCGATCTGCTGATTGTGTGCAACGTCACCCTTTCGGTGATTGTGCTGCTGGTGTCGATGTACATCCTGAAGCCGGTTGAGTTCAGCGTGTTTCCGACAACGCTCCTGTTGCTCACGCTGTTCCGGCTGGCGCTGAACATTTCGTCGTCCAGGCTGATTCTGCTGAATGGGAATTCGGGCACCTCGGCAGCGGGACACGTGATTGAGGCCTTTGGCCAGTTCGTGGTGGGCGGCAACTACGTGATTGGCACGGTGATCTTCCTGGTGCTGATTGCCATTCAGTATGTGGTGATCAACCATGGCGCGGTGCGTATCTCGGAGGTAACCGCCCGCTTCACATTGGACGCGCTGCCCGGGAAACAGATGTCGATTGACTCAGACCTCAACGCAGGCCTGATTGACGAGGCGGAGGCACGGCAGCGCCGTAAGTCGCTGGCCGCGGAAGCCGAGTTCTATGGCGCCATGGACGGGGCGTCGCGTTTCACGCAGCGCGATGCCATCGCCAGCATTCTGATTACCGGCATCAACATTGTGGCGGGATTCCTGATTGGGATTCTGCAGCACGACATGCCCTTCATGAAGGCGCTGCAGACCTATACCGTCCTCACCATAGGCGATGGTCTGGTAACGGTTATTCCAGCGCTGATGATTTCCATTTCAGGCGGCTTGATTGTCACCCGGGCAGGCTCCGAGAAGACGCTGGGATCAGAGTTCCGGCGGCAGATGTTCGGCAGCGCGCAGCCTCTGCTGCTGGCATCCTTCGCCCTGGGCGGGCTGGCGATCCTACCCGGCTTGCCCAAGATCCCGTTCCTGCTGCTGGGTGGAGCGGTGGGTTATGCGGGTTGGCAACTAAAGAAGGAAGCGGATAAGAAACCAGAACCCAGCGTCGCCGTCGCCCGCACGCAACCTCGAGAGAAGGTGGAAACTATCTTGAAGGTAGATCCGCTGGCGCTGGAGATCGGTTTGGGCCTGGTGCGTCACGTCGATGGCGGGGCGAGTTCTCCGTTGCTGCGCCGGATTGCCTCCATCCGCAAGCAACTGGCCGGTGACCTGGGCTACGTATTGCCACCCGTACGGGTGACGGACAACCTCAGCCTGAAGGCGCGCGAGTACGTCGTGCAGTTGAAGGGCGCGGAGATTGCACGCGTGGAGATGCCCGCCGGGCATGAACTTGCCATCCGCTCGCGGTCGGACGCCCCCGCCCTTGACGGCCAGGAGATTCGCGACCCTGCCTTCGGGTTGCCCGCTTTCTGGATTGCCAGCGACCGGCGCGACGAAGCCAAGCAAAAGGGCTATACGGTGGCGGATCCGCTGAGTGTGATGGGCACCCATCTGGCGGAACTGGTACGCAAGCATGCGCACGAGTTGTTCTCGCGCCAGGACGCTAAGCGGTTCCTTGACCGCGTGGCGGAGGACAACCCAAAGACGGTGGAGGACCTGGTGCCGAAGCAACTGCCGCTGTCGAGCGTCCAGCGTGTTCTGCAGAACCTGCTGCGGGAACGGGTGTCGATCCGCGATGGCGCCTCGATTCTGGAAGCTCTGGGCGAAGCCTCTCAAAATTCCCGCAATGTGGTGCTGCTGACCGAGTATGTGCGACAGGCCATTCGCCGGATTCTCGTACAGCCTTATCTAAACTCGCAGGGCGATCTGCCGATCTACTTCCTGTCGCCAAACCTGGAGCAACTGGTGGAACAGAACGTAGAGCATGGGGAACTTAGCAGCCATCTGCAGCTTGGCGTGGAAGGCATCACACACATTCTGGAAGCGGCTTCCCGCGTCCTGGATGCGCGCGATGGAGACGCCGTGCTGCTGGTGTCGGCGGGCAGCCGTCCCTTTGTAAGCCAGATCCTGGAGTCCTCACTGCCCGCCCTCGCGGTGCTCTCCCACAACGAGATTCCCCCGGGAATCCGGTTGTTATCCAGAGGAACCGTGCAGTGAGAAACGAGGTCGCGGGACAGGCCAGGGCGTTAACGAGTGTGTAAGCGAGAACGCAGGCAGCGGATGAAGCGAGAGCACACGCAGAAGACACAGCGACCACATGGAGCGGGCAACCGTCGACCCGTTTGAGGTGGATGCGAGAGAAGGCGACGGGACAAACCATCGCGGCCCTGACGGCAAGAAAGGCATGAATTGATGCATTTGAAGACCTTCCACGCACCCAGTATTCAGGACGCGATTCGCCAGGCCCGTCGCGAGTTGGGTCCAGATGCAATGCTGCTGAATTCCCGTCGCGTAACGCAACCAGACGACAAGGAAAGTGTCTTCGCCGTCACCTTTGCCATCGCTCACCTGCCCGTGGCAAAAGAAGCGCCTGGCATGAAAGAAGCAGCCATATCCCGGGAATTGGACAGCAGGGGACAGGCCAGAACTTCCGGCGATAGCGAGCGAGCGGGAAGACCGTCGCGGGCTTATGGAGAAGCGGGGCTTGCCGGGAACACGAACGATTTGGAGTCCCGTAATAGGCAGTCCACGAGAATGGGCCAATCCCTCGACGCACCCCTGCCAACGGCACGACCGGGAAAATCCGATTCCCGGCTTCGGTACGAGCGAAGCGAGGCCGAGCCGCAGGAGATGGCCCTCTCCTCGGTGACCGCATCTCCCGTAATCGGATTAGAAGAGCGCGGCAAACAGGATCGCAAACAGGATCAAGGTATGGAAAATGCCCTCGCCACAAGAGCTGGGGGTGCGCAGCCAGGAACCACGCCTCCACTGCCAAGTTACGAGAAGCTGTTCGAGCAGATGACGTCCATGCGGCGCGAGATGCTGCAGCTGGCGGGTTCAGTACGGAGGGCGAGCGCAGCAAGTTATCGCCAGGACCTGCCGAGTGAGGAATTGCGTTGGGTCCACGACATCCTGCTATCGCAGGAGTTCTACCCCGAGATCATCGAAGAGATCATCGACCAGTTGACGCCTCGGGTGGTGTCGCAAACTGCCTCAGAGACAGAGACGAAATCCCGGAAGCGAAGAAGGACGCGCAGCCAGGAGAACACATCATCCGCGGGGCTGCTTGCATCCTTGCGGGAAACCCTGAGTGCCCGCATTGAACTTGCGCCGGAGCCGAGCCTGCGAAGACGCAGCGCCCACCCCCATGTGGTTGCGCTGGTTGGGCCTCCCGGTGTGGGCAAGACGACCACGCTGGTGAAGCTTGCCGCGCGCTACGGTGCCCATAGCCGGTTCCCGCTGCAGGTCATCTCGATGGACAACTACCGGGTGGCGGCATCGGAGCAATTGCGTACTTATGCCTCAGTCCTTGGCGTGGGTTTTGATGCGCTATCTTCTGCTGCGGCCTTGGAGAAGGCCTTGCGCCAGTATGAATCGAAGGAACTGATTCTGATTGATACGCCGGGGTATGGCTGGCGGGACTTTTCGGCAGCAGAGGACCTGGCCAGCGTGTTACGCGAGAGCGCTTCGGCCACCTTGCACCTTACGGTTTCCGCATCCATGAAGCCGAGCGACCTGGCTCGGGTGGCGGATCTCTATGAGGTGTTTGGGTACGATGCGATGTTGTTCACGAAGATCGACGAAACGGCAACCATCGGGTCACTAGTAAGCGAGTCCGCCATGCGACGCAAGCCGCTTTCGTACCTCTGTGCGGGGCAGCGTATCCCGGAAGACCTTGAGGTTGCCAGCCGCGAACGCATTGTGGAGCGGTTGCTGCCAACTGCCTTGAGCAGTGAAGAATTTGCCGCTTAGGTGGGAGAGGAAACCGCCATGAACAGTGCCGCCATGCGTAGTCAACCACCGAGAGCCGAAGATTCTGGCTCTCGCGAGGCAATGATCCTCGAACATCTTCCACAGGTGAGGCTGATTGCGCGCAAAATCCATGAGCGCCTGCCGGAAAGCATTTCCGTTGAGGATCTGGTATCCGCGGGCGTGCTGGGGCTAATCTCCGCGATCGACTGCTTTGACCCCCGGCACAATGTGAAGTTGAAAACTTACGCCGAGTACAAGATTCGGGGTGCGATCCTGGACAGCCTGCGCGATTTGGACTGGGCACCGCGACAGCGCCGGCGCCTTGCCAAACAGATTGAAGCGGCGATCAGCCGGCTTGAGCAGAAGATACAGGGCGTCCCTGAAGACGATGCAATTGCCGCGGAGATGGGGGTGGATCTCGACACATACCGGCAGTATCTGGTAAACACCCAAGGTCTTACGCTGGGAAGCCTGGAGTATGCCGGGCGCGAGGATGACGGGCGCGAGTTGATTTCGTT
>CAZUAX010000059.1:0-4082 GCA_964618435.1 uncultured Solibacteraceae bacterium
CGCCACTAGCTGGCAAGGGAGTCAGTAACCGGGAAGGGCAATAGCATTCATGGCTAGTATTCACGACATGCTCGCGCGGGGTCCGCTGCTTACGGATGGGGCTTGGGGTACCCAACTGCAAGCTCGTGGCCTCGCTTTGGGAGAATGCCCGGATGCCTGGAACCTCTCGCATCCCGACGCTGTCCGTGCCGTGGCCGCTTCCTATGTTGAAGCGGGAAGCAAGGTGGTGCTCACCAACACCTTTCGTGCGAACGCAATGGCCCTCGCAGATTATGGTCTAGCCGCGGACCTTAGCCGCATTAATGCCCAGGGCGTGGCTCTAAGTCGCGAAGGTGCAGCCTCGAAGGCCCAGGTCTTCGCTTCCATCGGGCCCTGTGGCAAGCTGCTGATGATGGGCGACGTCACTCGTGATGACCTGCACCGCATCTTTACGGAGCAGGCCGAAGCGCTTGCTGCAGCCAACCCTGATGCATTGCTCATCGAAACCATGAGCGACCTCGATGAGGCACTCATCGCTCTGGCGGCCGCCAAAGCCACCGGACTGCCTGTCATCGTCAGCTTTGCATTCGACAGCGGCAAACTGAGAGATCGCACCATGACCGGCCTGAAGCCGGAAGACGCTGTCCGATCCATTGAAGCGGCGGGCGCTGATGCCGTGGGCGCCAATTGTGGAAACGGTATGGAAGCCTTTGCCGCCGTCTGCGCACGAATGCGGGCCGTTACCAACCTGCCCTTGTGGATGAAAGCCAACGCCGGCATGCCGGAGATTGTGGATGGCGAAGCGGTGTACCGCGCCGACCCTGCGGACTTTGCCGCGCACCTGCCAGCCTTGCTCGACGCTGGCGCTTCCTTTGTGGGTGGCTGCTGCGGCACTTCGCCGGCATTCATTCGCGCGCTTGCAGCGCGCTGGCCGGAGGTGCCATGCGTGTCCGCTTAATCGGCTGTGAGGTGCTCTGTCGCGAACTCTCAGCAGCGATCGCCGAGGGCCCACTGATCGTGGACCCCGAGTTCCTCCCCAAAGGACTGCACGATCAGGGCGGGCCTGCCATGCGCCTCCGTCTGCAGGAAGCGATTGACCATACTGATCCAGCTCGCTATCAGGCCGTTCTGTTTGGATACGCGCTCTGCGGCACTGGTACCGCTGGTCTGGTGGCCCGCGAGATTCCTGTGGTGCTGCCGCGCGCCCACGATTGCATTGCGATGCTGCTGGGCAGCCGGGATGCCTACAACCGGCAATTTGCCGAGAACCCTGGCACCTTCTTCCGTTCCCCTGGATGGGTGGAGCGCGGGGGCGACCTTCTGCAACTCAGCCGGAAGCCCAACGATACGGACAACACCCTGGAAGCCCTGATTGCCCGGTACGGTGAGGACAACGGCCGCTATCTGTTTGACGAGTTCCATCGCTATCGATCCCACTATTCCCGTCTGGTCTACATCGACACCGGTGTTGGACAGAACCGAGGATTTGAGACTTGGGCGAAGGACGAGGCTGTTCGCAAGGGCTGGCGCTTCGAAACTTGTACCGGAAGTCTCGAGTGGTTTCAGAAACTGTTGAGCGGTAACTGGGACGATGACTTCCTAGTGCTTCGTCCTGGCGAGCGTAGTGTGGAAACCTACAACGAAGAGATTCTCAGGGCGGAAGAAGCTGAACGAGTCGCCCAAACCAATGGAGCCTCCGCATGAACGGCAAGCAACGCGTATTGGCCACTCTCAATGGAGAAGCCCGCGACCACCTGGCGCTGATGCCGATCACGATGATGTTTGCCGCGGAGACCGCTGGCGTGCTTTATGGGGACTATGCCCGCGACCATCGCGTGCTGGTGGAAGCCCAACTCCGGACCGCAGAGAAGTACGGGTTCGATTACGTCTCGGCCATCTCAGACCCCGCCCGCGAAGCGTCTGATCTCGGCTCCGCCATTGAGTGGTTCCCAGACCAACCTCCGGCCATCATCGAAGAGCGAGCACTGTTGCTCGACAAGGCACGTCTCGCAACCCTCGCATTGCCGGATCCCTCTCGACCCGGCCGCATGCACGACCGCCTGCAAGCGATCGAGATGCTGCGCTCACGCGTTGGCGAGGACCTGGTGGTGGAAGGGTGGGTGGAGGGCCCCTGCGCCATGGCTTCCGACCTTCGCGGCATCAATAATCTGATGCTTGATTTTCATGACGACCCCGGCTTTGTCCAAGACCTTTTCGCGTACGTCATCGCCATGGAAGTGGCCTTTGCCAAAGCGCAAATTGCCGCCGGAGCCCACCTTATCGGCATCGGGGATGCAGCCAGTTCGCTGGTGGGCCCCCGCATCTACCAGAACTTCGTGTTGGCCGGTGAGCAGCAACTGATTCGTGAGATTCATGCGGCGGGTGCTAAGGCGCGCCTCCACATTTGTGGCAACACCCGCAAAATCCTCGCCGGCATGGGGGAAACAGGAGCGGATCTCATTGACCTGGATTATCCCTCCCCCGTAGCTGAAGCTCGTGCTGCGATGAGCCCGACTCAACCCTTGCTGGGCAACCTCGACCCTGTACGCACGCTGCGCGACGGTACACCGGAATCCGTGGAAGCCGCCATCGCCGATTGCCATCAAGCAGCGGGGGATGCCTTCATCGTGGGGGCCGGCTGCGAAATCGCCCGCGCCACCCCGGAAGAGAACGTCCACACCCTCGCGCGCTATGCCGCATCGCATGCCTGAGCGCCATACGCTTACGCTCCATCCTGCCCCAGGCCGCAGCCTGCGCGATCTTTTGCTTGCGGAAGGTATGGAGTTTCCCTGTGGCGGCGACGGCACATGTGGCCAGTGTCGCGTACGTGTTCTTGAAGGCCAGGTGTCCGCCACCCCCTTGATGCGGGAAAGCCTGTCTGCAGCGGAACTGGAGGCTGGCTGGCGCCTGGGATGTCTCGCCGAAGCTACTGGCACCGTCACACTGGAAGTTGCGCAGTGGCAAGCTTCCTTCGCGGGGGAGACGACGATTCTCAGTGATACCGCTGCTGTTCCTGTAGAAGCCCGTGAGGGTTTGGGCGCCGTGGTTGATCTGGGAACCACTACCCTGGTGGTGCAATGTGTCCACCTCGCCACCGGAGAGGTGCTGGGCACAGCGACCGCGCTCAACGCCCAGACGCGCTGGGGGGCGGATATCATGAGCCGCATCCGTCACGATTTGCAGCACCCCGGAGAACTGCGCGACGCCATCCGTGCACAACTGGGTGAGATGCTGGCAAGCATTGGCGCGGGTAACTCTCTACGGGAGGTCTTACTGGTGGGCAACGCGGCAATGCACCATTTCTTTTGTGGGCATCCCGTGGATGTACTGGCCGCAGCCCCCTTTCGATCTCCATTCCTGCACAGCGAGACGTTTACCGCTTCGGAACTCAAGTGGCCGGTTGCAGTTGTCGATGGCATCACGATGCTTCCCAACATTGGCGGATTCGTTGGCAGTGACATTCTTGCGGGCATCGCGGCCACCAACCTTGGCCAAGCTCCGAACGTGTCCGAAGCATTGCTGGATCTTGGCACGAATGGAGAGATTGCCATCGCTGCCGCGGGACAGATCCTCTGCGCCTCCACTGCGGCTGGCCCTGCCTTTGAAGCGGGAAACATTCGCTTTGGTATGCGCGCCGCACCCGGTGCCATTCATCGGGTGGATTGCCAGGACGGCCGGCTGCACTGTGAAGTGCTTGGCGGCGGCGAGGCACGAGGTCTGTGTGGCAGTGGCCTGGTGGATGCGGTGGCGGCTGCCCTGGATGCTGGCATGGTGCGTCCGCAAGGCAGGCTTCAGCAGAAGGACGGGCACGTTGCGCTTAGTGGCAACGTGATTGTTACCCAGAAAGACATTCGCGAGCTGCAATTGGCCAAGGCAGCCATCGCCAGCGGCTTGCTTTTGCTGGCGCAACATTGCGGCGCTGTCCCCCTGCGCCTGCATCTGGCGGGAGCCTTCGGCAATTATCTGCGTCCGGTCAGCGCCCGCCGCATTGGCCTGTTCCCCGCGCCGCCACTGGAAGATCCCCAGGCTTGCGAACTGATCCCGGCAGGGAACACTGCTCTCCGCGGAGCCCGCATGCTGCTGCTGGCGCATACCCGCCGTGC
>CAZUAX010000059.1:4182-6151 GCA_964618435.1 uncultured Solibacteraceae bacterium
TGCTAGCCAGCCTGTTCGCAGTGGAAAAGCCAGTCTCTCCTGGACCCTACGAAGGACTCGCTTACCGGCAGATTGGACCGTTTCGTGGCGGGCGGGTAACGGCCGTGGCGGGCGTAGCGTCGCAGCCGGATACCTACTACTTCGGCGCTACCGGTGGCGGCGTGTACAAGACAACGGACGGCGGGCTTACCTGGCTGCCCATCACGGACCAGTGGATTCGCACCGGATCCGTGGGCGCCATCACGGTGGCCCCGTCGGATCCGAACGTGCTGTATCTAGGGATGGGCGAGTCGCCGGTGCGGGGCAATGTGTCGCATGGAGACGGCGTTTACAAGTCTGTGGATGCGGGCAAGACCTGGGCGCACATGGGTCTCGCGGATTCGCGCCACATTTCGCGCATCCGCGTACATCCCACCAACGCGGATGTAGCCTATGCCGCCGTAATGGGGCATCTGTTCGGCCCCAGCGAAGAGCGGGGTGTTTTCAAGACTGTTGATGGCGGCAAGACCTGGAAGCGCGTTCTCCACCGCAATGCGGATACTGCGGCAATTGACCTTATCCTCGACCCCAATAACCCTCGCGTGCTCTATGCCGCGCTCTGGCAGGTGCGGCGCACACCGTATTCCTTTGATAGCGGCGGACCGGGCAGCGGCCTCTTCAAGTCCACCGACGAAGGCGAATCCTGGGTGGAGATCTCGCGTAAGGAAGGCCTGCCCAAGGGGGTGCTTGGGAAGATTGGTGTCACCGTGTCACCCGTGGACTCAAATCGGGTGTATGCGATTGTCGAAGCGGAAGAGGGCGGTGTGTTCCGTTCTGACGACGCGGGGGAGAAGTGGACTCGCGTAAGCGAAGATCGCAACCTCCGCCAGCGCGCCTGGTATTACTCCCGCATCTATGCGGACCCCCTGCTGAAGGACCGCCTTTATGTGCTGAATGTAGGCTTTTTCCGGTCAGACGATGGTGGGCGCACGTACACATCCGTCGAAACGCCCCACAGCGACAATCATGACCTCTGGATTGCGCCCGATAACAGCAGCCGCATGGTGCAAGGCAACGATGGCGGCGCCAATGTGAGCTTGAACGGCGGCAAGAGCTGGACCGCGCAGAACCAGGCAACCGCACAGTTCTATCGCGTGATTACGGATAACGACTTTCCCTATAACATCTACGGCGCTCAGCAGGACAACACCACCGTCCGCATCGCCAGCCGCACAACTACCTATGGGATTACCGAGCGCCACTGGTGGCCCGTGGGCGGTGGCGAAAGCGGGTGGATTGCGCCGGATCCGCGCGACTCCAACATCGTATACGCCGGTTCCTATAGCGGCTTGTTGACGCGCTACGATCATCGCACCGGTGAATCCCGTGTAATTACTGTCTATCCCGATAACCCCATGGGTTACGGCGCGGAAGGCATGAAGTATCGCTTCCAGTGGAACTTCCCCATCGTGTTTTCGCCGCACGACCCCAAGGTGCTCTACACGGCCGGCAACATCTTGTTCAAGACCACGAATGAGGGCCAGACCTGGGTGCCCATCAGCCTGGACCTCACGCGCGACGATAAGTCGAAGCAGGGGCCCACTGGTGGCGTCATCACCAAGGACAATACAGGCGTCGAATACTACAACACCATCTTCACGATGGCGGAATCTCCCAAGCGCGCGGGCGTACTTTGGGTGGGCAGCGACGACGGGCTGGTGCACGTGACGCAGGACGGCGGCAAGACCTGGCAGAACGTCACCCCGAACGGCATGCCCGAATGGATCCAGGTGAACTCGATTGATGCCTCCCCGCATGATCCTGCCACCGCGTGGGTAGCCGCCACGATGTACAAGTCCGATGATTTTCGGCCCTACCTCTATCGCACCAGCGACTACGGCAAGACTTGGACCAAGATCGTAAACGGCATTCCCGATGGCGCTTTTACGCGCGTGGTCCGGGAAGATCCCAGCGCGAAAGGAGTGCTCTA
>CAZUAX010000059.1:6251-22906 GCA_964618435.1 uncultured Solibacteraceae bacterium
CGAGCCGGTGACGATCGAAATTCTGGATGCCAAAGGTGCGTTGATTCGTAAGTTCGAAAGCAAGCCGAAGGATGCCAAGCCAGATCCCGAGGATACCGGTGAACCGAAGTTTGAGGTGAAGAAGGGCCTCAACGAGTTCGTGTGGAATCTTCGCTATCCGGATGCCCGCCGCATCAAGGGAATGATTCTTTGGGGAGGGCAACTGCTGGGCCCGAAAGCGGTTCCCGGAGAGTATCAGGTGCGCCTCACGGCAGCCGGAAAGAGCCTTACCGAACGGTTTTCGGTGAAGAAGGACCCACGCATCAAAACCGCACCTGAGGATTTTGACAAGCAGTTCTCGCTGCTGCTGCAGATTCGCGACAAGCTCACGGAAACCCACGATGGCATTCTGCGCATCCGTGATGTGCGCGCGCAACTGCAGGATTTTGCGAAGCGCCAAGGAAGTGAAAAAGCGGCCACAGAGGCGGTGCAGGCTGCTGAAGCCCTGGTGAAGAAGCTCACTGCGATTGAGGAAATGCTTTACCAGACTAAGAACAAGAGCTCACAGGATCCCCTGAACTATCCCATCCAACTTAATAACAAGCTGGCGGCGCTGGCGGGCGTGGTGGGAAGGTCAGACCATCCACCTACTGACCAAAGCTACGTGGTTTACGAAGATCTTGTGACGCGCATCAATGCGCAGTTGAACGGGCTGAAATCCCTGCTGGATGCTGACTTGGCTAAGTTCAATGACTTGGTAAGGAAGGCGGCACTGCCCGTCATCCGACCCGGGGGTGCCGCAAACTAGCGCGGGATTTCGTCCTGCTGGCGGGCACCGCGCTTCAGTTGCTGTGCTACACGCGCAAGGCGCTCGCCCAGGTCGGTCGCAATCTTCTTTTCGGCGTCGTCCACACCGGGGTCTGGGCGGGCAGTGGTGGCGGATGCGCCGAAACTGCCGTAGGGGCTCACTAGCACCATGCCGAGTTGTAGCAGGCTGCTGCCGAGGCTCATCAGGGTGAACTCTTTGCCGTTGGAGGGCATGGCTCCGGTGGCGAACACCGCGGCAGCTTTGTTCTGGAGGCCACGGCTTTCCCAGAAGCCGAATTCCATGCTCCAGCGGACGATTGCCTGTCGCACAGGCCACGCGACGTCACCCATGTGAACCGGGGAGCCCAGCGCAATCGCGTCTGCGCCAGAAAGGTCTTCCTTCGACACCTCATCGTAAGTGCGCAGCAGCACCTGGGTTCCAGCCACCTGACGCGCGCCGTGCGCCAGCGCACGGGCCATCGTCTCGGTATTGCCGCTCTCTGAGTGGTACACCACAAGCACACGTACCTCTTGGGCCACCGTACTTGCTGCCAGCCATAGGAAAAAGACAGTAAGGGGAAACCACCGCATGCCTAGTCGCCCGGTGACATCTTGTTCATCCGCATGTAGGTGATGATATTCCCGAAATGCAGACTGGTGTGTGCAATCAAATGGCTAACGTAGTAGCTCTTCGGCCGTTTTGTGCCGGACGGGGCGGTAACCACTTCCGCCAGCGTGGCATCGCTCGCTGCCGCCATCGCCGCGTCACAATAACTGAAAGCGGCAGTCAGCGTCTCCAGCACTTCCTGCTTTGAGGCTTCCTTGTTCGCGTCAACCTTAGGCCCCTGACCCGGCTTGCCCTGGAAACTGGCACAGAGGTTGTAGCTAGCTCCGGCAATGTGCAGCATAATCCTGCGGTAGGTGAACACCTCCGGGGTCGGCTGGTAGGAATAGACGCTCTCCGGAGCTTTCTGGGCGGCCTTCATTACATTCGCGGAAACATCTTTGAACTCGCCCCTTATCCCCGCTAGCGCGGCAGACTGAGCCTTGGCGGGCATTGCCGCAAGGATTAAGGCGAGGGCTGCGAGAATCGCAAACCCCAAAGCATTACGCATAGACATGAATACCTCCAGAATGCTGCAAGTATAGCAGTGTCGCCGTTTCCGGTTGCGGTGTTGGCCATTGAATTGGTAGAACGGGAACCACGATGCTGATCCCCCGTAGAAAATTTCTTGCCGCTGCCGCTGGTGCCCCGTTGTGGGCGCAGACAGGCGGGTTCCGCTGGCCGGACGGCAAGCGCGGCGCGGTGAGTTTCACCTTCGATGACGCCCGGGTGAGCCAGATCGACTATGGCATTCCGGTGCTCAATCATATGGGGTTGAAGGCCACTTTCTATGTTTCCCCGCGAGGTTTTCGGCAGAGGGTGTGGGGCTGGAAGCAGGCCCTCGCAGCCGGGCATGAGATGGGGCACCATTCTGATTCGCACCCCTGCACGGCAAACTACCGATTCAGCCGGGACAACGCGCTCGAGGATTACACACTCGGGAGGATGGAAGCCGATCTCGACAAAGCGACCGCGGAAATCCTGGAAACGTTCGGCGTGCGCCCTGTGAGCTTTGCTTATCCGTGCGGGCAGACCTTCGTGGGCCGGGGTGAGGAGCGCCACAGTTACGTACCTTTAGTGGCACGGCGCTTCCGCACCGGGCGCGGCTACCTGAACGAAGCGGCGAATGACCCTCAGGTCTGTGACCTCGCTTACCTCATGGGTACCCACTGTGACGGCTATCGGGGCGACCAACTTCTGGCGCAGGTGGAAGGGGCAATGAAGGAAGGCCGCTGGCTGGTGTTTGCAGGCCACGACTTTGGTGACCCGGCTCCACAAACCACCAGCATCGATGCCATCCGCGAAGTATGGAACTACGCGAGCAATCCGGCCAATGGTGTCTGGATCGACACCGTGGCGGCTGTGAGCGAGTATCTGGTAAGTGAGCGAGGAGCCTAGATTCGGCGTAGCGCCCGGAATCGATGTCACGCAGAGAGCATGATCTGCATCCATAATGGTAGAGACATGGAAACTGCTGCAGTTGTACTTCTGGTGGTGCTGGTGATTGTTCTGCAATTCACCGGCGGTGGTTGAGGCCCTCGCCGCTCCGACGGTTCGTCGGGCTCGTGTGAGTGGAAGCCAGGCAAGAAGAAGTAGGCTGCTCGCTAGAGTTGCTCCTGCTCAATTGCCTTTACTCGCAGAACCAAAGGCAAGCCACTCCACCGCTACCTTGGCGCTACGATTGACCCTCGGCTGATACAAGAGGAACTCAATCAGAATCTCGTCGAAGGCGACGATAGACGCGTCGGGAGGGATGGGAAACCGCATTGTGGCGCGTTCTTTGGGGGGGATTCTCAATTGCACCAGATCGAGCCATCGACGTGTCTGGGTGTTCGTGTCGCGTATGCTCAGCTTTAGCCCGATCGTCTCCGGCTGAGGGTCCTGGTTATGAATACCGATCTCAATGACCCCTGCGTCACCAATTTCGATGGGGGTCGAGAACCTCTGATGTGCTTGCATGTGGATGGGAGAGCCATCCACAGTATCGAACGAGTAGCCCAGCGGGCTTGCGTGGTGCTCCATCACATCCCTGGGCCTTTGTCTGGTGGTTCGTGACCGGATCCAGTACTCTCCCGCGAATGGAATCCGAGTGGACGCAGTACGTCGTTTGAGCAAAGAGGGCTTGCGGTTCGGATTGGGAGCCACCAAACGCTGCGTCGTACTCGCATCGGCAAGCAGGATGGCGCCCGAGAGTAGATTCGGTTGTGACGGGACCCTACTTGACCGGGCACGACCTCGTTGACTGTACCTCGCCTCCAGTGGCCCATTGGGCATCGCCACCGGGATCCGCACCAGAAGCAGCATTGTTACGGCTACCGCAGCCAAGCCCTTCGTCACAAAGCCCAGCCAGGTCCGCTTGCGGTGGCTTCCGTCGTGGCGGTGGGTTGGCCCTGCCGCCAGCATGCCGATGATGAAGCAGGACGCGCCCGCCAACAGCACGGAGGGAATTGCCCATCCGCTGACTTGGGTCACCAGCGCCGCCTTCATTGCAATGGTGGCTCCGAACGCAAACAAGGCCCCCAACGATGGCTCAGTGTCGGCGACGGAGGCGAAAAGCATTCCCCCTTCCGTGGGGCGAAGAGGTTCCGGTGCGTCAGCCGCGGGAACCGCTCGCACGAACCGCGCCACTGAGTAGCCCACAAAAGCTGCCCAGATCACCGCAAGAGGGGACTGAAGCTCAGCCAGGTGGGCCAGTGGCACCAGTAGCATTCCGTTTCCGCAGCAGGCTATCGCCCAAAGCCAGGATTGGCGATCCAGATTCGGGTAGAACCAGCGGAAAGCAAGCAGTGCTGCGATTCCAGCGACGCTACCCGCAAGAACGACAGCCAGTAGAGGTCCAAACAAAGAACCAACCGATGCGAGGATGGCCTCGTCGCGGATAGGGTGCACCAACCACACCGCGAAGACTGCTGCGCTCGTACTGAGCAGCGTGGGGACCCACGGGGGCGTATCCGCGGAAGATTCGAATGTTCCCGGATCTTCGACCACCTCTTGTTGCTGCTTGCAGCTATGCATGGTTCAATCCCTGCACCCGGTGGGGATCTCTAGTTATCGAGCAGTTTGATGGTCACCTCTGCCACACCGTTGGGGGCAACCCGGAATTCGGGTGCACTGGTGCGGGCTTGCCAGAGGGCGTTGACGGCCCCAGGCGAGTAGTCGAATTCCTTGCGGGTGGCTACCGCGCGGTAAGTGCCTGGCGGCACGTTGCGCTGCCATGTATACATTCCGTACTGGTCTGCCTGCCCAATGAGCAGCAAGTCAGCCAAGAGGTCTTTTTCGGTGATTTCCGTGGGTAGCAGGTAAACGTAGGAGTCGCCTGCGGGCTTTCCCTTGGCATCGGCAATCCGTGCAGCCACAGTGCCCGCGTCACTCCCGATGAGGATACGTAGCTTGGCGTCAGCTGGCTGCCCGCCCACGCGCATTGGAAGGAATTGCACGGAGTCATCGCCGTAGCGGATCTCTTTCACGTAGAGAGCGTGCTGGCTGGCGGCGGCTGACTGCATCGAGCGCAGGGTCCGCGGGTCGTTCGTAGGTAACCGAACGGTGACTGTGTAGTCGTCTGCCAGCACCGCGGCCATCTCCGCTTCACCTGGAATGGGAGTGCGCCCGCTACGCTGTTCGCCCATGAAGAAGGCGCGGTTGAGTGGTTCGAGCGAAATCGGAATCGGATCGGCAGGCGGATTCTCTGGTGGCGCGCCTGCCCACTCCAAAGCTACGGACAGCTTGTGTGGCGCCACCAGCGGGACCTCGAGACCGGTGACGTCACGATCCGCAACAGTGATTAACTGGCTGGTATAGGCGCTCAGCCCCGCGCTGCGGCCCTCCGCCTGGTTATACGCGCGGAGTCGGTAGGTTCCGGCGGCGAGCTGGCAGATACGGAAACGAAAGTCACCTTCCAGCGAACCACCCCACGACATACCAAAACTGCCGCCGCGCCGGGTACCGCCATAGTCGGGTTCGGCGTGCCCAAGCATTAGACGAATGGCCTTGACATCTGACGGTGCGATGAACTTGCCCTCAATGCAGCGGGATGGCTCGCGGCGCATGATGAAGTCAACGCCTTGGCGCTCCTCACCGCTGCGAAGCGTCAGTTCGGTGGCGCCCTCAAGAGTTGCTGTATCGGGGTAGAAGACGCGGGAATAGGCCGGACGCCGCAGTTTTGGCTCCGCCGGAGCCTTCGATGTGCTGAGCGCGTTGTAGTTTGCGGGAACCCAATAGGCCATCAGCCGCAACGGCCGGCCCGCCCTTATAGAATCCATGCGGTATTCGCCGTTTTCGTCAGTAAAGCCACCCGGTCGCAGATAGTGCCGTGCGGCGCCGGCGTGATATTCCGTCGTCACCACGTGTACCTGGACGCCCGGCATTGGCTCGCCCTTTTCGTCAAGCACCCGACCGCTCACGATTGCAGGATTACTCACGCGCAGATGGCAATCTTCCACGGTTTGCCCCTCCGCCACCTGCCTGCGAAGCTGCACCTGATTGAAGATTCCCTTCGGGTTCACTGCGGTTACGGTGCGCATGCCCGCGGGAACGCTGCGCAACACGAAACGCCCGTCTTCACCCGTGGTGAAGAATCCGTCTGAGGATTCGCCTGGAGCGAGGGTGAACTTCCCTTGCAAGAAAGTGACCTTGGTGGTGTCTGCGTGTACAACAACGTCGGCGAGGGGCTCACCGGTATCGGCATCCAGCACGCTACCTTTGATTATTCCCAACTGCGTAGCTGACGGCGCAAGCGGGGATGGTGGGCCAATCTGCGCACCAAGATGCGAAGTGAATGTGATCCCGAGAGCCAGCAGCAGGAAGCGTGCAAGGCACGCCACGGGTGTGAATGCCTTCCAGAGTTTGCGAAGCGGAATTTCCGTCGTCATGGGTTCCCCGTCCCTTCTGGCATGGGGGCATTTAGAAGCATCTCCACTTGGCCGCCCAGGACTTCCACTTCCGCGAGTGCGGCCGCCATATTCGCGCTTCGATGGAGCGCGGTGTTGTCGCCAAGCCGCACTGCCACGCCATAGCGGCCGGGCCGCAACGATTCGAAGTGGAACTTGCCTTGGGCATCCACCGGTTGTACGGTAATGGCTTCACCGGCTGCTGCGCCCAAAGGCACCAGTACCACCTGGTATTCGGCGCCCACTTGGCGCTCCAGCACTTCTCCCGCCAAGCTGCCTTTGCCCGCGGCATTCACCACCACGGGCTCCGGTGGTTCCTGCTCACGAAGATCCAGTTGCACCGTGCCCAAGATGCTGCACGGGGCGTTGGTACTGGCTGGCTCCACGGCATAGCGTGTAGGTGCGAGATTCTCCACCGTCACCATCTCCCCAAGTGGCAGAGACACCGTGCGCTCCAGGTCGCTTCCCCACGCCTCAAGCGCAACTAGTCGGACATCTAGCGTTTTGGGACAGTCGGCGATGGACGCGCCGGCCTGTTGCCATTGCAGCCGTGCAGTCCGAGGCGGGTGGACGCTTACGTTCACGTCCGTCATGTCCGCCGTAACCTGCAGACGCGTGCGGCCAAAGGCCAAGCCTCCATCGCGCGCCAGCATGTTGCCGCGAAAGCTGAAGCCCATGATGGGGCCGGCAGTGAACAACTCGTAGCTACCCCACGGGACGGCGGGCAATTGGAAGCTTCCATCCTCCTCCGTCCGGGTCCAGGCAATCTGCACAACGGGTTGATCGGCCGGCGCGATGCCCACTGAGAATCGAGCGGCCATCGTGGTGCCGGCAGGTGCGGAAGGCAGCGGGACCCGGGCCAGCTCATCTGGAATCTGCAGCTTGCCTTGCACCTTGAACAGGCTTCCTGCGTCGGCGACAAAGTCGCAGCCTGCAATCGATTCACCACCCTTGAACTCGAAGGTGCGGGGTGCGGAATTGTCGGGGTAGAGCCCACCGCCGGAGCGATCGCCGCCCTGATAGCTCATTGCCAGCACATAGTTGCCAGGGGGAAGACCGCGCAATTGATAGCTGCCATCTTCCTTGCTGGCGGTGTTCGCGGCGGCAAGCCGTAATTCGCGGATAGCGGCGGAACGCGTCCTTTCCATTACATAAATGCGCGCTCGGGGAATCGGGTTGCCGTCGCGCGTGCGCGCTACGCCGGATATCGATGCCAGCCGGATGAGCCTTACCTGAATAGGGACGGCATCCGCTGGGACCGGGATGGTGACTTCCAGAAACGAGTGCTTCGCCACCGTAAGCGAGTAGCGGCCCGCGGGAAGGTTCTCTGCGCGGAATCGGCCGTCGCGGCCTGTCTCCAGGTGCGCCGCCAGCAACGGATCGCCTTCTCGCGCGATCTGCACATCCGCCGAAACCAACGGTGCGCCGCTGTCGTCCCGCAGCACCACGCCCTCAACTGTTATGGCGAGTGCGCCTGGAACCGCAATCATCAGAACAACTGATACCACCCATACATAAGCCCGCATTGCGTATGAACAAAGAATATGCCCAGTAGTACTTGGCGTCAAGACAGTATTGATTGCGTGCAGTGTCAGCTTCTGGGGGGTCCCCGCCTTTCCGCATGCGGCTTCCAAAGTGACATGATGGCTGAGGTTGCCCTAGTGGGGATATGGTCTTCACGGGGACGGAAAGGGCATTCATGCATGTAGAGCGAAGAAAACCCCGCACCGCCCGCGTGGGGATCTTTGGTGTGGGATATCACGTCTACTGGCCGCAGTTTCCCGGGCTGCTGGAGGAATTGCACACGAAGCTGAATGTGCTGGTGGAGAAGGTGCGTACCACTGGTGTCCAAGTGGAAAACTTCGGCATGGTGGACAAAGCTCAGGACGCCTATGCGCTGGCTCCGAAGCTGCAGGCAGCGGATCTTGATCTGGTCTTCTGCGACATGCTCACTTACGCCACCTCGGCGAGCTTTGCGGCCATCATTCGTAACGTGCAAGCTCAGGTGGTGCTGGTGGCGCTGCAGCCGCTCGCGGCGATGGATTACCCTCGCGCCACCACTTACATGCAACTGGCCAATGACGATTTCTGTTCCGTGCCGGAGTTCCTGGGCGTTGCCATCCGGATGGGCAAACGGCCCCCGGAGGTCATCCTGGGGACACTGCACGACGACCCCCAAGCAGATGCCGAAATCGCTGCCTGGTGCGAGGTGGCCATGGCCCTGCACGACGTGAAGAGAGCACGCATCGGCCACTTCGGCCATCCCATTGAGCACATGCTCGACATGCAGACAGACCAGGCATCTCTCACCGCCGCCTTTGGATGCCACATCGTGCAGACTGAGGCCGACGACCTGCTGCGCTTCAGCCGAGACATCCGCGAGGACGAGATCCAGGCCAAGAGTGCGGAGATACTGAACCTCTTCGATACACCAGACCCTGGCGTCGATCCGGTAACCAGCAAACTTACTGACGAGCACCTGCGCCGCGCGGCTTTTGCCGCCGTGGCGCTCGACCGTTTTGTGGCGGCGCACGAGTTGGACGGCCTGGCGTACTACTACGAGGGCGAACCTGGCAGCCAGTTGCGTGAGCTGGTGACGAACCTCATCGTGGGCAACTCGCTGCTAACCGCGGCGGGCTTTCCGATGTGCGGCGAAAGCGACCTGAAGACCTGCATCGCGATGCTACTGATGGACCGCATCGGCATCGGAGGCAGTTTCGCCGAGTTCCATCCCGTGGACTTTAAGGAAGGCTTTGTCCTGGTGGGTCACGATGGCCCGCACCACATCAATATCGCGGACGGCAAGCCGGTGCTGCGTTCGCTGCTGAAGTATCATGGCAAGCCTGGCAGCGGCGCCAGCGTGGAGTTCCGCATCAAGGAAGGTCCCATTACCATGCTCAGCGTGGGCGTGAAGGCCGATGGGAAATTCAAGTTCATCCTTGCCGAAGGCGAAAGCGCGCGCGGACTGATTCCCGCCACGGGCAATACCAACACGCGCGGATTCTTTGGCAAGGATATCCGGAGCTTCCTGAAGCGCTGGGTACGCGAGGGTCCCACGCATCATTTCGCCCTTGGTGTTGGGCACCGCGCCCAAACCCTGGTCCACATCGCCGATGCACTGGGCATAGAGTCAGTGATTGTTCCTACGGAGAGCTAACCATGCAGAAGTCGAGAGCCATCCTCGCATTGCTGGCCTTGCCAGTGCTGATCGCTTTGCTGGCGGGGTCCTGCAGCCGCGGGGCTACAGAGGACCTTGAGGAAGGTTGGCGGAATCCGCCGGCGGATGCGCGCCCCCATGCCTACTGGTTGTGGCTGAACGGCTACACGGATGCGAAGACTGCCCGTGAGGAACTCGACGCGATGAAGGAGGCCGGCTTTAGTGGCGTGCTGCTCTTCGATATGGGTGCCCGTGGGGAAGCTTCCACGCAGCCGCCCGCGGGACCTGCGTTCCTCAGTGAACCGTGGCTTGCCCAAATGAAGGATGCCGTCTCGCATGCGAAAGGGCTTGGGCTTCAGGTGGACTTCTCCGTAATCAGCAGCTGGGACATGGGCGGCCACTGGATTGAGCCGGAGCACGCCAGCAAGGGCATCTACATCAGCGAGACAAACCTACAGGGTGGTGCGCCAGTAGACCTCGTGCTTCCATTTCCCGAACCGCCCCAGGGCGCTCCGTTGGGGCCCGACGGCAAACCCTCCTTCTGGACCGACACTGCCGTGCTGGCCATTCCCGGCGCGAAGCGCGCCGCGGGTCACGATATCGTCCTGCAACTCGATCCGCCGGCCGAGCACACAATCACCGCTGTGATGCTCGACCAGGGCGACCCGGGCAAGACCCCCATCGCCGCCACGTTATCTCCTGCAAAAGAGTTTCACGTTGCTGTTTCCACGACAGGCCCGCGTGACGCTGACTTCCGTGAGGTGCTGCGCGGTACGCTGCCGCAAGGGTCTGGCGCGCGACGCTTCGCTTTGCCTGATGGCACCACCGCGCGATACGTGAAGCTCACGCTCCTCAGTGCCCATCACCCCGATCGCAAGCATTGGAGCCTGGGCGAGTTCTCCGTTCTGGATGCGAACGGTGTAAACCTCGCGGGAAGCCATGCGGCCGACCGCACCAAGAGTGGCGCAGAACTGATGCGTGGTTCCCCGGGGATTTCCGCCACCCGTACCTGGAGTGTGCATAACATCCACAACGGCGAGGTGAATGGTCCACGCGGAATGTACGCCACCGCAGGTCTGCCGCCCTTCCAGATCGAGAATGCTGCGCAGGTGGTGAACGTCACCAGTAAGGTTGACCGTGAAGGTCGTCTCCGCTGGCCTGACGCGCCCGCCGGCAACTGGACCATTCTGCGCTACGTGGTGATGAACACCGGCGAACGTCTCAAAGTGCCTAGTCCGAATTCGGATGGCTGGGCGACAGATCACCTCAGCGCGCCTGCAACGGATGCCCACATGGACTACGTGTTGGCGCGCCTGCGCGATACTTTCGGAGACCTGCCCAACAGCGGTCTGCGTAACCTTTACCTGGCCAGCTACGAGGTGGTTGGCCCAGTGTGGTCGCCGGGCTTTTTGGCCGACTTTCAGAAGCTGCGCGGCTACGATACGGCGCCCTATCTGCCCGCGGTCTTCGGGGCGCAGGTGGGTGATGAAGCCACCACGGAGCGCTTCCTGTTTGACTACCGCAAGACGCTTGGCGAAGTGCTGGTGAACTCCTATTACCGGGCGGCGTGCGCGGCTGCGAACAAGGCGGGTCTTGGCATCAAGTCAGAAGCCGGCGGTCCAGGCCCGCCCATCCATAATGTTCCCGTCGATGCACTGCTTGCGAACAGCGCCGTCGATGAAATCCAGGGTGAATTCTGGCCTTTCCGGCCCACCGCCGATAACCTTTGGGTGGTGAAAGAAACGGCGTCCGCCGGGCACCTTTACGGCAAGCCGCGCGTGCACATGGAAGCGTTCACCTCCACGGACCATTGGCGCGAAGGGCCGCAGGACCTGAAGCCCAGTGCGGACCGCGTTTTCACTGAGGGCGGCAACCACATGGTGTGGCATACGTGGTCACATGCTCCCCCGGATGCAGGGAAGCCGGGCTGGGTATATGGAGCCGGCAGTCACGTGAACCGCAACGTCACGTGGTGGCCAAAGATTAAGCCTTTTGTCAGCTATCTCTCGCGAACAAGCTACCTGCTGCAGCGCGGCCAGTTCGTGGGCGACGTGCTTTACTACTATGGCGACGGCGGCTACAAGTTCGTACTGCCACGCAAGGTGAAGCCGGAACTTGGCCCTGGCTATGACTATGACTACATCAACTCCGACGGTATCCTCACCCGGCTGCAGGTGAAAGATGGGCGCTTCGTGTATCCGGATGGCAGCAGCTACGCGGTGCTGGTGATGCCCGATAGCGAGGCGGCGGCGGATCCGCAGGTGTTGGCGAAGATCGACGAACTCGTGAAAGCCGGAGGAACCGTGATTGGCGCCCCGCCGCGTCGGGCGGAGGGACTCACGAACTACCCTGCCAGTGATGAACATATCCGTGCGCTGGCATCCCAGATGTGGGCGGACCTGAATGGCCAGGACCTCACCAGCCGAGCGCACGGGAAAGGCAGGGTGGTGTGGGGAAAGACCCCGCGCCAGATCCTCACGGAGATGGGCATCGGTCCGGACGTCACTGCCCCCGAAGCCATTGACTTTATCCACCGGCGTGACGGCCACACGGAGATTTACTTCTTGCGCAACGTGACGCAAGAGGCCCAGAAGGCTAGCGTAACCTTCCGTGTGGACGGCAAGCAGCCCGAGTTCTGGGACCCCGTCAGCGCCAGCATCCAGCCCGCTCCGGGAGCCAGCCAAACTGGTCCGCATCAATTATCCGTGCCCATAGAGCTGGCGGGGAACGGTTCAGTATTCGTGGTATTTCGCAACAGCGCCAGCCGCTTTGTGCCGCCGCCGGAGAAACCGGCGGGACTCCCGGAACCGGTGGAGATTTCCGGCGCGTGGACGGTGGATTTCGAGAATGGTCCGTCTGGCATAGCCTTCCCACAGCTGCGCTCGTGGAGCGAACACGAGGATGCCACCATCCGACACTTCGCCGGGAATGCCCGCTATCGAACTACCTTTCAGCTACCGTCTGGTTGGCGCAGTAATGGAATCCGTGCGGAGATTGATCTGGGCAGGCTGGCGGCGATTGGGGAAGTGTGGCTGAACGGACAGCCTTTGGGCGTTACCTGGACGCAACCCTTTCGCGTGGACGCCACCAGCGCTCTGCGCGATGGCGGCAACGAACTGGTGGTGGAAGTTACCAATACCTGGCACAATCGCCTGGTTGCCGACGCGAAACTCCCGCCTGCTGAGCGCACCACGCGCACCAATGTAACGGTGACCATGGGGAAACCCTTTGCGGAATCTGACCTGCTGCCTGGCGGCCTATTTGGGCCGGTGAAACTGGAAGCGCGCGCTGCACCTTAGCGTTGCGCTTTCCAGAAGCGGCCCAGGCGGTGTAGGGCGTCCTCAAGCAGATGGGTTTCCACGGCGTAACACAAACGGACGCAGCCCTCTCCGCCCAGTCCAAAGGCCACTCCTGGGGCGATCCCCACGCGTTCGTCCTCCAGAAGGCGGGCGCAGAAGCGAAAGCTGTCGGTAAGCCCATCGAAGGAAGGGAACACGTAAAACGCCCCCTCGGGGTCCGGCAAAGTCACGCCGGGCATCGCACGGAAGGCATCCAGGCAGAGTTGGCGGTTCGTGCGCAACATTGCCAACTGGCTGGCGATCTCCGCTTCGCCATCGCGCAACGCCACTTCTCCCGCTTTCTGGATGAAGCTGGTGGCATGGGAGATCACGAACTCGTTGAGGTCGCCCAGGCGCGTGGCCAAATCCGCACGGGCCACCAGCCAGCCCAGTCTCCAGCCCGTCATCCGGTAGCTTTTTGAAAAGCTTTGTACCACGATCACTGCATCTTCCCGCGTGCAGTGGGTAAGGATAGAGGGGGCCACCGTCGCTGCTGCGTCGCGGTAATAGATGCGGTCGTACACTTCGTCGGACAGCAGCCAGATTCCATGGCGACGTGTGAATTCCAGCAGCATCTGCAGTTCTTGCTCGGTCGCCGCCCAGCCCAGTGGATTGGAAGGCGTCGTTACCAGCAGAAGGCGGGTCCGGGCCGTCACCGCGCGTTCCAGGGCAGGGAAGTCGATGGTGTACCGGCCACCCGAAACGGTAAGAGGAAACTCCACCGGATGGGCGTTACACATCCGAATGATGCTGCACCCGTTCGGCCAGGCCGGTGACAGGACGATGGCCTGGTCGCCGGGGTCCAGCACACCACGCAGCGCCATGAACAATGCCTGTACCCCGGAGGCGCTAATTACGATTTCGGTGGCGGGGTTCACTTGAACGCCATGCAATCGCCGGTACTGGGCGGCTATGGTCTCGCGCAACGATGGCATTCCTGCGTTTTCGGTGTAATAAGTGAAGCCGGCGCGCAGGGCATCTGCGGCGGCATCCTGAATAAACCTCGGCGTGGGCAGGTTGGATTCGCCGAAATACAGCTTCAGTACATCCGGGTAAGTGGCAGCAAGCTTCGCCAGTTCGCGGACGCGCGAGTTAGGAACGCGCAGCAAGCTCTCCGCAGGCGCGGCGATGGAGGGCATAGGCTTCCTTTCGGGAGGCTAGAGACGCGACGCTTCCAACGGCAATCGCTGTTGGATCTGCACCAGTTCCGTGGGGTACTTGCCCGTATAGCAGGCGTAGCAGAACTGGTCTGCGTTGTCGATTACCGCATCCTGGAGGTTTTCCAGCGACAGATACGCAAGCGTATCCGCTTCCACAAAGCGCCGGATTTCCTCCACGTTACTGTTTGCGGCAATCAACTCGCTCTTCGTGGGCGTGTCCACCCCATAGAAGCAAGGCGAAATGGTGGGGGGGCAGGAGATCCGCATGTGCACTTCGTGCGCGCCCGCCTGGCGCACCATCCGCACAATCTTGCGACTGGTGGTGCCGCGCACAATGGAATCGTCCACCAGAATCACGCGCTTGCCCTCCAGCAGATTACGAATCGGGTTCAGCTTCAGCTTCACGCCGAAGTCACGGATGGCTTGCGATGGCTCAATGAACGTGCGGCCCACATAGTGGTTTCGAATGAGGGCCTGCCGGTAAGGAATACCCGATTCCGTGGCATACCCAAGAGCGGCGGTAACGCCGGAATCCGGGACAGGCACCACAAGGTCTGCCTCCACAGGCATTTCATGTGCCAGCAACTGGCCCATGCGCTCACGGCTCAACTGCACGGGACGTCCAAACACCACAGAATCCGGCCTGGAAAAATAGACGTGCTCAAAGACGCATTGAGAGCGCTTGCGTGGCGGCGCAAACTGCATCCGCGTGACGCCATTTGCATCCACAATCACCATCTCGCCGGGCTCTACATCACGAATGTAGGTGGCGCCAATCAAATCGAACGCGCAGGTTTCCGATGCGAACACCGTACACACTTTACGGCCCGAGACTTCGAGCGTTCCCATGGCGAGGGGGCGAAACCCGTGCGGGTCGCGGGCCACAATCACGCGATCCTGCGAAACAAAGACCAGCGAGTACGCGCCCTCCAACTGGATAAGTGCCTCCCTCAGCGCGCTCTCAATCTGCTGTTCGCGCGACCGCGCAATCAGGTGCAGGATCACTTCGGTATCCGAAGTGGCTTGGAAGATGGAGCCTGCGGCCTCAAGATCTGATCGCAGTTCATTCGCATTGGTGATGTTGCCATTGTGCGCCACCGCGATTTGGCCTTTATTGCAGGCCACCGAAAACGGCTGCGCGTTCAGCAGTACAGTGTCCCCGGCGGTGGAATAGCGGGTGTGGCCGATAGCCATGGACCCATGCAGCGCCCCGATTCGCTCCGGCGTGAAGATTTCCGCCACATGGCCCATGCTCTTGTAGCAAAGCACCTCACGCCCATTACTGGATGCAATGCCGGCGCTTTCCTGCCCGCGATGCTGTAGCGCATAAAGGCCTAGATACGTGAGATTCGCCGCTTCCGGATGGCCGTGAATGGCGAAGACGCCGCACTCGTCCTTGAACTTATCAAACATGCGTTACCCGCTCCATGGCATGCGGGAGAGCTTGCTCCCACGGTTCGCGCAAGGCATCAACGGCGAGCGACAGCAACTGCTGGCCGCGGTTTGAGATCGAGAGGCTGCCGCGCTGTGTGCGGCCCAACTTCACGAGCGGCACACCATGGCGTGCTGCCAACTCCGCAAGCGGAGCAAGGTCCTTCGAAGAAACAACCACCCGGGATGGCCCTTCGTGGAAAAGCAGATATTCCGGGCGCAGATCGCTATCAAGCGCGACATCCGCGCCAACGCCGCTGGAGAAGCCACACTCCGCCAGCGCGAAGGCCAGGCCTCCGTCGCTAAGGTCATGCGCGCTCAGCACCATGCCCGCGCATACTGCTTCGCGGATGACGGTCTGCACACGCTTTTCAAAATCCATATCGAGCGCTGGCGGTAATCCCCATAGCTCTTTCAAAACGGCCTTCGCATATTGCGTGCTGCCAAACTGGGCGTCATCGCAATCGCCAAGCCCCCCCAGCAAAGCTACTTCCAGCCCTTCCTCAGTGAACCCCGCGGGCATAGGGTCGCCGGTTTCCATCAGGCCCACAATTCCCATTACCGGAGTGGGATAGATAGGCTGGCCCAGTGTCTCGTTATACAGGCTTACATTGCCACCGGTGATGGGTGTTCCAAAGAAGCTGCAGGCCTCGGCCATGCCCTCAATGGCCTCCACCAGTTGCGCCATGATCTCCGGTCTCTCGGGGTTGCCGAAATTCAGATTGTTGGTGGCGGCTACCGGCAAAGCGCCCGTCACGGATAGGTTCCGGCAGCATTCCGCCACTGCCAGTTTCGCGCCAAGGCGCGGGTCCAAGTAACAGTACCTTCCATTCCCGTCGAGCGACATCGCTACGCTCTTGCCCGCTTCCTTAATGCGAAGCACGGCGGCGTCCGCACCAGGTCCCACCACCGTATTGGTGCGCACCTGATGATCGTACTGTTCGTAGATCCAACGCTTCGACGCAAGGTCCAGGGCGGCACAGAGAGTAAGCAGATCCTGCCCCAGGTCTTTGCTGGCAAATGTTGGTCCGTCCAGCGGCGCATCACGATAAGGCTTGGTGTAAGGCCGGTGGTAGACCGGGGCTTCATCGGCAAGAAAACGGTTGGGCAGGTCGGCCACCACTTCGCCGTGGTCGCGCACTAGCAGGGTGTCGCCCTCCACTACGTGGCCCACGGTTACGGCATCCAGGCCCCACTTGCGGAAGACACTCAGTACTTCCTCTTCGCGGCCCATCTCCACCACCAGCAGCATGCGCTCCTGGCTCTCCGAGAGCATAATCTCGTAGGGGCTCA
>CAZUAX010000060.1:0-9388 GCA_964618435.1 uncultured Solibacteraceae bacterium
TTGCGCACATAACGACGGCCGTTGCAGGTCTTGCAGGGGTCGCGCAGGATCTGGCCGGTGCCTCCGCAGTTCGCGCAGGTGCGGCGCATCGTAATGAAGCCCTGCTGCATGGTCTGAGTGCCTGTCCCGCGACAGACCTGGCATGCCGTAATGCCGTTGGCGGAGGCCGCACCCGTGCCATTACAGGTATCGCAAGTCTCATGGCGCGGTACCTGAATCTCAACAGCGGTGCCGAAGACAGCCTCTTCAAAGCCAATCTCCAGATCGAAACGCAGATCCTCACCGCGGATGGGCCGACTGCGCCGACGACCTTGGCCACCGAAGAGGTCGCCAAAACCGAAGAAATCGCCGAAGATGTCGCTGAAGTCGGCAAAAATGGTGGGGTCGTATGCCGCCCCGCCACCACCGGCGGCGCTTTGGACGCCCGCATGGCCGTAACGATCGTAGGCCGCGCGCTTCTGCGGATCGCTAAGGACGCTGTAAGCTTCCGCAGCTTCCTTGAACTTTTCCTCCGCACTGGCATCCCCAGGATTGCGATCCGGGTGATGCTGCATGGCCAGCTTGCGATAAGCGGACTTCAGTTCCTGATCGCTGGCTGTTTTTGCAACGCCGAGGATCTCGTAATAATCGCGGTTGGTCACCATGTTCCCTTCCTAAGGGTTCCCCTTCCTGCAATGCTTTCCTGTAATGCCCTGCCGAATGCTACCGCGGCCGTCGCAGCGATTGAGGGCAAAGCAATCCTTAGTCCGGTTAATGCCGGGTTAGGGCTATTCCGGATCAGGAGCTACGGCCACTTTCACAACAGCGGGACGGATGAGCTTGCCCTTGAACAGGTAGCCCTGCTGGAATACATCCAGCACCGTGTTGTCCGGAGCATCGGAAGTTTTCACCATATCGATCGCATGATGCTGGTTTGGATCAAAAGGCTGGCCTTTTGACTCCAACGGCTCAACACCAATTTTGCGCAGGGCCTCCCCCATACGCTGATAGATGAGTTCCATACCCTTGGCGTAGCCGGAATCCGCGCATTCCACACTCAGCGCACGCTCAAAGTCGTCAACAATCGCCAGCAACGGGCGCACCGCCTCCATACTGGCGTATTCCTGAATGTCTTCTTTTTCTTTTGCTACGCGGCGGCGAAAATTCTCAAACTCGGCACGAAGCCGCAGGAACTGGTCCTTGAGTTCCAGATTCTCCCGCTCCAGTCGGCCTATTGTGTCGTCATCCGAGCTGAGGCGCGCTTCCGCGCCCATCTGGGTGGTGGAGTCCTCTATGCTGGCGGACACTTCGTCCGCACTAAAGCCTGTCTCGTTCCGTTCGCTCATATCGTTCTTGTGATTCAACCAATTGAGGATGGCCGGGCTGCCACGGCCCTTCCGGAGCCGCGAGAACCACGGCTGCTGTGGAGTCTTCACTCTTTATTATCGCCAGAACGCCCCGGATGCGCCAAGTTGAACTGACACAGCGCCCCACAGCACCCACTGAGACAAAATGCATGTTGGCGTTTGTGCAGTGAGGTTCGTCCCGCCAGAAAGGCTCTACTGTATGCTGGCAGGGCATACGCAACACACCGCAGAGTGCATCGCGAGCACCGCCTCCCTCGATTTGCGTTCCATCCAGGCGCGCGGAGCGTGCATCGTCCAGGAACCAGTGGACATCAGCGATCATGTGGACTGTATGAATCCCTTCCTTATGGTGGAGTTTTGTATCACCAATTGACCATTCTCTATTTCTTTTACAAGCTTTTACGCTTAGGCCAATCCCGACTTTGGTGGATGCTCTGTACATTCATTTGTCTTGGGACGCCGCCCCGGGCACGCAGGTGCCTTGCGCCGTTGCCAGCAGAATTTTCAATTGGCCTAATTCCTCCTTGGACACGGCAGGGTAATTATGGGCCAGAAGGATGACAGAAGTAATGTGCAGACTATGGTTGCTTGCGGTACTTATGGCAGTTGCCACGATGGGACAGACTCGGGTGGACATTCAACGGCAAGGTAAAGGGACCGCTTTTCTGGCTGCCCCCTTCGCAAAGCCCTTGCGCTCAGGGGCCAGCCTTCCACTGACGTGTACGGTAAACGAGCTATTCTTTCTGACCACCGCCCTCCCCGGAGCGAACATCCACGTTTGCTACGAAGATGGGGAGTGGGCATCGCAGGGTAGTGCCGGGCTGGCCAATCTGTCGCTGCTGAGTGATGGGCAACTAGTGGGGGCCAAGACGGCTATCAACCTGGTGCCGGGCGAGGGAATCAGTCAGATCATCACCGTAATGCCGTCGCAGTTCAACGTGCAGCAATCAGTGAACACGGCGGTTCTGATGACCAATGCAGCCCATCAGGCTGGCCAATCTCTGTCGTGCGTTTCGCAGAGTGCCTCTCCTACCGCCTACAACTGCGGAATGCTGCCAATGTTGGAGGGCTTAACTGCGGGGATGGTGCTGTACTGGCGTCCCGATGTGGACAACGCAGCAGGGCCGGTAACGCTGGAAGTTGATGTACTGGGCCCGAAACCACTGAGGTTAGCGGATGGCGTTGCAGAACCCCGAGGCGGAGATTTTGTGGCAGGGCGAAGCTACCCTTTGTGGTACGACGGGGCTGCATTTCGAGTATTCGAAGCACCACAACTGAATGACTATCTGGAACTGGGAGCCTACCAGTCCGGAACAGCGCTCTATTGCGAATCTCAGGGGGGATCAGGAAGCAGCTATGGCTGTCCGCTGGATCCGGCCTCCACCGCATACACAACCGGAATGGTGGTGCACTGGCGCCCCGATGTCGACACGTCGGGTGGAACAACCACCATCGCCCTAGGGGGCTTGGGCAGCCGTTCTTTGAAGCTGGCCGATGGGGTTACCGACCCAGAGGCAGGCGAATTGCGCGGCGGTCAACTGTATCAACTTTGGTATGACGGCATGAGTTTCCGCGTAGCCTACGATTCACCCGCCAAAGTGCTATCGCGCACGGAACATCAGGCCGGTACTCCCTTACTCTGCGTATCCAACGGAACAATCGGACAGGGCTTCGCATGTGAAATGACACCAACGCTGGCTGCGTACACGGCAGGGCAGGTGGTGCATTGGATTCCCGACATCGACGCCACTGGTGAGGCGGCAACATTGAACGTGGACGGGTTGGGAGGCATTCCCATCCGGCAGAGTGACGGACAATCGAACCCGGCCGCAAGCGATTTTGAAGCGGGCGAGCTTCGTCCGCTCTGGTTCGACGGCACAAGCTTTCGTCTGATTACGACCCCACCAGTGATGGTTGGCGAGGGACCACAACCGGCCTGCGAGTTGCCCATACGCGGCAGACTTTGGCTGATTGCAGGTGCGAATGGCGAAGCCGATCGCTTCTCGGTGTGCGCAAAGGACTCCGCAGACGCATTCGCATGGAGAGAACTATATCCGTAACGGGATCACTCGCAAACCAGGAAGAAACCGCGTTCACTGTTTGATACGGGCGTGACGCCTGCAAAGGCATCGCGACAGGGCGGAACGCTGCTTGTTGCTAGCAGCTTGTTGAAAAACCTACCTTCCCCTCATCCAGCGGTAATTCCAGGTCATCTTATCAGTATCTCGGAGAAAGTTGTTAGTTTACTGTTGTCAGCGACTGAACCCGCGAAGGCGGGATCGATGTTGGCGCTGGGGCGGGGCGCCCCAGTGGATGTGGTGATCGTGGCGATGGGGTGAGCGTCAGATTCTTTCGACGGTCCAGTCGCTGGTGGCGGCAAGACCTCCGGTCCTTTGGGTGATGCCAGCCGGAGACCATGCAAAGCTGCGTGGGTTCTGTGCAACGCTGCGGAACGGCTGCTGGTCGGCCGGTATGAGTGCCGCGTGCAAAAGGCAGCTGGGGTGATGCCCCGTTGTCTTGCTGTGCGCGGGTTTGCTTCCGAGGTCTGCTGGCTTTAACCTATGGGCCGGCCCTTCAGGATGGGAGGCTTAGGCTGTACCGGCCGGCCAGAGAGATAAGGTAATGTGGCGATGCACGGCTGGCCGTTACGCCGTGGTGGAAAAGGTGACCTTTGGATTGTTCTGGCTGGCGATGCGAAGGTCCCAGTTCGATACGAACAGGCACACCAGTGCACCGTCGTGATCGCGGCACAATTCCACACCCTGCGACGGCCATCGAATGGCCGAAATGGCTTCTGCATCTGCCTTGGGCCACCGGGCGCAGGTGAAGTTCATGGGCTGCAAACGCACGCGTACGCCATACTCCTGCTGCATGCGCGAATCCACGACATCGAATTGGAGCCGCCCCACTGCGCCCAGAATGGGCTCGCGTCGCGCCGCCGAAGTGGAGTAGTAGATCTGCACTACGCCCTCATCCGAAAGCTGCTGAAGCCCTTTGCGGAATTGCTTGTTGCGCGAGACGTCATCGGAGGCAAGCGTGCAGAAGTGTTCCGGTTCAAAACTGGGAATGCGCGGGTAGACAATCTGATCGTCGTCGGCGAGCGTATCTCCAATGCGGAATAACCCGGGGTTTACCACGCCCACAACATCGCCGGCAAAGGCTTCATCCATCAGGGTGCGGTCGCGCGCGAAGATGCGGTGCATGCGTGTCATGCGGATCTTGCGGCCCAGCCGGGGATGATACACCAAGCCGTCCCGCTCAAACTTGCCGGAGCAAATGCGCAAAAACGCCATGTTGTCGCGGTGCTGTGGGTCCATGTTGCCCTGGATCTTGAAGACAAATGCGGAGAAGCGGTTGCCCATGGGGTCCACGGCCTCGGTGCCATCTACGGTGGTGCGCGGCTGAGGCCAGGGAGCCAGGCGAAGCAACTCATCCAGAAAGGCGGGAACGCCAAAGTTATGGAGTGCGCTGCCGAAATAGATGGGGGTTTGCTCGCCTTTGGCAAAGGAAGGGCGGTGAAAACGGCGGGTGGCCTCGGAAAGTAAGGCCAACTCGCCCTGGGTTTCGTCGAAAACGTGAGGACCTACGCGCGTTCGTGTGGACTCCGCGTTCCAGGGCTCAGCGTGTTCGAGGGTTCCGTGCTGGCGGGAATACCGCTCGTAGGCCATAAACGTATCGTCGGCAATCGTCACCAGGCCTTTCAGATCTGCGCCGCTGCCCACTGGCCACTGCATGGGACACGGCTCAATCGACAGCAGCTTTTCGATTTCGTCAATCAGTTCCAGCGGACTCCTGCCCGGTTGATCGATCTTGTTGATGAACGTGAGGATGGGAAGCCCGCGTGTCCGGCAAACCTCAAACAGCTTCAGTGTGCGGGGCTCGATGCCCTTTGCGGCATCCAGCACCATCACGGCGCTATCCACAGCCATCAGGGTGCGATAGGTGTCCTCGCTGAAATCCTCGTGTCCAGGGGTATCGAGCAGGTTGAATAGTGCGCCGCCATACTCAAACTGAAGTGCAGTGGACGTGATGCTAATGCCGCGTGCCTGTTCCATCGCCATCCAATCGGACGCAGCATGGCTGCGGTTCTTCTTGGGACGAACCAACCCGGCGGAGGCAATGGCACCGGCAGCCGCCAGAAGCTGTTCGGTGAGGGTGGTTTTGCCAGCGTCCGGGTGGGAAATGATGGCGAAGGTTCGACGTCGCTTTACGGCGTCGCGTACCTCCCGCGCGTCTCCTGGAACCAGTTGCAAGACTTCAGACGTAGTGCTCATGAAAGATTAACCTAAGGGCGGATGGGGGTCGTCGCCTTGGACGGGATAGTTGAATCGCTGCGGCGGAGGCTACCAGAAAAGACGTGAGGATCCCTGTCCTTCAAGCGTACAGGCTTGCGGAAGACACCGCAACGCGTGTGGTTACGGTGCGAGTGCATCGCCTGCACCAGGCGGCTATCGCTGGCGTAAAGCCACATTCAGTCGCCCTGAGGCAGCTAGCATGACGGCGACCTGTTTGACGGCGGTTTCTTTCGAATTTGTGGTCTCCCTAAATTTAGTCATCCATCAGACGGTGTTCTATTGGCTGCCGGTGGGGGTTGCGGGACTGCCGTCTGCATCCGGGCTTGGCTTTTCTAGCGGCTCTGGCTTCCAGTCGCGGCCCATCAGATGTTTTTCCACCCAGGTCAGATGCTGGTTCATGATGTCGAGCGTCAACTTGGGCTCGCGGGGGCCATGCTGCGTGCGGGGGTAGAGCACCATCTTGCTGGTAATGTTCTGTCGCTTCATGGCGTTGTAGAACTCGAAAGCCTGGCCCGGCGGAACACGGGGGTCCTGCTCTCCGTGGAGGATCAAGAGCGGGGTGGTTGCCTTGGCCACGTGATACATGGGGCTGCGATCGAGGTAGACCTGCATCTCCTTGTAGGGGATGCCGCCGAAGTAGTCCTCGAAGAGGGAGGGGATGTCCTGGGTACCCCACATGGAGAGGTTGTTGGTGATACCCGCTCCGGCAGCAGCTGCCTTGAAGCGATTGGTTTGGGTGACGGTCCAGAAGGTCATGAAGCCACCATAGCTCCAACCCATCACGGCCATTTTGTCGGGGTCGGCGATGCCTTGGGCAATGACGAAATCGACGCCTGCCATGAGGTCCTGGAAGTCGTTGCCACCCCAGTCCTTGATGACCATTTTGCGGAAGTCCGCACCATAGCCCGAGGAACCACGGATGTTGCAGCGGAGCACGGCGTAGCCTTTGGCGGCGAAGCTGGCAATGGGGTAGAGACCGCCGCTGCCGGTGAAGGTTTCCATGAAGATGCCGGACGGTCCGCCGTGGATGTTCAGGATGAGCGGGTAGCGGGTGCCTTTCTGGTAGCCGACGGGGAGCGTCAGCAGGCCCTCAATCTCGCGGCCATCTTTGGCCTTCCATCGAATGACCTGGGTTTCGCCGAGCGGGGGCAGGGTAAGTCTGGAGTTCGCCCGGCTCACCTGATTCTGTTTGCCGGACTGCAGGTTCGCGATGAAGGCTTCGGGCGGCTGGCTGGCGCTTTGCCGGATGAAGCCGACGTGGGTGCGACCGCGATTGGTGTTGATGCCGGAAGCGATGCCGGTTTCCGGCAGGAGAAGGGGTTGCGGGGGCCCATCAATGGGCATGCGGAAGAGGCCGCGGTGGGTGCC
This sequence comes from uncultured Solibacteraceae bacterium, assembly GCA_964618435.1. GTDB lineage: Bacteria > Acidobacteriota > Terriglobia > Bryobacterales > Bryobacteraceae > JACTMJ01. The sequence continues at coordinate 7,010 of CAZUAX010000060.1, forward strand.
GTTGGCTTCCTCAAAGAGCAGGGCGCGGGAGTCTGGGGTCCAATCGACGAGCGAGGGGGAATCGTCGTGTGTACGGGGCAACTCGCGGAGACGGGCGGGGTCAGTGGCAGGCTTGCCTCGGTCGAGCAGCACGATCCGGTCGGCATCAATGCGATTCTCGCCGACCGCGCGCACGAAGGCGAGGAAGCGGCCGTCGGGCGAATAGAGCGGATCTGATTCCGTTACGGCCTGGTTGACCAGGGTTGTGACCTTGCCGGATTCTACTTCGACTTCGGATATATCGGAGAAGGCGGCACTATCAGCATCGGGACTTGGCCCGTGAGAGTAGGCAAGGAAGCGGCCGTCCGGTGACCAATGGAAGCTGCGGACGTGATAGCCCTCCACCAGCAGATTGCGCGCGGGCGACTTGCTGGCTTTTTCCGGATCGGCGGATACAATCCAGAGCGACTGATTTTTTGGGGTATCGTCTACTACGGTCCAATCTTCTTTGGCCTTCTTCGCTTTGTCGGTTGCTTCGTCTTTGGAACGGCCAGTGAAGGCGAACCAGCGGCCATCGGGCGAGAGTTTCCAGCCGGATGAGGAACCGTCGAAGGCATAGACTTTTTCCGCCTCGCCGCCGTTGGTGGGAATGCGGTAAAGGGCGGGCTTGCCGTCGCGTTCGGAAGTGAAGTAGACATACTCCCCGCTGGGAGACCAACCGGCGGCGCTGGCGGATTTATCGCCGCGGGTGAGTTGGACGGCCATGGAGCCATCTGCCTTGCCGAAGAACAGGTGAGAGCGGAACTCGCTCTTTTCCCCTTCCATGACGGCTTCATTTTGAGACCAGATCACGTGCTGGCCGTCGGGGGAAGGGAGGACCGAACCGACGCCGGTGACCTTCATTTGAAGGGTGGGAGACCATTCCTTAGGCGGCTCGGCGGCAAATGCAAGGCTGCCGAGAACAAGAAGCGCCGGTGCAAGGTGAATCCGAGGGATGTGCATGGCGGGGTCCTATTTCTTCACGTAGTTTTCCACCCAATCGAGGTGGCGTTTGGCGATATCGAGGACGAACTTGGGCTCGCTGGGGCCGTGCGGAGTGCGTGGGTAGGTAACCATGCGGGTGATTGCGCCAGCGGCTTTGAGGGCGCGGTAGAACTCCTGCCCTTGCGAGAGTGGGACGCGGACGTCGGCTTCTCCATGGAGAATGAGCGTGGGCGTCTTCACCCGGTCAGCAAAGGTGATGGGGGAATGGGTGCGGTAGTTTTCGAAGACCTGCCACGGTTCACCCTGGAAGTAGTCCGGCAGAAAACCGGGGATGTCGGCGGTGCCGGTGAAGCTCCAGAGGTTGGTGACGCCAGCGCCCACCACAGCGGCATCGAAGCGGTTCGTTTGGGTGACCACCCAACTGGTCATGAAGCCACCGTAGCTCCAGCCCATGACGGCGAGCCGATTGGGGTCGGCGATACCCATTTCAATCACTTTGTCGACACCGGCGATGATGTCCTGATAGTCGCCGCCTCCCCAGTCGTTGAGGTTGGCGAAGCGAAAATCCTTGCCGTAGCCGCCAGAGCCGCGGGGGTTAGGTCGCAGGACAGCGTAGCCTTTTCCGGCGAAGGTAGCGATTGGATAGATGGATGGAGCACCCACGAAACTCTCACTGAAAACCCCGGCCGGGCCGCCGTGGATGTTGAGCACCATCGGGTAGCGCTGGCCGGGTTGGTAGCCCAGGGGATAGGTGAGCAAGCCCTCGATCTGCCTGCCGTCCTTGGACTGCCAACGGATGACCTTCGTCTCGGGCTGAGGGAACAGAACGATACCCGCCGTAGAGGCGCTCACCTGTGTGCCGGCCGTCGCGGCAGAGGGCATGACGAAGGCTTCACGGGGCGTGGACGCTGTCTCATGGGTGTAGCCGATATGCGTTCCGGTGGCGTTTAGTGCAGCCGCGCGAACGACACCAGATGTGGGGAAGAAGGATTCCTGGGCGGGCGCATCCAGGGGCAGACGGTAGATTCCGCTGCGGGTGTGCCAGCTTTCCTGAACGAAGACACTTTGGGAGTCGCTGGCCCAGCCAAGCAAGGCAGGTCTTTGGTCTTGGGTAGGGGAGAGGGCACGGGCGTCACCTCCCGACAAGGGAAGCAGCGCGACGTGGGTCTCGCCCATCCAGCGCGGCTGAGGCGTACTGCGCTCGAAGGCCACATAGCGACCATCGGGGGAGACTTTGGGGTTGGACTCGGAGGCAGAGGTGGCAGCAACTGGCTTTACCTGCTTGGATGCGAGCATTACGATTGAGAGATCGGATTTCGTCCAGTCGTCGGCAATGGGAGTGGGCTGGTGGTGAAAGACGATGGCGCTAGAATCAGGGGTCCAATCAAGACTGAGAATGTGAGCGGTGGGCTTCAC
>CAZUAX010000060.1:9488-15645 GCA_964618435.1 uncultured Solibacteraceae bacterium
GCCAGAGGTTGGGTTTGCCGGAACGATCGGAGACGAAGTAAACGAACTTGCCGTCGGGCGACCATGCCGGGTGATTACAACTCTTGTCGCCACGGGTGAGTTGGAAGCGGTTGGCTCCATCCGCGGTAGCAAGCCAAAGATGGGTGAGGACGTGGCTCTCCGTTTCACTCACCACGGATTCGGCTTGGGTATAGACTACGTGGCGGCCATCCGGCGATGGCACAACGGAGCCGACCGACTTCAGCTTGATGGCCATTTCCGGTGTCCAGACCGGTGTGCTGGCTGGGGAAAGGAACTGCAGGAGGAGGAGTAGGCAGAGGAATCTCGTCATCTTAGGACCTTTGCGCGACGCGGGTTCGATGCGCTTATGGTATCGCGCCTTTAGGCGTATTTTTTGGCCAGAAAGTCCAGGTTCCGACACTACCGGGGGAAGACCTGGCGACCCCTCCCGCCGGTGGAGCATTCACTCCAGTTCAACTACTGACTAATGGATGCTGCATACAGCAGGCAATGCCGGGGGACGCGGCTAAGGCAGCCCCGGCATTGCCAATAAGCTTCGCTGCCTGCTAGAAGCTATACTTCAAGGCGAATTGAACCACGCGCGCACCGCTCGCACCAAGGATGCGACCAAAGTTCGCGTTGTTCAGAGCGGCATTTGGATTCCCGAAGTTGGGATGGTTAAAGGCGCCGAAAAATTCCGAGCGGAACTGCAGGCGGTGGCCCTCCCGGATCTCAAAATTCTTGAACGCGGAGAGATTCCAGGTTTGTGCGCCCGGACCGTAAATGATGCTGCGCCCTGCTGTTCCAGGAGTGCCATTTGCGGGTCTGGCAAAAGCGTTCTTGTTGAAGTACTCCCGCAGCCATTCATCGCGGGAGCGATCGCCGCTGATGATGGGATTGCCCACCAGATCGGCGCGATCGTTTGCATTACCATCCAGGTTTGTGTCAACACCGGCAGTCACGGTGAAGGGGTTTCCACTGTCAAATCGGGTGATTCCGCTCACTTGCCACCCGTTGATGATCTGCTTGCCCACCCATCCGTAGCGTTCTGTTCGAGGCAAATCCCACAGATAGCTCAACACGAAGACGTGCGGTGCGTTGAAGCCCGATGCGCCCCGGTCGAGTGCCCGGTTGTTGGAGTCAACGATCGCCACCGATGTCGCGCTGAAGATGTCGTCTGAGATTTCATCGATCGACTTCGAGAAGGTGTAGGCCCCATTCAGGGTGAAGCCACGTGCCAGGCGCTGCCGGAAGGACAGTTGCAGTGAGTCGTAATGGGCGTTGGAACCCGTGTTGGTGTGCGCAATCTGCGCGAAGGTTCCCGGCAGATAGGGGCGCCGAGCATTCACGTTGCCCGCGGTGGACTGGGCGCCGGTAAAGATTGGCGCATTGGCGTCGCGCTGGAAGAACATCTTGCGCGACGAGTTTCCGACGTAGGCAGCCTGCATGGTGAGGGTTGAAGTGAGTTGCTGCTCAATGGTGAGGCTGTAGTGCTGCACATAAGGAGTGACTGCGTTTTCGTCGTAGTAGTTGGTGGTGAGTGGCAGGGAGAACCGTGGGTTGGCGCGGTCCAGTGTGTATGGGAAGGGGCTGCCGCCCGGGACATTCGACCACGGGTCCACGAGGTTCGGTGTACCGAAGACGGTTACGTCCACCAGGAAGGGCTGGCCCTGGAGGTTGGAAGTTACATTCGCAAAGGAAGCGGCATAGAACACACCATAACCGGCGCGGATGGCAGTGCGTCCCTTGCCCGTAGGGTCAAAAGCGAGGCCCACACGGGGCGCAAAGTTGTTGAGGTCGGTCTTGGCCATACCGCGCGGGATGTTCGCGTCGCCAAAGAACAATTGCCCGAGTGGCGCCTTGGGAATGACCGTCGATTGCACTCCGAAGCGGAAGGTTGCCAGTTCGTCGGAAGTGCTTACTAAGGGTTTGTTCAGTTCATAGCGCAAACCAAGATTCAGGGTGAGGCGCGAAGAGATGCGCCAATCGTCCTGGACGAACCCGTGAACGGAATCTGAGCGAAAGACGCGCGCGAGGCCGTTGTTCTGACGGAAGCTGGCGGCACGGCCTAGCATGAAGTCGGCCAACGTGTTCCGCGTGAAGTTGCCGGTGAACCGGACCTGTCCAGCGCCAAGCCAGTTGCCAATTTCGTCAAAGATCCCGCGCATGTACCAGCCGCCAGCCTTGATCGTGTGACTGCCCACGGTTGCCGTGAGGGTGTTGGATGCGCTGTAGGTTTGCTGTAACTGCCCGTTGGCACCGAACGTGCCCATCTGCCATCGACCGTTGATAAACAATTGTGGCGGTCGAGGTGGAGTGGCGCCCAGGGTGACATTGCTGCCGTAGTCAGGCCAGCTATGGGTGAACTCGTCCACGATGGGCGTGTCCCGGTTGCTCCACGTAAACTGCGCCTGGTTCAGAACGGTGGGGCTCACGATCCAGTCGTGGTTCACGACCACATTTCGCTGCTGGTATTCCGAGGTGTTGTTGGCATAGTTCGGTACCTGGGTGCCCGAAGGGAAGGGCAGATAGCTGCCACCGTTGATCCAAAAAAGGCTGCCGTAAACTTTGTGGTCTGAATTGATGACGTGGTCGATTTTGATGAGGTACTGATTCTCATCGTCCCTGCTCGACCCTGTGGACTGGAGGCGGTAGTCCGGGGTGTTGGGGAGTGGTACGTAGCGCTCCATGATGGTCATGGCGACCGGGTCAAAGCGGCTTTCGGGAATCTGCGCGTTCGGGAAAGGAAGACCGGTGAGAGGGTCATTTGGCCGCTGGTTGGGAAGCGCCGCGGAGAAATCGCCACCGCGCTCGGCGGCGGTGGGCGTGGCAACGTTGTTGAGAAAGGCGAGGCTGCGTACCTTGAGGCCCTGGAACGAGCCGAAAAAGAAGGTCTTGTTCTTGATGACCGGCCCGCCCAGGGCAAAGCCGTACTGATTCTGTCGCAGCACGGGAACCGTGGGTTGAAAGAAGGGACGGGCGTTGAGCTTGTCGTTGCGAAGGAACTCAAACGCGCTGCCATGGAATCCATTGGTTCCCGATTTCAGCACCACATTGAATATGGCCCCGGGTGAGCGGCCGAACTCCGCATTGAAGTTGCTGGTGATCAGGCGGAATTCCTGGACGGCGTCCGGGTTCGGGGATGTGTTGCCGCTGTTGCGCCAGAGGTCGTTGTTGAAGGCGCCGTCCAGCATGAAGGTACTTTGTCGGCTGCGGCTTCCGTTCACATTCAGGAAAGCTCCGCTGGAACTGGAGATCGTGCTGAAGTTCGTGCTCGATACGCCCGGAAGCGTGATGGCAAGGTCATAGACGTTGCGCCCATTGAGGGGCAGATCGTTCACGCGGTTGGTATCCACCACCGTGCCCAGCTGGGTCTGGTAGGTGTCTACCTGGGCAGGGTCAGTGGTTACTTCCACGGACTCCGCCAGCGCACCCACCATCAACCGAGTCTCGATGCGCAGGTTCTGGTTCACCTCCAGCGAGATGCCCGAAGCAATGAAGGTCTTGAATCCATCCAGACGGACTTCCACTCTGTACTGGCCGACGGGCAGCGCGGTGACGATGAAGTTGCCTGCTTCGTCGGATGTGACACTCCGCACTTCTCCAGTGAGGGCGTTGCTTACTGACACGGCGGCACCGGGTACGGAAGCACCAGATTCATCAAGCACCGATCCGAGAATGGTTCCGGTTACCTGGGCGTTGAGCGAGACGGCAAGGAAGCCCGCAAGGGCAAGGGCGAGAGTTAGGGCGCGAAAGGAAAGGACGGACAGCATACCGAACCTCCAACTGCGAATTGTGGCTGGAGTCATTATATGCAAAACAGATAGGAAAATCGGAAAATTGTGGAAGCCTTTCCTGCAAGAGGCGGGAGCCTCCGCCTCCTGCCAAGTTCCAATGGCCCAGGGCGTACGCCGATCCTCCATTTAACAAACTGGTTGCGCAGCCTTGTCGTGCGTCGGATTCGCTGCAGAAGCAGAGTTTGTGCAACGATAGCGACGCCAGCGCGACTTGCCAGATGGATCCAGCCGGGGAGCCAATTCAGGCCATTGGATAGCTGGGATATTATGTCCACGGGGCTTGGGATGTGTGGGGGGAGGAGCCATCGGCGGTTGCTCGGAAGGGCCCCGCGTCCGGCAAACCGATTGTTCGGCTGTAACGGGGAGATACCTGATGTTTGCATGGATCAAGAAGCTGCACATGTGGGCGGGATTGCTCACTTACACGGCGATGATTGTCTGGGGCGTAACCGGAATCCATGCGGTCTTTCTGCCCTCGCCGGACAATTGGCGACAGCCGGAGCCAACCCAGGTTCGCATGGTGCCATGGCAGGCGCCAGGCGATGCGGATGATAAGGCGCTTTCCGAACTGGTGGTGGCAGCCAGTGGGCTGAAGTCAGTGGGTAACCCGGTGCTTCGCAAGCGAGATGCGGAGCAGAACCTGACCTTTGCCGTGTTCGGCCCGAGCGGACGGCGCGACCTTACTTACCTTGAATCCGAGGGAAAGATCCGCATTGCAGTGCGGCAGAATGATCTGGTTGGCTTCGTGTCCGTGGTGCATGCGGGCAGTTCGCGACGGGGTCCCCCGGAGTTGCCAGCGCGGGTATGGGGCTACTACAACGAGTTTTCGATTTGGGCATTCTTCCTGATGACGCTCAGCGGCATCTATCTATGGCTGGCAACCCGCCCGAAGATCGTATGGGCCTGGGCGACTTTGGGGCTGGCTGGTGTGGTGTTTGTGGCCTTGTGGTGGGGAACGAGGTAGCCGATGTTTCGACTCATGCGTAATGTGCATCTGGCCCTGGGCGTGGCCTTCTTTTTTGTCGCCCTGCTGTTCGCCGCCAGTTCCATCGTCATCATCTATCGCCCGTGGTTCCCTGGAGGACCGGAAAAGGCCAATGAAACACTGCAATTGCAGGCGGGCTCGGATGCCAGGCAAGCGGCGCTGGAACTAATGCGAGGGCATGGGGTGAAAGGCGATTTACGGAACGTGAGCACTTCGCCCGAGGGGCTCCAGTTCATGATCTGGCGACCCGGAACCCATGTCCAGGTGGTCTATCGCGCAGATACAGGAGCAGCCACGCTGGAGACGCGGAGATTCAATGTGTATGAGACTCTTGTGCAACTGCATGTGAATCATGGTTTCTGGCACGAATTCCTGCCCGCCAACCTTTGGGCATTGCTGTCCCTGGGTGTTTCCATTGGGCTGATTTTGCTGGGCGCCAGCGGCATCTATCTTTGGTACAAGCATCCGCAGGAACGCACCATTGGGAACGTCCTTCTGGTGATTGGGTTTGTGGTGCCCGTGGTAGCCCTGTTGATTACCCGGCTGCAGGGTAGCTAGACGTGCATTCGGAATGCTGCTGACATGCGGCGGAAGGCGTCCCGCGATCTTCTTGGTTCGCCAGTGGTCGCTACTGGGGAGCGGCGACCAGGACGCGGCTTCCGTCGATGAAGGTTTTGTTTTCCCGATAGTCGAGTTCTGCGTACTCTTCGGCATTAGCACCCTGGTAGACAAGTGCCAGAAAGCTGGTGCCGTTGGCGGTGAGGATGCGCCAGGTGCCAGCTTTGGCATCCTTGCCGGAGCCGCTGCCGAACGCGCCTCCGGTATCAATGCTGAACTGGTTGGAAGTGGAGTACTCGAAGCGGCCATCGGGATACAGAAACATCTTTTCCCTGGAAGTCCAGCCACCCGTGAGGTCGCCGCCGCCACGGTCGTAGCGGCTTAGCATCTTTCCGCGGAGCTTGCCTAGCCACTGCAGGGATTGTGGATGATTGTCAGAGAGTTGGCCGGGGACGAGGGGCGGTGCCTGCGGATGGGTTTGGATGCCGCCGGTTGCCCCGGGATTTGCAGGCTGAACTGCTGCCGGACCCGCGATGCCTGGGTTGCCCGCACCAGACAGCGCCGGCTGCGCGACGGCGCCAGGGGCGGCTGCCGCTGTATTGAGCTGGATAGAAGCGGCAATCTGCTGCAACTCCTGACCTCTAGCCGCAGGGAGATCTCCAGCCACGGTGGCGAGGATTTCAATGACTTCGCCATCCGTTTCCACCAGATAAGCCTGGAGCGTAATGGGCTGTCTATTGTCTGGCCGCTGAAACTTCCAACTGTGCACCAATAGGGTTCTGCCATTGGCCTGGATGGGCCTGGTAGCACGCTGGGC
>CAZUAX010000060.1:15745-17853 GCA_964618435.1 uncultured Solibacteraceae bacterium
CCAGCGGGCGCTGAAGGGATAGCTCTGGCCGTTGGCGGAGAATTTCCCGCTGAGGTTGATTCCTTGTGCGGTCGCGTTCAGCGGAAAGTTCGTGCCCTGCAGCATGAGCGTACCGGAAAAGGAACTGGGATCGCCCTGTAGTTCCAGCGTCAGGCTGCCATCAGTGTATGTGCCGGGGAGGATTTGCCCTCCGGCGAGCAGGTTTCCCTGTCCCTGGCTGCACAACGTCACTGAGATAAGCAGCAGCGCGATGGCAAGGCCAATCGGGAATCTAGCTAAATGTCGACCGGTTTGCATGGCTAACTCACTATATGACATGCGGAATACAGGAAAGAAATAGATCAGCGCGTTCTTTCTCACTACTCGTCCGAGTGGCCTGCCAGTGTGGTCCATGGAACAGATAGGGGTCTGCCGGAGAGTGATCTGTTTCATATCGATTTTTCCAGAGCCCTATGAATGCGTGACCGCAATCTATCGAAGTCTTGCATATCGGCGGCAGTTCCGAAGACGCATGAATGCAAAGGATAGGCAGCAGGCCGGGCGGCGGATGGACCTGACGACATGGTGGCCTGGCTGTTGCCTCGCGGTTGTGGCGACAGTTCTGTCGGTTGTGGCGCGATTGCCGCATTGTGGTAGCACGTTGGATATAATCCCGTTAACCTCACGGGCAGGGGGCCGCGTTTAGGCGTCTCTAGTCCGTGTGACTATTGGAGGTTTGCGATGTCCACCCTGCGCGATTCTGAGAAGTCTGCTCGTTGGAGCCGCCGTCATTTTCTGGGCGCCGGTTTGACGGCGGCCGCTTCGTTAACACTGAGTTGCCAGCGTGTGGCGCGTAAACCGAATTTTGTGGTGGTGATGACGGATGACCAGGGTTATGGCGACCTTTCCGCCACCGGAAACACGGCGCTACGCACTCCCCACATTGATAGTCTTGCCACCGATGGCATGCGCTTTGACAGCTTTCACGTGTGCCCCGTCTGCGCGCCCACGCGAGCGAGCCTGATGACCGGGCGCTACAATTTCCGCACCGGCGTAGTGGACACCTACAAAGGCCGCGCGATGATGCACACGGATGAGGTGACCGTGGCGGAAGTGCTTCGCGACGCGGGTTATCGCACTGGCATTTTCGGCAAATGGCACTTGGGAGATAACTACCCGCTGCGACCGCAGGACCAGGGCTTTGAAGAGAGCTTGATCCACATGGGTGGAGGGATCGGACAGCCGGCAGACGTGCCAGACAATACCTATATGGATCCGCAACTCCGCGAAAATGGCGAGTGGAAGCGCTTCTCCGGGTACTGCACAGATATTTTTGCCGATGGCGCCATCGCCTTCATGGAGCGCCACAAGGACGAGCCCTTCTTTGTGTACGTGGCCACCAATGCACCGCACACACCGCTACAGGTTCCTGAGGAATGGGTGGAGCCCTTCCGCGGCAAAGGGCTGGATGAGGATACGGCTCGTATTTACGCGATGGTGAAGAACATCGACGACAACATGGGCAAGATGTTGGCGAAGCTGGACACGCTGGGGCTGCGCGAGGACACGGTGGTGATGTTCTTGACGGACAACGGTCCGCAGCAAGCGAACCGTTTCAACGCAGAGATGCGCGGTCGGAAGGGAAGCGTGTATGAGGGCGGGATTCGGGTGCCACTGTTTGTGCGCTGGCCCGGGCATGTGGCGGCGGGCAGCAGTACGGACCGGCTGACGGCTCACCTGGACATCATGCCCACCCTTTGTGAAATTGCCGGGGCAAGCCTACCAAGGGACCGGGAGATTGACGGTCGCAGTTTGTTACCGCTGCTGGAAGGCCGGCAAGGGTCGTGGTCGGACCGTACGCTGTTTACCCAATGGCACCGAGGCGATGCGCCAATCGCCAGGGAATCCGCGGCGGTACTGACAGGCCGCTATAAGTTGGTGCTGAAGAGAGACATTCAGCCCGATGGGATGGAGCTATTCGACCTGCTGGACGACCCCGGCGAGACCACCAATATCGCAGACAAGATGCCGCATTTGGCACTGGAACTCTCGCGGCGGTATGACCGCTGGCTGGAGCACGTCTCGGCTACTCGCGGTTACGAACCGCCACGGATCTGGATTGGAGACAG
>CAZUAX010000060.1:17953-22846 GCA_964618435.1 uncultured Solibacteraceae bacterium
GAGCAGACGCGCGGCGTGTGGTATGTGGACGCAGAACACATTCGCTAGCGAGCCGGGCTGACTGACCAAGGCACTAACTGTTGGTAGCGCGGTACCATTCCAGCGTGCGCCGTAGGCCTTCCTCAATCTCCACACTGGGGCGAAAGGCAAACGCGGCGCGGACCGCTGAGATATCGGCCTGCGAATCCCGCACGTCGCCAGGTCGGGCATCGGCGTAGACAGGTGGAAGCGAGACGCCCTGGATCTGCTGCAGCGTAGACCAGATGTGGTTGAGGCTGTAGCGATTGCCATTACCCGCGTTATAAACGCCGCCGGCCACACCCTGGGCATGCGCGGCTTCCACGTTGAGGGCGGCAACATCCTCCACGTAGGTGAAGTCGCGGGTTTGTTCACCATCTCCGAAGATGGTAGGGGCTTCGTTGGCCAGCAGGCATTTCATGAACACGGAAATGACGCCGCTGTAAGGGCTGCTAGGGTCCTGCCGTGGGCCATAGACGTTGAAGTAGCGCAGCGATACCGTATCCAGTCCAAAGCAGCTATGAAACACTTCCATGTAGTGCTCGCCCAGCAATTTCTGCACGGCGTAGGGCGACTTGGGTAAGGGACGCATGCTCTCTACTTTCGGCAACACATCGGTATCGCCGTAGGCCGAGGACGACGCTGCGTAGACCACGCGCCGCACGCCGGAATCCTTAGCCGCCCGCAAAACGGTAAAGCTACCGTTGGCGTTCACATCGTGAGAGGGCACAGGGTCGCTGATGGAGCGTGGGACAGAGGGGATAGCCGCCAGGTGAAACACGACATCGGCGCCGCGGAAGTGCTTCACCATATTTTCGTGGTCGCGGATATCAGCCACTACCAGAGAGATGCGCTCCATGACATCGGCGAGATTCGCGCGTTTGCCGGAAAACAGATTATCAATGGCTACCACTTCCGCGCCGGGTAATTTCAGCAGTTCTCTTACAGTTGCTGAGCCAATAAACCCGGCGCCTCCAGTTACCACATACTTTGCCATAGCGATTCCTTACAAGCTGAGCAGCGCGATTTCCTTGCGAAGATATTCCAGTGATTCCCGTGCAATCGTTTCCGCGCCCGGTTTGAAGTCAAACGCTTCCAGGCTCACGAAACCCTTAAAGCCACGGCGCGCCAATGTTTGCAGCACGGGCTTGAAGTCGTAGTCGGCGGTGCCGCAATGGCCGCCATCCATCTCGTTTACGTGCACGTGTTCGATGTAGTTGAAGTACTCATCCACCAAGTCCGCGTGGGGTCGCACTTCCTCCACCGCATTATGGGTGTCGAACATGGTCCGAATGGCCGGGCTGGCGATCTGGTTCACAATCCCCACTGCTTCCTCAAGCGAAAGCACCACGTCACACTGATTAGGCGGCAGGGCCTCCACCAGGATACGCACTCCACGCTCCAGCGCATGCGGCGCCACTGCCGCGAGCCCTTCCGTATAGTGCCGGGTTGCCTCCTGGCGGCTTAACCCTCCAGTGGTGGCGCGCTGTACCGGAGAACCAAACACCATCACGCCGTCAGGCCCCAAATCCGCGCACAGATCCACGAGGTCACGGATGTGCTTCCAACTCCTGGCCCGGAGAGCCGCGTCGGGAGTGGTAACATGCAGCCCCTTCGGCGCAACCATCAGCCAGTGCAGGCCCACAAAGGTGAGGCCTTCTTCGCGGATGATCTTAGCATATTCCCGGCGCTGGTCAGCCGAGATGTTGGCCGGCTCTTCTGAAAGTGTAAACGGCGCGATCTCAATGCCCTCGTAACCAAATCCGCGGATGGATTTGCAGCTAGCGGCAAAATCCCATCCCTGATAAACCTCATTGCAGATCGCGTGTCGAAATTCGTAACTCATGTCAGTATCCATTTCCGCAGGGTTCAAGCGTTCACATTTGAACCGTGTACTGGCTCTCCAGTTTCCTGTTGAGGTGTGGTTGTTGGCGATGTTTGAAGCGGGAGTTGGGCAACCACAACCAGAGACAAACCCTTCCACGGGAAAAGCCGATCCAGTCGCTTCCAAAGCCAAACAGTCTTATCGAAAAGTTTAAGGGTGACTTTGGGGATGAAGCGGCGTCGCATGATCTTGCCGTACAGAAACCAGGAGAGCGCACCCACGCGGTTGAAATCGCGATGGGAAAGCACTTCAAAGTCCGCCTCACTGAGGCTGCCGAGCGCCTCCTTCAGGCTGAAACGGCGCAGATGGCCCAAGGGTTGATCGACGCTGCTGAAAAGCGAAGGCTGAAACGGAGTAAGGAGTAGCAGTTTGCCACCAGGGCGCAGGGCCAGGCGGGCCGCCTGCAAGGTTTTCACCGGCTCCGGTTCAAACTCCAGCACGTTCACGCAGACCACGGAATCGAATTGGCCGCGGAATGCCTGATAGTCAACCGCATTGGAGGGGTCGACGCCCGCGACCTGCACGTTTGGCGTACGAAGAAATCGATTCTCGAGCGCGTGCAGCATCAAGGGGTCTTTGTCTGAAACCACATAGCGAAGCCGCTTGGACATCAACTTGGAACTCAAAGGTCCGGTTCCGGCACGTAACTCCAGCACCGAATCGCCCAAGTGGGGGCGCAGTTGTGTGGCAATCCAATCCAGATACTGCGGCGTCCCGGACATGTTATTGAGCAGCAACCGTCCGTAGGGCGCCGTATAGAGGTCGTCGATGAGCCAGAAATGCAGGATGGTGGAGAGGGCCTGAACACCGTCCTTCCAGTTGATTTTCTTGCCTTCCTCATAGCTGCGGCCATGGTAGCTGATAGGCACCTCATAGATGCGCAGCTTCCGTTTGGCCGCCTTCATGGTGATTTCCGGCTCAAACCCGAAACGATCACTGCGGATGGGAATGCTTTTGAGGAGGTCTGTGCGGAAGACTTTGTAGCAGGTCTCCATGTCGGTGAGCGACAGGTTGGAGAACATGTTGGAGATGAGCGTGAGGGTGCTGTTCATCAACGAGTGCCAGAAGGGCAAGATGCGCGCCTGCTCACTGCCACGATAGCGGGAGCCGAAGACGGCGTCAGCTCTTCCGTCGAGCAAAGGCTTCAGGAGGACAGGGTATTCGTTCGGGTCGTATTCAAGATCGGCGTCCTGCACCAGGCAGAAGTCCCCGGTAGCGTGTCCAAGTGCGGTGCGGATGGCGGCGCCTTTGCCCTGGTTTCGCTGGTGCCGGAAAAGGCGCATGTCCGGCTGACCGTTACAGACCCGCTGCAGGATGTCCCATGTGCCATCGGTGGAGCAGTCGTCCACAAGGATCAATTCCCGGTCCATCTTTTCAGGGAGAGGGGCGGCGAGCACACGCGCAAGACTCGCTTCGAGCACTGTTCGCTCGTTGTAGACCGGAATCAAGATAGAAAGCTTGAAAGACACAGGAAGCTTTATTGTAGGACATTGGACGGGTAGCGATGGGCCCAAAAGGCGGCATGGCGAAGGGATGCGCAAGGGGTTCTAGGACCCGCGGGCCCGCGCTACACTGGAAAGCGTAACCGGCAGCTTGCCTGAAGGCTGGAGTTGTTATGAATTGGACACTATTCGCGCGTCTGTTTCTAGTGGTTTCCTCATTTGCCCTAACGGGCGTTGCGGAAGAGGGCATGTGGCTGTTCAACCGAGTTCCGGATTCGCTCCGGGCGGAGATGAAACAGAAGTACAAGTTTGACCTTAGCCAGGACTTCCTGGACCATTTGCGAACGGGTAGCGTCCATTTCGGCGGGGGTTCCGGGTCCTTTGTGTCGCCGGATGGCTTGCTTTTCACCAACCATCACGTAGCGTCGGGCTGTATCCAAAACTTGAGCACGCAAGACAGCGACTACATGAAGCTAGGCTTTCACGCTCGCACCCGCGAAGAAGAAAAGCGATGCCCAGGGACGAGGGTGAGGGTGCTGGCAGAGATTCGTGACGTGACCGCCCGTGTGCAGGAGGCCGCGGGGGAGTCCGCGGATTCGGCTGAGGCCAATCGTCTGCGCAAAGCGGAGATGTCGAAGATCGAGAATGAGTGTTCCGCAACCGGCGCTGATTGCCAGGTGGTGACTTTGTACGCCGGTGGACGTTACAACCTGTATCGGTACAAAGAATATGACGATGTGCGCCTGGTGTTCGCACCGGAGTTTCTGAGCGCCTTCTTTGGCGGCGACCCCGACAACTTCAGCTATCCGCGCTACTGCCTGGACATCACCTTCCTGCGTGCATACGAAAACGGCAAGCCCGCCAGGCCGGAAAATTATTTGCGCTGGAGCAAAGACGGCACGAAGGTAGGGGAATTGCAGTTTGTATCCGGGCATCCTGGCACCACGGGGCGCTTGAATACGATGGCCCAGTTGGAATTCTTTAGGGATACCTCCTATCCATTGCTGCTGAGCCGGTTGGGCTCTCTGATTGAGGACGCGCAGCGTTATGCCGCGCGGGGCGAGGAAGAGAAGCGAATTGCGCTGGAAGACATCTTCGGGCTGCAGAACAGCCAGAAGGCGTACACCGGTTTCCTGAGCGGGTTGCGTGACGATGAGTTAATGGCGGAGAAGAGGCAGCAGGAGATGAAGCTGCGGGCAGCTGTTTCCGCGAGCAAAGAGCTGGAGGAAAAGTACGGTTCCGTGTGGGGTGAGCTCTCTGATGCGATGGACCGTTACGCGAAGATCTATCGACGCTCGCTGCTGTTCGAGACCTTCGCCGGCCGCGGTTCCGTGCTGTTCGGCATGGCGCGCGCCTTCAATCGCTATGCCGAGGAAATCGCAAAGCCCAATGAAGACAGACTGCGCGGATATAATGATGCGGGCATCCCAAACCTGAAGCGCAGTCTTACCCGTGATGTTCCTGTATACCCTGAGTTTGATGCGCTGATGCTGGCGAACACGCTGCGAGCCCTGGCGGAAGCCTATCCCGATGATGCCGTTGTGCAGA
>CAZUAX010000061.1:0-21970 GCA_964618435.1 uncultured Solibacteraceae bacterium
TTCAGAGATATACTAGAAAGATGCGTGTCAGCCCTTCTGTGGGCGCGCTTACTGAGGACTCATGGTTACCCTTCTCATTATTCTGCACATCCTGGTGTGCCTGTTTCTGATTGTGGTGGTGTTGCTGCAGAGCGGCAAAGCCGGGGATATCTCCAGCGCTTTCGGTGGCATGGGCTCCCAGACCGCATTCGGTCCGCGCAGTGGCGCCACGTTGTTGACGCGGGCAACCACCACCAGCGCTGTTCTGTTTATGCTTACTTCTCTGACGCTGACGATTGTCTCGTCGCGCAGCGGTAGCACCAGTACGGTGATTGAGCGGCTCAGCTCGGAACCGGCACAGGAAAGTGCGGCGCCCGCACCCGTAAACCAGACCACCCCGCAGTTTGGGCCCAGCGATGGAACTACGCCAGCACCAGCACCAGCTGCTACCCCTGGCACAGAGCCTACGGGCAATGTTCCCACCCAGGGTGGAGATCAACCGTAGTTTGGCTATCGATTTTCCCGTAGCTGTGTGGCGGCTTATCCCCATTCGGCTTTAGAATAGAAGATGCGGCAGCGGACCTCACCTGCCGCATTGCCTGCTCCCAGATGGGCGCATGCAAGTGTCCGAAATGGTTCTCCCGCGGAGATGGCGGAATTGGCAGACGCGCTAGCTTGAGGTGCTAGTGGGGAGACCCGTGCAGGTTCAAGTCCTGTTCTCCGCACCACTTTTTTTTTGACCCCGCTTCGTTTCGGAGCCAATCAAGCTTTTCTCCGTACGCCGCGGTTTCCCTCGGGCCTATCCCCAACAGTGCAATTCCTAAGAGGTGGGGTACCATCCACCATTTAAATGAATGCTTTGCCCAGTGAGGTAGCCATTGGCAAGCATGGATACCGCCATCAGAGCGGCTTCCTCCGGGGCGCCGAATCGTCCCACAGGGATACGGTTGATACTGGCGTTAGGGTTGGCCGTCACCATGTCGGTTTCCACCAGTGCTGGAGCCAACAGGTTTGCGGTAATCCCTTCCTTTGCAAGGTGGAAGGCGTAGTAGTGCATTAGCCCCGCAAGACCGGCTTTGGATGCCGCATAGTCTGGCCCAATCACTCCCCCCACCTGGGCTGCCACGGAGCCAAGGAACAGGATTCGCCCCCAGCGCCTGCTGCGCATTCCAGGCAGCGCCGCCTGGCTTACAAGAAAGGCCGAGCGCAGGTTCTGTCCCAAGGTATAGTCCCAGTCACTGGTGCGCACAGATTCCAAGGAGACGGGCTGGGCGATACCCGCATTGTTCACCAGAATGCTGATTGGCCCCAGCGATTCCTCGGTTTCGCGCACGAGACGGAGCACTTCATCCTCTCGGGAGACGTCTGCCCGGATGCTCACCGAACGCCGGTGCAGTTCGCCAATGGCGCCCACGAGGGCATTTGCCTCCAACTCCCTGGCCCGGAAGTTCACGGCAACGTCTGCGCCCGCCTTGGCCAGCCCAAGTGCAATGGCGCGGCCAATTCCGCGCGAAGCGCCAGTAACTAGCGCCACCTTTCCTACTAATTCAGACAAAGGGAATTCGGCTGGATGGCTTTGCATCTCCCTATTGTGTCGCGCGAGACGGTTCCAAGGGAGGGGGGAAGAGAACTAACAAGAAAGAAAACATCCCCAAAATGCAAAACGGGGAGCCGAAAGGCTCCCCGTTTTGCGTGTTCGTTTCGGGATGGGAAAAACTAAACGCCCATCTGGTCGATTTCGCTATAGTAGACGCGGCGTCCTTCGTCCATGGCCTTATTGGAGAGCATCACGCCCAGAGAGTCCACCAAACCCACTTCGAGGTTGGCCTTTACGTTCTCAGGCTTCTTGTCGCGGACGCACTCCAGGAAGCTCTTCAACTCGGCGTATTCCGGATCCACATCTTCTTCGGGAACCATAACGCCCTTGGAGTAGAGCCAGCGACGAGCATACTTCAACTCGCGCTGCAGGAAGGAATCGTTTTCAGCGATCTCATCTTTCGGCAACAGGAGCGGGAAGCCATCACCCGGCTTGACGTTGGTAACGGTGGAACCGGCCACCCAGTTCTCCTTGGCCGTACCCGCTTCCTCGGTCTTCTTGGCAACTTCCGGCTCACGGAACCACATCGCCTTGCCGAGTGTGATTTCGATGGTGCCTTCCGTTCCCTTGATCACTTCGCCAAACTCGCGCATCCCCTTCAGCCCGCCGTAGGGAAGGTGAGCATTGGTGGTGATGGAGCTGTATTGAAATTTCTTGCCGCTGGGGTAAACAAAGTGAAGGTGAATGTTGTCGTAAATGTCACGACCATCCTTGAAATAATCCAGGCCGCCCACCCCGGCTACGTAGAGCGGGTGCTCTGCCATCATCCGGTCGGAAATATCGATTTGGTGTGAGGCGAGCTCGGCGGTGAGGCCACCAGAGAACTTCCGGTACATGCGCCAATTGAATTGCTCTTCCAGAGCGGGGTCCGTGGTGGGACGCCGCCAGTTGGTATTGCGATGCCACTGGCCAAAGATGTGGGTGATCTCTCCAATGGTGCCCTTGCGAATCATGTCCTCGGCCAGCGCATAGAACTGGCTGTAGCGGCGCTGCAAGCCAACCTGAATGATCTGGTTGGGGCGCTCAGCAGCGATACGCTTGATCTCGTGGTACTCTTCCGGCTTGAAAACCATGCTCTTCTCCACGAAGACATGCTTCCCGGCTAGAAGTGCATCCCTCATGATGGGGAAGTGCAGGTACAGGGGTACGGTAATGAAAACCGCTTCCACGTCCGCCCGCGCAAGCAATTCCCGATAATCCTTGTACTTGTCGGGCTTATCTCCGAGGGTTTTCGACGCCATGTCGAGGTTGGGCTGGTAAACATCGCAGAGTGCGACGCAACGACCCGCATCGATCTTGGTGAGGTGGCGCTCAATCAGGCGGTGCCCGCGGCTACCCGGTCCGATGAATCCATATTGGACCTCGGCCCCAGCCGCTTTTACGTTTCGGATTGCGGGAGATGCCACGTACTTAGAAGCAGCAGCAACCGCGGTGGCAGCACCGGCAGCCTTAACAAAGGTGCGCCGGGAGAGATTGGACTGTTCGGCCATAGAAAACTACCCTCGATGAGAAAGTTGGACGCGGTAATACGTAACGTAGAGTTTATCGAAGCCCATGGCGGGAATGCAACGCCGAAAGGCCAAGATGGAATCCGTCAGCGTTTAAGGCTGCGGAGGAGGATCTATTGCCTTGGACTCGCTAACCGCTGGCTCCGTTTCCACGGGGATTTCCCCCATCGCTTCCGCCCTGGCAAGACCTTCCCTCCAGTAACGCGCTGCCCATTCGGCGCCGGCAAGCACGATCATGGCAGCCAGGAAGCTCCACAAGACAATTGCCGCGGAGTTGATGAACGGACCGTATTCGTATCGCAGTTTCAGGCGCAGAAAAGGCCAGACCAGCAGATTTACGTATTTTGCCACCTCTAAAGCCAGCGCTACAAAAATCGCGGGCAGAACCATCAGCCGCGCAGGAATGCGCCGGTTCGGAAGCAGCCAGTAAATGAAGAACAGCAAGAGGGCGGTAACCGGTAACGCTGCAAGTTTTAAGGCCCATTCCGCTAGCAGATAGCTAAGGGGACCGGGTAGGAAAACCCCAACGCCCTGCAGCCAGCGTAAGTTTGCGCTTGCTAACACCACAGAAAGCATCGCCAGTGACCCGCACAGGAAGATCATGGCCATGCTGAGAAGCTGATTGCGCAAAAACGTCCGGTTTTGGGTGACTCCCCAGATACGATTGAGCGCCACCTCTAATGGCTCGAAGATGCCATTGGCCACAAACATCAGCAACAGAATGCTTCCCACTTGAACGGGGCCACGTTGCTGGATAGACGCACGCAGATTTCGAGCGAGAAACGCGCCCACCTCATCGGGGAAGTAGTGGTTCAGGGCCATGTAAACCGCGTCTGCGGCCTGTCGCCATTCCAAAGCCTGGCATAGCGAAACCATTACGATCAGGAACGGGAAAAACGAAAGCAACACGTTGGCGGCAATGGAAAAGCCATAGACATGTACCTCAGTCTCCATCCAATAGCGAAAGGTGGGACGCGCATAGGCAAGCAGACGCCAATTGACAGAACGGATGGGACGGCCTGCGGAGTCATAGAGCAAGGGCTCGCCTGCAGCCGAGGCTGGGCGGGAAGCTTCCGACGGGGTAATCAGGCGCATGACGGTATTGCGAACTCCCAGCGCGGAGTGGACTACAGTTTCAGCAGGCTGCGCAAGCGCTTGGTTTGCACGCGGCTTACCGGGACGCAGGTCTGCGCCTTATCGTCCATCTTCAGTTGATAGCTGCTCTTGAACCAGGGCACAACCTCGCGAATCCGGTTAATGTTCACCAGGAAACTGCGATGCACGCGCCAGAACATGTCGGGGTCGAGGGCAGACTGCAACTCTTCAATCGTGCGGTAGTTGGAGAGCCCGGCCACCTGCGTACAGACCAGAGTAATCAGACCGTCTTCTATGGTCGCAAAGACAATATCACTGGGGTCCACGATGAAGTTTCGACTGTTGGCCTTCACCAGAATTTTTGATCGGGGCTGGCTGCCTGCGCGGGGCGCACCATCCGCCCCAAGGGGGATGGATGCACGCAAGCGTTCAGCCAGATGACGCCGTGCGCGGTCGATGGTAACACTCAGCCGTTCCTTCTCGATGGGCTTCAGCAGGTAATCGAAGGCTTCTTCCCGGAAAGCTTCCACGGCATATTGGTCATAGGCGGTGGAAAGCACGAAGTAGGGAAGCAAAATGCCTTGCTCGCGCAGGCGGCGAATGACACTCAGGCCGTCCAGGCCCGGCATTTGCACGTCCAGAAAGACGATATCTGGCTCGAGATTCTCAATGGCTTCCAGCGCCTCGGGACCGTTACTGGCAAATCCGCAGATTTCGATGTCCTGGAATTCGCGTAACAAATACGAGAGTTCGTCGCGCGCCAGTTCCTCATCGTCGACAATCAAGACAGTGAGTGCGCCGGCCGCGGGATTCGCTTCCGGGTGGGAACCGCTAGGGGCCAGGGCGCGCTCCGTCATGACAGTGCTAGCATAGCAAATTGGCTTCCGCCCACTCCCCGAATTTTGCGTGACGGAGGCCGAGGAGAGAGATCTTTGAATAGCAACCAAACCCCCACCATCGCGCCAGCCGATGGCCGACTTGGCGTGTTGATTCCGGGGATGGGCGCGGTTACGACCACGTTCATCGCCGGCGTAAAGGCAATCCGTCGCGGACTAGGGAACCCGATCGGTTCCCTTACCCAAATGGGAACCATCCGCCTTGGAAAAAGAACTGAGAACCGCAGCCCGAAAATCAATGAATTCGTGCCGCTTGCCGGTCTCGACGATTTGGTTTTCGGAGGATGGGATATCTTTCCCGAAAATATGTATGAGGCCGCGGTGAAAGCCGACGTTCTCAACGCGCAAACCCTTGAACCCATTAAGGATGAACTGGCTTCCATCCAGCCAATGAAGGCTGTGTTCGACAAGAACTACGTGAAGCTGATTGACGGCCCAAACGTCAAGCAGGCCTCCACGCTGATGGATAAGGCCGAGATGTTGATGGACGACATTCGCGGCTTCAAGGAGCGCAACCAGTGCGCCCGGCTCGTAATGATCTGGTGCGGATCCACGGAGGTCTTCCACTCTCGTGCCGCGGTGCATGAGACTCTCGAAGCGTTTGAAGAAGGGCTTCGCCAGAACGATCCTGCGATTGCTCCCAGCCAGGTGTATGCCTACGCCGCCTTAAAGCTGGGGGTTCCGTTTATCAATGGCGCGCCGAACCTTACGGTTGATGTGCCTGCCCTCTCAAACTTCGCGAGGCTGAACAACATTCCTATCGCAGGCAAAGACTTCAAAACCGGGCAGACCTTCATGAAGACTCTGCTAGCGCCAGGGTTGAAGTCCCGCATGTTGGGCGTTTCGGGTTGGTTTTCCACCAACATTCTGGGGAATCGCGATGGCGAAGTGCTGCACGACCCTGGGAGTTTCAAGACCAAGGAAGAAACAAAACTGTCGGTGCTTGACACCATCTTTCAGCCACACCTCTACCCGGAGCTGTATAAAGACCTCTATCACGTGGTCCGCATCAACTATTACCCGCCCCGCGGCGATGCCAAGGAAGGATGGGACAACATCGACATCTTTGGCTGGCTGAACTACCCCATGCAGATCAAGTTGAATTTCCTTTGCCGGGATTCCATTCTGGCGGCGCCTCTGGTGCTGGACCTTGTCCTGTTCACTGATCTTGCACAGCGCGCCGGCATGCGCGGCATCCAGGAGTGGCTGTCCTTCTACTTCAAAGGGCCGATGACTGCCCCTGGGCTCTACCCGGAGCACGACATTTTCATTCAACTGATGAAGCTCAAGAACACTCTGCGTTGGATGCGGGGTGAGGATCTCATCACCCACCTGGGGCTGGAATACTACGATTAGCGCTTACAATAAGAACGGGCCACTTATGGCCCGTTCCGACTTTTCCCTTCGCATCATGAAAGTTCTGATAATCGGTGGCAACCTTTTCATTGGTGAGCGGCTGAGCACGCAACTGCTTGAACAGGGTCACGACGTTACCATCCTGCATCGCCGCGACAGCCACAACCTGGACCCTCGCATCCAGAACCTGCAGGCGGACCGCAACGACGCGGAGGCGATGAAGGCCGTGCTGGCTGATTCGCGCTTCGACGTCGTCTTCGATAATGTCTACGACTGGGAGCGTGGCACTACCGCAGACCAAGTGCGGGCATGCGCTTTGGCTGCCGGCCCCGAGCGCTTGCAGCGCTATGTCTTCATGTCGAGCGTGGCGGCCTATTTTACCGGACTCGACCACAGCGAGGAAGACCCCCTCGCCGGTGATGATTGCTCCGACACCTACTGCCTCAACAAGGCGCAGAGTGAACGCTCTTTGTTTAAGCTGCATCAACAAAAGGGCTTGCCCGTGGTCACCATGCGGCCTCCGTTCATTTACGGACCCCGCAACCCCTTCTATCGCGAGGCTTTCTTTTGGGACCGTCTGCTGTTGGGCCGTCCCATCGTTGTGCCCGATGACGGCAGTCGCCTCATGCACTTTGTGCATGTGCAAGACCTGGTGACCTGCTGCCTGCGCGCCATTGAGGAGCCATCGGCCGTAGGTGAAGCGTTCAACGTGGGCAATCGCACGCCAATCAGCCAGGTCGATCTGGTGCATGCGCTTGCTGCGGCGGCGGGCGTTGAAGCAAACGTGGTGCATGTACCTCGCGAAATCATTGAACGTGAGGGCGGCAACTTCATGCGGGATCCTCTTTATTTCGGGGTCTACTTTGACATCCCGCCGATCACAATGACCATTGATAAAGCGATTGAGCGTCTGCACTTTGACCCTACGGAGTTTTCCGCTGGACTGACGCAGACCTTTGAGTGGTACCAGGCATCTGGAACGCGCCGCACTGACCTCGACTTCGCTTTCGAAGACCGCCTGATCGGGCTGGCACGCGGTTAGTCCAAAGGCTTCACCCGCAGCTTGCGATACCACGTCAACTGGCCGTCGTGGTTCTGTAGCGCCACCCGCATGGGCGCTTTCCTACTTAGCCCGGTGATACTGCGGTAGCGGCTGCGGGCGATTGCTCGTTCGAATTCCGCGGATTCCAGGTCGTACGCCAATACCTGAACGCCATTCATCCAGTGCATCACGCGTTTTCCCTGCACCGTCACGCAGGCTTCGTTCCAGTGTCCGGCTGGCCGGGTCTCCCTGGATGTCGGCGGGAAGATGTCGTAAAGCGCCCCGTTGCCGTGGCTGGGTTGCATGGTGGATCCTCGATAGGCATCATCATCGTAGAGTTGCAGTTCCAGTCCGGCTGCTTTCCAGTTCCGCATGTAATGGGCGTAAGCCAGAAGCCGCTCGAATGGCTGCAGGCTGTGCGCGAGCCATGCAACATAGAGTCCCAGCACCAAGGCCCGTGCCATGTCGTGTTTCAGGAAACCGCGCCGGAAGAAAAAGCAAAAGGCAGCAAACAGCGTCACTCCGCCAAGCGTGAGCCAGGCTCGTTGTACCCTCCCAGGTACGGAATCCTGTCCGCGCCACTGGTCCTCGCGGACGTTATAGAGAATGCCCGAGTTGCCACCGGGTTCTACCTTCCATTCGGCGCAAAAGGCAAAGTTGCCGAAGGCCTCGCGCGTGATAATGTCGGCCCCCCACTGCCCGCCCGGCAGCGTGCGTAGCAGGCCGTCCTCCACGGTCCAGAATCTCGGGTCGATAGGCTTATCGTGAAGAAAGCGCCAGGCGTCCAGACTTTCTCCATCGAAGAGGTCCCGCCATTTCCCATCTTCGGCCCGCCAATCCGCACCGGGTAGCGGAAAATCGGGGGAATTGAGCTGCTGCGGTGTGGCAGGCGTTGCCGCAAGAAGAAGGCTCAATGCAACTAGAAGCACTAGCGGGAGAAGGGAAGTACGCATGGGAGAGTTCCATCATCTCCCAGCCACGGGATGCACACAACCGGGAAAAATGGATGTCTGAACGGGTTCTGCCGCTGGCGCCACTTCGTTGCAGGAGTCCTGGAAGGCACGGGGCGGAAAAGGAGGGGAATGGTCGGGCTGGCGGGATTCGAACCCACGACCTCTTGCACCCCAAGCAAGCGCGCTACCAGGCTGCGCTACAGCCCGAATCTTCCATTTTAGCGAATAACTGCGATTGCTGCGCAGAAAAATGCAAGTAATTGGCCGTTGGTTTGACGAAACCCCAACCGGGCGGCGGTTGCGGTAGAGTTTTTAGCAGTATGAAACGCAGAAATCTCCTCGCCGCTGCTGGCGCCTCGGCGCTTAGCCTCTCTTCCGCAATGGCCCAGGGCCGTGCCGCATCCCGCTCCCTGCTGGAACTGCGCAAGATCTCATTTCGGAATACGCCCGAAAACAACCGCAACCGTTACGTTTCCTTCCTGGAAAAAGCCTACGCGCCTGCCCTGAAGCGTGCCGGCGTGGAAGCGATGGGGTTCTTCAATAACGATATCGGGCCCGACAAACCGCATGTGCTCTGCCTGTTTAGCTACGCTTCCGGGGCAGCGATGGTGGATGTCCAGGACCGCCTGAGCATCGACAAGGAGTACCAGGCGGCATTGGCGGAGATCCACGGCAAAGGCCATGTATATGAGCGTGTGGAGTCCTCGCTCTTCCGTGCCTTTGCGAGTATGCCCAAGGTGGAAATGCCCACTGGTGAGGGTTCCAAGTTGTTTGAATTGCGTGTTTACGAGTCTGACGATCCTCTTTCGTTGAAGAAAAAGATCGGCATGTTTGAGGAAGGCGGCGAAATCGCGATCTTCCGCAAGTATGGTTTGCAGCCTGTGTTTTTCGGTGAGGCGATGGTGGGAGACCGGATTCCCAACCTCACCTACATGGTTGCCTTCCCCAATGCCGCCGGTCGCGCTGAAGCATGGCGGAAATTTGCTACCAGCCCCGAATGGGACAAGCTGAAACGGACGCCCGGCCTCAGCGATGGCGAAGTGGTATCGAGCATCAGCAATGCGACGTACACGGGCCTGCCCTTTTCGCCGATTCGTTAACCGGCTGCGGGGGGAGCCAGCTAGCGGGGCTCCCCTGTTGGTTCATCCCGTCCCAACTTTTAGTATCATGGCCGACCCCTCACCCCCCACTCTGCTGGAACTGCTGCTGCGCGCGATGGAAACCGGCGACTTTCGGATGCCTCTCGCCCAGCACCTGGGCCTGCGCATTACCCATGCGGAAGCCGGGCATGTCACCGTGTCGTTTGATCCTCAGCCGTACCATCGCAACATCATGGGCACCGTTCATGGAGGCATTCTCTGCAGTGCCGCGGATGCGGCCATGGGGCTGGCTTACGGCACCACTCTGCCCGGCGATAAGGCGTTCACCACGATAGAACTGAAGATCAACTACCTCCGTCCCGTATTCGACAACACCATCCACGCAAAAGGCGTTGTCCTGCACCGGGGAAAGACGACAGGTCTGATGGAATGCCGGCTGGTGGATAGCAGCCATCGTACGGTAGCCTTTGCCACAAGCACTTGCATGGTGATTGAGGGGGACGCCGCCAGCGGACGCCGGGTGCTACCAGACCTGGGCTCGATACCGGACTCGATACCGGGCGCGGAAGGTTCCTGAAAAAGTTTTTGCGAAAGTCCGTAACGCAGGCAAAGCAACTGCCGCGCCCGTGATAAAATGAAGAATTGCGCTGAACTTTGTTTCACTTCCGGCTGCCATGCGCGCCGGACACAGCGCCCATGCGGAGAGATGGCCGAGTGGTTGAAGGCGCACGCTTGGAAAGCGTGTATAGGGGAAACCTTATCGAGGGTTCGAATCCCTCTCTCTCCGCCAGAGTTTACTATTCCCTCCAAGAACGCTCCCACTGGGAGTATCCTGCAGCGTAGAGTGCCAATTGGCTGGCAACCCTCGCTTCCCCTGGCACTTCTAACGGATTAGCATGGCCACCCTGCGTACACGCGGTGTTCTCTTCGCGATTATCCTCGTGATGACCGCGGCCTGCCACGCTCAAGTGAATCCCCTGGACCTGGTGCGGCGCGCCGTGGCGTTGCAGCAATCCAATGCCGCCCGCGAAAAGTCGCTTGCCTACCGGGAGCGCGTCCTGAATATCGATCTCGACGGTAACTTGAATCCCCGCAAGAGCAGCGAAAAGGTACATGACATCCTGTTGATTGATGGCACCCCTCAGCGCATTTTGCTCGAAGAGGACGGCCAGCCGCAATCGGCGGAGGAACTTGCCGCCAGCCAGGATTTTTTGCGCCGGGTAGTGGAGATCCGGAAAGCGGAATCCGAAAGTGAACGTCTCCAGCGCCTGGAAGCTTACGAACGCAAGCAACGTGAGTTCCGTGACGCTGTGGTAGAAATCCCGCACGCCTTCAATTTCGAACTGGCTGGTGAGGAGGCCATCGGCGGGCGTCTCTGCTACAAACTTAGCGCCACGCCACGACCGGGGTACCAGCCGCACAATCGGTATGGCAAGATCTTCACCCACACCATCGGCACCATTTGGATTGATAAAGCTACCGGAGAATGGCGTCGCGCGGAAGGCCAACTGCGAGAAACGGTGAACCTGGGCTGGATTTTCGTCCAGGTGCAGAAGGGCACGAAGGCCCTTGCCGAGCAGCGGGAATTCCCTCGCCACGGATGGCTCATGAGCCATTTGTCGTATCGAAGCGTAGTGCGGGTGGGCTTTTTCCTGCATTACCGCAGCGAGCACCGCAGCGAGTTCTGGAACTATCAGCCGATGACCCCCGCATTGCTGGCGCGCACCCTTGATTCGGGCTATCCCACGGGAGCCATGTACCCGGAACAGCGCAACTCTCAGTAGCCACTCTTAGCCAGCGGCACACGCTCAGCCAGCGGCACCCAGCATCCTCGCCAGATTTGCCACCAGGAAGCAAACAGCGAACGCAATTCCCAGCGGCATCAGGGCACCTATCAGGGTCCAGCGAACGCTGCCCGTTTCCTTCCACATGGTAAGGATGGTGGTGCCGCAGGGGTTGTGCAGAAGCGAAAACAGCATCAGGCTAACCGCGGTAAGGGTGGTCCACCCATTCTCGTCCACCAGGATCGTGCGAATGGCATCATACCCGCCTGCCTCCATCATCATGCTGCTTTTGGCATACACCATCATCAAGGTGGGCACCACAATCTCGTTCGCCGGAATGGCAATGATGTAGGCCAACATCACAGCGCCATCCAGACCCATCGCGCGGCCAAAAGGATCAAGCATCCGCGCCACGATGGTAGCCAGGCTATCTTCGCCTACGTGAACGTTTGCCATCACCCAGATAAGCGCTCCAGCTGGGGCAGCTGTCCAGATTGCCCGGTATAGTACGAACAGGGTACGGTCAATCAGGCTGGTGTAGAGGATGCGAAGCACGCTGGGTCGTCGGTAGGGAGGCAACTCCAGCGTGAACGCCGATGCTGCTCCCTTTAGCCATGTTCTGGTGAGCACAGCCGACACCACCAGCGTCACCAATACCCCTAACAGTACAACCAATAGGAGCGTGCCCGCTGCCGCCAGAGATGCAATGGCGGGGGGAAACTGCGCCGCCACGAACAGGGTCGCAACCATGATGAGGGTGGGCCAGCGCCCATTGCAGGGCACGAAATTGTTCGTAAGGATGGCGATCATGCGTTCCCGCGGGGAATCGATAATTCGCGTGGCGATTACCCCCGCGGCGTTGCAGCCAAAGCCCATCGCCATGGTGAGCGATTGTTTTCCATGCGCGCCGGCTCGCCGAAATACCCAGTCCAAATTGAAGGCGACACGCGGCAGATAGCCGAGGTCTTCAAGAATTGTGAACATGGGGAAGAATATCGCCATCGGAGGCAGCATCACGCTCACCACCCAGGCCAGGCCGCGGTAGACGCCGTTCCACACCAGCCCTGTCAGCCACCAGGGCGCGCCCAACCATTCGAATGCGGCCACGCCCCATCCTTCCATGCGGAAAAGGGCATCGAACAGCAGTTCGGAAAATACGTTCGCTCCAACAATTGTGATCCAGAACACTAGGGCCAGCATCCCAGCCATGATCGGCAAACCCCACACGGGCGAAGTCACGATACGGTCAATCCGCTGGTCGAGGTCCCAACGGGTATCCCCATCGCGGCGCACTGAGCGTGTGGCCAGGTCTTGCGCCTGTGCGTAAATGCTCTCCACCATCTGGTCTCGGAAGTTAACCTGAAATCCGCGTCGCAGTGCGTCGGCGCGAGACAGGATAGCTTCCGCGCTGATTTCCTCCGTGTGGGGATGGGATTGCGCCGGGATGGCTGCCGAAGCCTCCAGTGGAGACCCCTCCGCTGGCATTGTCGCTGCTTCCCCCGACGCTTGTGTTGCGGGCAAGGGGCCGGTGGGCTTCGGATCTGGCGTCGATGGGGGATGATCTCGAAATCGCATGCGCTTTGGTTAACTCTCTGTTGGTCAGATCCGTTGTGGCTGGCTTACTGGGCTCCTTGAATGGATACTAAACTGGGCGCCGCAGCCTCTGGAGCAACCTGTTGCCGCTCTGTCAGACGGGCCAGTTCTCCGGTGCTAAGCGCCTGCCTGATCCTTAAGTCTCCATCTAGCAGCCGGCAGGCCACCCAGCGGGCGTTGGGCAATCCCGGAGCTACGACTTCGATCATGTTCACCAGTTCATCCAGAGCCTTTTCCACTTCTGGGGGCACTTGCGTGCGCACCGGGCTGGTGGCTGTTTCCCCGGCGATCACGGCCGCTACGGTACGCATCAAATCTCCAAGCCCCTCTCCCGTGCGAGCCACTGTGCCCACGCAGGGAATTCCAAGGTCCCGGCTAAGGCTGCGAAGGTCAACACTGATTCCCTTTCGCTTGGCCTCATCCAGCAGGTTCACGCACAACACCACCCGGCTGGTGATCTCCATCACCTGCAGCGCCAGGTTCAGGTTGCGCTCCAGAGCGGTAGCATCGGCAACCACCACGATGCAGTCGGGCCTGCCGAAGAGGATGAAATCGCGGCTGATCTCCTCATCCTTGCTGGCCGACAGTAGGGAGTATGTGCCAGGCAGATCCACAAGTTTGTAGCGCAATCCATTGAAGCGGAACCCGCCCTCGGCGCGGCTGACGGTTTTGCCTGGCCAGTTCCCCACGTGTTGCTTCAGCCCGGTTAACGCATTGAAGACAGAACTCTTCCCCGTATTCGGGTTGCCAGCCAGCGCAACAACGTGGTCCCAGCTATCCAGCCGGATTCCCATCTGCTCAAGCTCCGTGCGCGATGCACAACTGCCGCAGTCATGGCCCGGAACTGGAGGTTGCGCGTGTTCGATTCCCTTGTTCATAGCGCCTCCGCTTGCCTGGGTTGCTGCGCATGGGAACTCGTGCCACTTGTGACTTTCGCTGGCAGACGGCGCACCCAGATCTGTTCGGCCTGCTCCATGCGAATGCCGATGGTGGCGCCGCGCACGCGATAGGCGCGCGGGTCCCCAAAGGGGTTATCGAGCACAGGCTCCACGCTTGCCCCTCGGGTGACGCCAAAATCCATGAGGCGTCGCCGGCTGAATCCGCGAATTGCCTCCGACAGCGCAACCACTTCCGCCACGCTGCCAGTCTCCAGTTGCGAGAGTTTCCCGATGTTGGGGTCACTTACCCAAACGGGGATATCGGCCGCCACTTCGATATTGGCCAGCAATTCCTGAGGCAGCATCGCGGTCTTGCCGTCCACTTCCACTTCCAGCGCTCCTGGATGTGTAGCTACCAGACGCAAGTGCGCTCCGGGACGGACTCCCTTTGTCAGCAGTTGCTCGAAAATGGTGGCGGGCTCGTCCTCTACATGGATCACTTGCACTTCCTGGCCGCCCTCCCACTGGCACAGGGCAGTCCCCCGGGTGGCCGGGAGGATTCCCTCAGCGCTGGGGATTGGGTCGCCATGCGGATCCGCCTGGGGGTAGCCCAGATGCGCGTCCAGTGCCTCCAGGTCGTGCTCTGAGAGCCGGTGCTCTGCCTGTTCCGCTTGATGGTGAAGGCGGTCCATCGGCAGTCTTGCCTCGTCCGCCAGATAGCTTTCCCATAGACGGTGCGCACGCAGCACGTGCATCGCCCACCGTTCCCCACTGGTGGTGAGTTGGATGTCCGGTCCTTTGGGCGAACCAGAAGCCGAGGGCTCCAGGAGGCCACGGTCTGTCATGCGCAACAGGACGGCTCTGATGATCGCAAGTGGCTTGCCCAGCGCCCCGGCCAACGCCTCTTCGCTTACCGGGCGGCCGTCCTGTCCCATCAGCAAAATCTGTCGCAACACATCTTCCCAGAACGCCCGTTCATGACGCTGGCGGCGTTCGTGCAAGAATCGTCCTACAGGCATGGAGGGATGGCGCAATAATCGGTAGAGCACCCAAGCCCCAACTAGCAGCGCCAGCAAAACCAGCGCGGTCATGGTCGTGGTCTCCTTGTTCTGCCTGCTGCGGGAGCCCGCTTCCCGGCCAGCACTTCTTTCCTGGCCAGCACCTCCACGGCAATTCTGGAGGCTACCTCCGAAGACACCCGGAACGGTGGCTCTTCGTTGCGCTGCAGCAAAGCTCCTGCCTGTTCCCTTGCGCCACCTCCGCTCGCGTTGTTCTGCTGCTCCACCACCTGCAGTACGACGTTGGGCTTTACTCCATGACGAGCCAGCAGACGGAGGGTAGCCGGGTCGTCATCCGCAACACGGCTAACACGCACCGCCACGCCCGCGCTCACTCGCGGCAGAGGCATGTCGTTGCAGACAGGCATGCTGCCGTCCTTGCGGGGTATCGGATGGCCGTGCGGGTCATAATGCGGGTCTCCCAGCCGTGCCGCTACCCGCTCTTCAAAATCCTCGGAAATGAAATGCTCCAAACGCTCGGCTTCCTGGTGCACCTCGTGCCATTCGTATCCAAGGGCGTCGTGCAGAAAGCACTCCAGCAAGCGGTGATGCCGAATCACCTCCACTGCGCGTCGCTGTCCTTCCGCGGTTAGCTCCGCCCCTCTGTGCTTCTGATAGAGCACCAATGCTGGAGACTGCGTGGCCAACTTCTGCAACATGCCGGTGACGGATGCCGCTGCGACACCAAGTTTCCTGGCAATCTCCGTGGTGCTGGCTTTGCGCTCATCCTGGCCGATCTCGTAGATCACTTTCAGGTAGTCATCTGTGGACTCTGAGCTAGGTTGAGACTCTTTAGGCATACCTAATTTAGTTTACCCTAAACTTTCCTTAAGTCAACAGATTTTCAGGTTCGCTTCGCGCCCTAAGGGCATCTGGACGTGAAATCAACGATCAAACTGAAACAATTCCGGGCTGGCAACTCTCGTTTCTATTGGCACACAATGGAAATGCAGAGCAAAACATTGCAAAGAATCTGTCTTCCACCTGTGTCCTGTGTGCCTGAAGGATGAACGAAACTTCCCGCATTGAAATAGCCAAGACGCCGCCTCTGGACCTCGGAGCAACACTTTCCAGCGATGGCGAAGTACATTTTCGGGTATGGGCTCCTCTCTGTCGGCGAGTGAGCCTGAAGGTGTATGCGCCAGCAGCGGCAACACTGGAGATGACCGCCACCGAGGGCGGCTACTTCGAAGGAGTGCTGGAAACAAACGCCAGCGAAATTCGCTACGCATACCTGTTGGATGGAGAGATTGAACGTCCTGACCCAGCGTCGGGCTGGCAGCCGGACGGGGTTCATGCAGCTTCCGCGTTCGTCGACCATCACCGTTTCGATTGGCAGTCGGACTGCTGGCGCGGCCTTCCTCTGCGCGACTACGTGATCTACGAAATGCACGTGGGCGCCTTTACCCAGGAAGGTACATTGGATGCGGCGATTGCGCGGATTCCTTATCTGTTGGAACTGGGCGTAAGCGCGGTGGAGATCATGCCCGTGGCGGCCTGTCCGGGCGAACGCAACTGGGGCTATGATGGCGTGTTCCCCTTTGCGGTACAACACAATTACGGAGGGCCGGAGGCGCTCAAGCGGTTTGTGGATGCCTGCCATCTTGCCGGTCTGGCTGTGGTGTTAGACGTGGTCTATAACCACCTTGGCCCGGAAGGGAACTACCTCCGCGATTTTGGACCCTACTTCACCCCGCGCCATCGCACGCCTTGGGGGGAAGCTATTAATTTCGACGGTCCGGAGAGCGGCCCGGTGAGGCATTTCTTTCTGCAGAATGCCCTCTACTGGGTGACCGAATACCGCATTGACGCGCTGCGTCTGGACGCCACCGACACCATCTATGACCTTTCGCCACGGCACTTTCTGGAGGAACTGGCCAGCGCGGTGCGCGAACGAGGCGAAGCGCTGAACCGTCGTATCTACACGATTGCCGAAAGCGCGGCCAACGACGCCCGTTGGATCCGTCCGGTTGCGCAAGGAGGATTTGGCCTGGACGCCCAGTGGAACGACGACTATCACCATGCGCTACGGCGCACACTCACAAGCGAGACCCAGGGCTATTACGCGGATTACCCCCATTTCTCCCAGCTCTCTAAAGGCTTGCGCGAGGGCTTCATCTATAGCGGCGAGCACTCAGTGTACCGAAAGCGCGCTCACGGCAATCATTCCGCGGATCTGCCCCCTGGCCAGTTCGTAGTCTGCAGCCAGAATCACGACCAGGTGGGAAACCGAATGCGTGGTGACCGCCTGGGGCACAGCGTGCCACCGTCCGCGTTACAACTGGCGGCCGCGTGGGTGATTCTTTCCCCGTATATTCCGCTGCTGTTCATGGGGGAGGAGTACAACGAGACTGCCCCCTTCCCCTACTTCGTCCATCACGGCGACCCGCAACTGATTGAGGCCGTGCGCGACGGACGGAGGCGCGAGTTTGCTGCCTTCGCATGGAAGGGCGAACCGCCAGATCCTCAGGACGAAGCTACCTTTTTTGCCGCCAAGCTCAATCCAAACCAGCGCCAGCACGGCAATCATGCCGTCCTGTTCGCCTGGTATCAGGAACTGCTTCGGTTGAGAAAGCAGCACCCATGCTTTGCGCCGGGAACGAGAGATGGGATGCGCGTGGAAAGCGACGAAACATCACGCAGCATTTGTGTGCGCCGGGAAAGCCACGACAAGGTTTGTGTGGCGCTTTTCCACTTTGGCGACAGCCCCGCTCAACTGCGGTTCCCGTTTGAGGGGGGTATGTGGCGCACAGTGCTTTCCACCAGCGAGCCGAGTAACAAGACTGAATCGATGGCTGCAGGCGATGTCATTTCTCTGGAGCCCTACGCCGTGCGCCTGCTGGAACTTGTTCCGGAGACGCCGCCGGTCGCCCGGCTCACGCTGAGCCCCCAGGAGACCAGCTAAGCAGCACAGGACCGTATCCCCATGAGTAACTACCGTACACCCAGCAGCACCTATCGGATTCAGTTCAGCCCGTCCTTTCGCTTTACCGACGCCTATGACCTCGTGCCCTATCTGCGTGAGCTGGGCATCACGGATCTCTATGCATCTCCGCGATCCAAAGCGCGCCGCGGTAGTTCTCACGGCTACGATGTCGCCGATGCGGGGCGCATCAACTCAGAGCTGGGCACCGAGGAAGAGTTTGAGCAACTCGTCCAGCGTCTGAAGCAATACCAGATGGAGATGCTGCTGGACATTGTGCCGAACCACATGGCGGCAAGTGTGGAGAACCCCTACTGGCAGGACCTTCTGGAGAACGGCCGCGCCTCAGTGTTTGCGGATTTCTTTGATATCGACTGGCATCCCGCTACCTCTAAGGCTGAATTCCTGCAGAACAACCGGATCCTGCTGCCGATTCTAGGTGACCTTTACGGGAACGTTCTCACGAGGCGTGAAATCACACTCAAGTACGACGAGAACGGGTTCTTCGCGCGCTACTACGACCACCGCCTGCCGCTGGCGCCCAAGTCGTATTTGCATATCCTCCGGCCTGCCTTTGAGGTGCTACGGGATGCATTGCCACAGACAGCACAGAGGGACCAACTCGTGCGTGCCGTGGAGATTCTCGACAATCTGACGGACCGCAACGAGGAAACCCCAAATACCCTTTTGGACCGACGCGAGCATGTGCTTGCGGCAAAAGCTCTCCTGTGGGACGTCTACCTTTCCGCTCCGGCGTACAAGCGCGCGCTTGATGACCTTCTGTGGGAACTCAGTGGCGACCCGCAGGACTCACGCAGCTTTGACCAGTTGGACGAGATCCTTTCTGCCCAGGTCTATCGGATTGCCTACTGGCGGATTGCGGTGGAGGAGATCAATTACCGCCGATTCTTCGATATCAACGATCTTGTGGGAGTGCGCGTGGAGGTGCCTGAGGTCTTCGACATCAGCCATCAGGAAGTGATCAAGCTGATGCGCGACGGCAAAGTGGCGGGTGTTCGTATTGACCACATCGATGGTCTGCACGATCCTCTGGGTTACCTCCGGCGCCTGCAGGGTAGCCTGCTCGGCGACGGTGAGGAGAGCGACCAGCAGGAATTCTACGTGCT
The DNA here is from genome assembly GCA_964618435.1 of uncultured Solibacteraceae bacterium. Lineage (GTDB taxonomy): Bacteria > Acidobacteriota > Terriglobia > Bryobacterales > Bryobacteraceae > JACTMJ01. Next base: position 18,890 of record CAZUAX010000061.1, read on the forward strand.
GGCTGAGAAGATCCTGAGTCGCGATGAGACCATGCCACCTTGGCCGCTGGCGGGCACCACGGGATACGATTACCTGAACGCGCTGAACGGCCTGTTTGTCCACCCCGGCGGACTCTCCCAAATCGTCCGCCACTACAATGCGATCACTGGAACCAGCCATCCCTTCTCGGAGATCTGTTACAGCCGCAATAAGATGGTGATGCGGTCCTTGTTTGCGAACGAGATTCAAGTGATCGGCAATTACTTGGGTGAACTTGCCGCGCAGGACCGCCGCGCGCGCGATATCCCGCTTTCTGAGATTCGTCGCATTCTGGTGGAAGTAACCGCATGCCTTCCCGTTTACCGGAGCTACCTCCGGAGCTTTCAGATTGACCAGCGCGACCGCGACCTGATTGAGGCCACGCTCTCACTGGCGCGCAGTCGTACCAGTCGCGATGAAGTGAGCGACGATGCTTTCCAATTCCTGCGCCGGGTGCTGTTGTTGGAGCCTCCTTACTACGCCCGGCAACACCGCCAGCAATGGCTAAGCGTGGTGATGCGCTGGCAGCAATTCAGCGGGCCAGTGATGGCCAAAGGGCTCGAAGATACCGCGTTTTACACGTACAACGCGCTGCTTACTCTCAACGAAGTGGGTAGCGACCCTCTCCGCGCTCGTCCGCCACATGATGCCGCGGCCTTGCACAGCTTTCACGAGCAGCGCTGTCGTGACTGGCCGGACACCATGAATTGCACCTCCACCCACGACACCAAGCGCGGAGAAGACGTGCGAGCGCGAATCAATGTGGTGACGGAGATGCCGGCGGAGTATCAGGCTGCCGTCACTCGATGGATGACCATGAACGCGTCAAAGCGGACAAAGGTAGACGGCATCGAGGTGCCTACTCCTTCTCAGGAAGCCCTCATTTACCAGAGCCTGCTAGGGGCTTGGCCTCTGCATGAGGAGGAACTCCCCGAGTTCCGCGACCGCGTCCTCGCCTATCTGCGTAAGTGTGCCCGCGAAGGCAAAGAGTACACAAGTTGGATACGGCCAAACGATGCGCATGAGAACGCTCTGCTTGGCTTCGCCGATGCACTGTTGCACCCACTGCGGGGCCGGCAATTCCGCGAGGATTTCCTCGCCTTTCACAGCCCTATTGAGTACTTCGGTGCATTCAACGCGCTGGCGCAGACTCTGTTGAAGGGAACTGCCCCGGGGGTGCCCGATTTTTATCAGGGCACAGAGTTGTGGAACTTCAGTCTGGTGGACCCTGATAACCGGCGTCCTGTGGACTTCCGGCATCGTCGCCATCTGCTGGAGGAACTGAAGCATGCGGAAGCTGAGGATCGCCCGCAACTGCTGAAGTCCCTATGTAGTCATTGGAAGGACGGCCGCATCAAGCTCTATCTCACATTCAAGATGCTTGAGTTTCGCCGCGATCATGCTGGCTTGTTTGCTCGCGGAAACTACCTGCCTCTTCTGGTGGAGGGGAAGCGTGCGCGTCATCTTTTCGCGTTTGCCCGTGTCCACAACGACGAATGGACTATAGTTGCCGCGCCTCTGCAACTGGCCACGACGCTTCCCATGGGCAGCGCGCTATCCACCGCTTCTTTCTGGGAAGACACTATTGTGCAACTGCCCGAGAATGCGCCACAAGCATGGAACAGCGTTTTCAGTGGCAGGAGCGTGGCCGCCGCTGCGCCCGGACGCCTTGCTGCGGCGTCGCTGTTCGCCGATTTCCCCATGGCATTGCTGCATGCCACAAAGGATCGCCCGGAAGCTGAGTCTTCTCCCCCCGCCCGTGCTAATGTGGCGAATGGAAGCCCTGCCGCATGAACTTAGCCACGCTGCCTATCTTCAACATCATCACCATGGTGATGATGTTGCTAACCCTTGCCATCATTACCGTCCGCCTGGGCGACCACGTCACCAGCAACCTGCCTCTTGGCTACACGCTGGTGCTGATGTTCTACTACCGCGGTTTTCCGGGCACGCTCGATACATGGCCCGTCTTTCTGTATCTGTTCTGCGTAGTGTTTCTTCGTGTGGATGTGGTGACAGGTCTGGCACAGAAGACGCTGCGCTTTGTTGAGTTCGCGCTGCTTAGCTATGTCTGCTGGCGTCTTGTAGGCTTGATGGTGGGGTGGCCAGGGCTTTAGCCTTCGCCTCCGGAGTCAGTCCCCGACGAACCGTACATAGCCCCATTTCTCTGGCACGTGCATATCGATGAGGCCTTGCGGAGACCAAACCCAGTTGTCCTCCTTCAAACCAGGCCGCTTCACGTATTTCCCGTCCACGATATCCACACGCCACTGCACCCTGGAGAAATTCACTCGCCATGTATCCCCCGGCTTCGGCCGAGCCACAGGGGCACGGGAGCCAAACGCCGTCCAGGGAAATGCAATCTCCACGCTCCATCCGCGGTCCGTATCACCTGGCTGATTCAGTGTGCCATCCACATGAACGGCTGTCTTCAGCCCCGGAATCTCCCAGCTGTTGTCGGCTTTCCCTTTTTGCTTATATGGCTTCGGCAAAAAGAGATCCCACCCTGTGTTTAGCGCGTTGATCTCAAATTCAAAGTAGTTCAAGGTATCGCCGGACGGGTTCAAAAAGACCTCAAAGTCGTTGTCGCGAAAGATTACCGAATCGTGCTCGGTGAGCGTAGCCCAGACGTGGGGATCTTCCATCTCCGCGGCGATATAAAAATACTGGTCATCCCACAGCATCTTGGCGCGGGTGCGGAAGCGAGGGCGAGGTTTGGCATCGCCCTCAATGTCTACGAAGTATGTGGTCCATGGCGCCGATTGCCATGCGGCATCGTCCATTTTTCCGTCTACGCGGATGGGTGCTGCCGCGCGCCGTGCATCATAGCGCAAAGGTTCCTGCGCGGCCATCGAAGCCACGGTAACTGTCACTAACACTGCCCAAAGAATCAGTTCGCGCATAACTTCCTTTTAACTTTAGTTCCACCATCAGGGCATGCATCACGCTGCGCAATCGTTCGCTGCTAATAATCGTGCGCGATCACAGTTTCCAGACACCGCACCACGAAAAGTCCATGGTAGACCGATGCCGTTCGCCCTCGCTGAGAGTGTACGCACGAG
>CAZUAX010000062.1:0-18055 GCA_964618435.1 uncultured Solibacteraceae bacterium
TAGCAGCCAGCGGTGTTGGGAAGGATGAAGTAGCGCTTGGGATCAATGTAGTCCAGAAGCGATTCCTTGGAGCGATCCATGAGATTGACTCGGCGGACGGCGACGGTGACCACTTCGGCACCGCTGGCTTCGACACATCGTGCATTCTCAGCAAAATCTTTATACTTGCCAGATCCGACAAAGAGCCGGCTGCGGAATGTGCGTCCGGCAATGGAGAGCGTTTGGTCCATCCCTCTATTTTAGTGCTCGAGCGGCCAAATAGGGAGGTCCGTGTCATAAATCGCCAGACACAAGCTCGTCGGAACTGGGCTTCGACGACGGCTTGTTCTGAAGATACCCAAGTCCGCTATCCTGAGGCAGGGTGAATGCTGGCATGCGAAGTTGCCGTGCATCTTCCGTTTCATGATGACAGTTGCTACGTTGTGTCTCGTGCTCGCCTTTGGAGGGGTTCTCTACTTCCTCTTGGGATATCCTTTGCTGCTTCGCATGTTCCCCTTCCATAAGCGACCGGTGACAAAAGATATGTCCTGCCTGCCCACCGTGAGCATCGTGATGGCTGTCCATAATGGCGAGGCGTTCCTGAAGGAAAAGCTTGAAAACCTGTTGGCGCTCGACTATCCGAGCGACCTTGTGCAGATTCTGGTGGTTTCTGATGGTTCCACAGATGGAAGCGATGCAATTGCCGAGAGTTTTACCAGCAAGGGAGTTCGCCTGTTTAGCCTGCCGAGAGGCGGCAAAGCAGCAGCTTTGAACTTCGCGCTGGCCCAAGCAGAGGGCCAGATCCTCTTCTACTGCGATGTGCGTCAGAAGCTAAAGCCGGATGCTCTTCGACACTTGATGGCAAACTTTGCCGATGAACAGGTGGGCGGAGTTACCGGAGAACTTCGGATTTTGCAATCTGACGCTGAGGGATCAGAACAAGCGAACCTGGGAATCTATTGGCGCTATGAGCTGTGGGCTCGGCGGATCCAGTCGCAGATCTGGTCGCTGTTTAGCGCAACCGGTTGCATTTATGCGATGCGGCGGACTTTGGTGCAACCGATTCCCACGGATACGCTCGTGGACGATGGGGAGATCCCGCTGCAGGCTTATCTGCAGGGCTACCGGATAGTATTTGATGACAACGCCGTGGCAGTAGATTACCCCACCGTGCAGGGCAAGGAATTGCGGAGGAGGATGCGCACGCTCGCGGGGGTCTGGCAAATTTGGGCACGACATCCGCGTCTACTCCTTTGGCCACACAGAATGTGGCTGCATTTTGTATCGCATAAGCTGGGCAGGCTCTTAATACCGTGGCTTCTGGTGGTCTTTGGAGTTGCTAGTGTTTGTCTGCCACCCTCACCTTGGAAAGTTTTGCTTTTGGCTGGCGAATTATTGTTTGTGCTGGTGGCGTTCACCGCACATTGGGTTGGCCGCAGGTCTCTTTTGGGCAGGATCACCTCCCTGGCGGAGACATTTGTGTCAATGAACGTCGCGGCCCTTTTGTCGCCGTCTGTCTTCTTCATTTCCCCGCAGAAGCTTTGGCAATCTCCCACGCAGGTGGACAGGGGCCCCGCATCGGCCGAATAAGTCTGAAAAGCGACGGTTAAGGAGGCAAGCATCTGGGATTTGCAGCAATGGGCGATCGCGATGCATTAACCAGCAGGCCCTGGCAGCCACAATTTATTGATTCATGGTTGAGTTTGCACTGGATATTCGTATTAATCCTCCTAAAGCAGCGCATTTTGCACCGTGTAGAGCTTGTGTTGCCTAAGGAGTGGATTGTCAGGGATTGCTATACTGACGGGGGATTCTTATGATTGAGGGTCCGTGCAGAGAGTTGCCAATGCCATCGCCAGCGCGCTGACAGGTCGTCAGCCAGAGAACCGCGAGAAGCGATGACTTCCCGTCAGCCGGTTTTTCTTTTTCCTCCTCCGCCCGGTTGGTGGAAGCCGATGAATGGCACTGCAGATGTGATATACGATCCAGGATGGTTTCGCTGAGGCAATGGCTACTCCCGTTATATCCTTATTTTTGTTGGAGTTGCTGGCAGTATGCGGTTCCTACATCATTTCCATCTACCTTCTGTATCCCCTTGACCCCACGCTATATCTGATTTACGAAGACGGGTGGATCCGGGTGCTGACCGGAGTTGCCGCCATTCTGGTAACGATGTACCTGAAGGACATGTACCGCGATGTGTACAGCAACGGGAAGGTGTACCTGGCGCAGAGTCTACTGCAAATCTTTGGACTTGCCTTTCTGCTGCAGGCATTTCTCAGCTATGGTGCGGTAGGAATCGCGCTTCCTCGATGGGTGATGGTCTACGGCAGTGTCGGCTCGTTCTTGACGATACTACTACTTAGACTCACCTATTTCCCTCTAGTGGTTCGGGTTCTTCCGGAGAGGCGGCTATTGTTCGTGGGTTATAGCCCACTCGTTTCAAGGATTGCCCAATTTGCATTGGATAACCCCGTGCTCAAGTACAACGTGATTGGTACACTCACAACGAAACAAACGTCGTCACCTTCGGATGATGATGTTCCGATACTGGGGCATCCGGCCGATGTGCGCAGCCTTGCTACCCAGTACCGACCCCAAACCTTGGTGCTGTGTACCAGAGAAGGTTCTGATGCGCTACCGGTAGATGAACTGATTGACCTTCGATTTGCTGGCCAGCACATTGAAGACATCAATCGGACGTTTGAGAGAATGTGTCACCGGATACCGGTAGAGGAAACCCGCCCCGCAGACTTCATCTACGCGGAGACCCTGGGCGCTCCACCGGCAATGCTCACGCTTCAGGCGATCTATTCCTGGCTGATTGCAGTTCTGGGGTTGATGCTCATCTCCCCACTCATGCTACTGACAAGCATTCTTGTGAAGCTTACATCGCCGGGACCGGTTCTATATCGGCAGGTGCGCGTCGGTCTTCGCGGCAAGCTGTTCACAATTTATAAGTTCCGTTCGATGACGCAGAACGCTGAGGCGCAGTCAGGGGCAGTTTGGGCTTCAGCAAACGACCCTCGGGTTACCAAGCTGGGTTATTGGCTGCGGAGAACTCGCATCGATGAACTTCCGCAGCTTTACAACGTGTTGCGCGGGGAAATGGTGATTGTGGGTCCTCGGCCGGAGCGCCCAGAGTTTGTCCACAAGCTCGCAAAGGAGATCCCGTACTACAACCAGCGACATTCCGTGAAGCCGGGGATTACCGGCTGGGCACAGATCAACTACAAGTACGGAGACACCATCGAGGACACGAAAAACAAGCTGGAGTATGATCTGTACTACATCAAACACATCTCTCCGAGCCTCGACTTCCTGGTGATTTTCCAGACCTTCAAGATCATGCTGACCCGCACAGGTAGCCAGTAAGAAGAGTCTAGGGGTTATCATCCGCTCCCCTTCCCCCGCCGTGCCTGTCCTTGCAGTATTTCCGGGGTTGAGCTTGAAACTTCGCGAGTTAAGCAGGAGTCCGGCCTGTACCAAAAGAAACCGCCCGGCCAATTGGCCGGGCGGTTGGTCTTTGGTAGCCCAAAGGCTGTATACGTGTGGAAGCTAGCTATTCTCTTCGGCGTCCTTGCCCTCACGAAGTGCCTGTAGGCGCTCTTCGCGACGCTTAGCCCGCTCGGCAGCGCGCTTCACAAGTTGGGTTCCAACCAACTCAAGAATCGCCATCTCCGCGCCGTCTCCCTTGCGGGGTCCCACACGTACGATACGAGTATACCCGCCATTACGCTGGCCGAACCTCGAACCAACTTCATCGAAAAGTCGCTTTACGCAGTCTGGCGTCAGCAGAAAAGCTGCAGCCTGACGACGGCTGGCCAAAGTATCTTTCTTGGCCAATGTCACCATATTGTCCACCAACGGCTTGGCAGCTTTGGCCTTGGTTATGGTAGTGACGATGCGGTCTCGTTCAAGGACAGCAGTAACCAAGTTCCGCAGCAACATCTTGCGTTGATCTTTGTCGCGCTTAAGTTTGTATCCGCCAACTCTGTGTCTCATGGAAATGTCACCTCATGGGCTTGCCGCGGCAGCCTACTTGTAGGGCTCCTCTGCCTCATCTTCGGTATCGTCGGGTTCATCAAAAGCAGAACCAAAGCCCATGGAAGAGGGCTCCATTGGGTTCACCGGTTGGCCCGCTGGGGTAAGAAGACGTCCCTGGGAGTCAAACTTCATGCCGAAAGAAAGGGAAAGACCAGAAAGGATTTCCTTGATTTCATTCAGCGATTTGCGCCCGAAGTTTTTCGTGCGCAGCATCTCTGCTTCGCTCTTTTGGACAAGGTCTGCAATGGTTTGAATGTTGGCGTTCTTCAGGCAGTTATAGGAACGAACGGAAAGCTCCAGTTCATCCACAGACCGGCTGAGGATCTCATTCATTTGATCCATCGCACGTTCAGTGCGCTCTTCCTCAACGTCGGGGGTTTCCTCGAAGTTGATAAAGATGGACATGTGGTCCTTGAGAAGCTTGGCGGCCTGCCCGATGGCATCCTGCGGGGAAATCGCACCGTTGGTCCAAACCTCAAGGGTGAGCTTGTCGTAATCGGTAACCTGTCCCAAACGGGCGGCTTCCACTGAAAAATTCACCTTACGCACAGGAGAATGAACTGAGTCGATGGGAATGTATCCCAACGGCAGGTCTTCCTCCTGATTGCGCTCTGCATTCACGTAGCCGCGACCCTGCTTGATGCGCATCTCAATGTTGAGCGAAGCACCCTCGCCGACGGTGGCAATGTGCATATTGCGGTCGAGCACTTCCACATCGGGGTCAGTCTCAATCTGGCTGGAGAACACCTCTCCCGCCTTGTCGACCCGGAGATAGACGGTCTTCGTCGCATCCGTAGTCATCTTGAAGGGAATCTGCTTCAGGTTGAGGATGATGTCGGTGCCGTCTTCCACCACTCCCTGAATGGGGCTGAATTCGTGCGAAATGCCCTCAATCCTTACGGCGGTAATGGCCGCACCCTCAATGGAACTCAGCAAAACTCGACGAAGGCTGTTGCCAATCGTCGTGCCAAAACCCCGCTCAAAGGGCTGGGCCATAAACATACCGTAGCGATCAGTGAGCGTTTCGGTATTCGCAACTAGGCGCTTGGGTTTCTGAAAGCCTTTAAACATACGCAAGTCCTTTCCGGTTTGCGAGCGCGGCGGCGACCAGCGTGAACTGATCGACTGCCTGCAGGTTGACGCTCCTGATTACTTCGAGTACAACTCGACGACCAACTGCTCGTTGAGTTCGATTTGCACCAGTTCCTCGCGCTTGGGCTCCGCGTTCAATTTGCCGGTCATGGTATCCCGGTCAAATTCGAGCCAGCTCAGGAGTGGGCGGGAGGAAGTGACTTCCAGATTGGAGACGATCATGGGGTGCTTGCGGCTGCTTTCGTGGACTGACACCACATCACCCGGTTTCACAACATAGGAAGGGATATTCACCTTCCGTCCGTTGACCGTAATGTGACCGTGGCGCACGATTTGCCTGGATTGGGGACGGCTTGTACCGATACCCATACGGTAGATCACGCTGTCCAGTCGGCGCTCCAGTGTGGATAGCATCACCTGACCGGTAACGCCTTTCGCCTTGCTACTCTTTTCGTAGAGATTGCGAAGCTGGACTTCGAGCAGGCCGTAAACACGCCGCAACTTCTGTTTTTCGCGAAGCTGCAATCCAAAGTTGCTAACTTTGCTACGACGTTGGCGTTCCCGGCCGTGCTGGCCCGGCACAAAATTGCGCTTTTCGATTGCGCACTTCTCGGTGTAGCAGCGCTCGCCTTTCAGGAATAGCTTAGTGCCTTCCCGACGGCAGAGGCGGCATACGGGTCCTCTGTATCTTGCCAAAGGTCTCTCTCCTCTTCCCGATCTAGTCGATCTGGTGTCTAGTCGGTGCAGTTTACGGCAGGCGTGCCTTCGTCCTGCATGTGTGTCCGCTTACGCGAACGAAGTCAGCGGCAGAGCAAAGATCCCGGAAAGGGCCGGGAATACTTCAGCACTGTAGGTCCATCAAGGGCAGGAAACTTCCTGTCGCCAGATTGCCCTGATTCGCCAGGTGGCTGCTGACGAAGCCACCTGGCAGGGGAAGTCGTATTTAGACGCGACGACGCTTTGGAGGACGGCAGCCGTTGTGCGGAACCGGAGTAGTGTCGCGAATGACCCGTACATCCAATCCAGCAGTGGCCAAACTGCGTACTGCAGACTCGCGACCCGAACCCGGGCCAGCCACATGCACTGACACCGTGCGCAGCCCACTTTCCTTCGCCTTATTGGCTGCCGTGATGGCAGCCTGCTGAGCGGCAAACGGAGTACCCTTTCGGGAACCACGGAAGCCCAGCGACCCTGCACTCGACCACGAGATGGTGTTCCCAACGAGGTCGGTGATGGTGACGATGGTGTTGATGAAGGTCGCCTGGATGTGCACCATTCCCTCGGGAATGTGCTTCCGTTCGCGCTTCTTGAACGTCTTTTTCTTGGTGCTTTTTGCCGCTTTCGCCATAGTCCTTCAATACCTTACAATCACCAACCGGTGAATTACTTGCCGACCTTCTTCTTGTTGGCCACGGTACCGCGACGTGGACCCTTACGGGTGCGCGCGTTGGTATGGGTGCGCTGGCCGCGCGCGGGCAGACCTCGCCGATGGCGCAGTCCGCGATAGCAGCCCAAATCCATCAGCCGCTTGATGTTGAGTTGCACTTCCTTACGGAGATCACCTTCAACACCACCCTCATCTTCGAGGATCTGGCGAATGTGGTTTGCGTCCTCTTCGGTAAGATCGGCAATCTTCTTGTTCGGGTCGATATTCGCCCGGTAGAGAATCGACTGCGCACGCGCCTTCCCGATTCCGTAGATATAAGTGAGGCCAATCTCTGCCCGTTTCCGGGGCGGCAAGTCTACGCCTGCAATACGTGCCATTCCAATTCTCTCCTTAACCCTGTCGCTGCTTGTGTTTCGGATTTGAGCAGATGACACGCACCACGCCGTGGCGATGGATCACCTTGCACTTGTCGCAGAGTTTCTTCACCGATGCTCTTACTTTCATAACCCTCACCGTCTTTCAGACCGGACGCAGGTTAGCTCCGGGTCCAGCAATTTTCTTCCTTTCCAAAGAAAAGAAGAACCACAAGCGATCCTCACTCCGGCCATGGGGCATTGCAGGCTGCCTGAAGCAGCTTACTTGCCCAAAAGCCGCACAAGTCTGCCGCGGCCCGGATCTTGAGAAGATAGTGTGACTTCCACGAGATCGCCGGGGCGGACTCTCAAAAAATTCTTCTCGCGAGCGCCCGACGCGTGAACGAGGACAATATCCTTTCTATTATCCAACATTACGCGCACAATTGCATTGGGCAGTAATTCGATTACTGTCGCCTTCAGCAATGGCCGTTCCGGAACTACTCCGAAACCGGGCCGCTCGTCGGGCCGATCATCCTCCGTACCAATGGGTCGGTCACGTTCCAACTCCACTCCTGTTCCACCCACAGCCCTAAACCGCAGCCTTCGTTTTGCCGCCTCGCGTCGTCCTTAGCATCCACCAGGCACACGCAACGGCCAACCGATATGCATTCGGTAGAGCCCGCCTATGGTCTCGTAAGGATCCACGGCCCATTGTCGGTAATCGCCACCGTGTGCTCAAAGTGTGCGGAGTACGAACCATCCTTCGTTACCGCCGTCCACTTGTCGCTCAAAACCTTCGATTCGGCCGTGCCAATATTCACCATGGGTTCAATGGCCAGCACCATACCCGCTTTTAATCTCGGATTTTCGTTGCGCCGGTCCACGTAGTTGGGCACCTGGGGATCCTCATGCAGACGCGTCCCAATTCCATGACCAACATACTCACGGACGATCGCGAAACCATTTTCCGTGATGTGCTTCTCTATGGCGCCCGAAATATCAAAGAGTCGGTTGCCGACTGTTGCCTTGGCGATTCCGAGATCAAGAGCGGTCTGCGTGACATCAAGAAGGCGCTGAACCTGAGGAGCTACTTCTCCCACCGGAACCGTAATGGCGGAGTCGGCATAATACCCATCAAGATGTACGCCCGTGTCGATGGTAACGACATCACCCGCCTTGAGAACCCGCTTCTTCGACGGAAACCCATGCACAATCTGCTCATTTACTGAGGTACAGAGGACACAAGGAAACTTAGATCCGGCCGTGGGTACATAATAACCCTTGAAGGCCGAGGTGGCGCCGGCATCTTCAATAAGCTTTTCGGCAATTACCTCAAGATCCCAAGTGGTAATGCCTTCCTCCACGATAGCCGCGCAGGTATGCAGAATCTCATGCACCAGCAGTCCGCTGCGGCGCATCTTCAGCAGTTCCAGATCGGTTTTCCGAATGATCATGCCAGTTCCGTGCGGAGGATATACTCCGCGTCTTAACGGGATGGGTTCACCGAACCCATCAACCCAAACCATAGCCTCTCGTGGATCTCGCCTGGAGATCCATCACTCGCAGCCAATTCCAACAGGTGCCCGGAAACCGCAGCGAGCAACTCAACCACTGGAGCGGTAAGTTGATCGTAATCCTGCAAGCGACCCGAGAGAAATTCTTCACGGTCATCCGCCCGGGGAAGCAATGTGCCTTCACAACTCGGGCGGTCACAGCGTTCACCCCGCAGTGACGGTTGAAATTCCAGATGAAACAGTGCACCGCACTCGCTACACTGTCTGCGCCCACTAAAACGGTGGGCCAATTGCGCTGCTTCCGCTTTGAGACGGATCACATTCAGTAACCAACCATTGCTGGTTACGGTATCCGCTAGGCGCTGGGCTTGCGCTAAAGTTCTTGGATAACCGTCCAGAATTGCCCCTTGGCGGCAATCCGGGAAAGCCATCCGCTCATCCAGCAACTGGTTGATCCATTGATCCGGCACGAACTGGCCAAAATCAATGCGATCCGATATCGCTCGTCCAAGATCATCCCCACGCAGGATCCGTTCACGAAGCAGATCGCCTGTGGAGATATGCGGCAAGGCCAGCCGTTCACTCAGGCGGGACGCCTGCGTTCCCTTCCCTGAACCAGGCGGTCCAAGAATCAAGATAACTCTTACCTTGTCCTTGCCCGTTTCGAGTGGTTCAGAGGAAATTCCAAACAACTTCGCTTGCCCGGTTTCGCCGGGCAGGGCTGACGATCCCATCCCTAAAAGGTGCTGCGACGGCCACGAATGCGACCGGCCTTCGGGGTGAATCCTTCGTAGTGGCGCATGATCAGTTGCGCCTCGATCTGGTTGACGAAATCCATGGCCACACCCACGACGATCAACAAGGAAGTGCCGCCGAAATAAAAGTTCACTCCAAGACCGTCCAGCAGAAATCGCGGAAACGTACTGTCAATCCAGTTCCCTATCAGCGGCAAGTGCTGCAGCTTGATTCCGGCGATCATGATATCTGGAATCAGACAGAGAAATGCAAGGTAAATGCCACCGACGACAGTGATGCGTGTGAGGATCTTGTTGAGATAGTCCGCCGTATTTTTTCCTGGCCGAATCCCCGGAATGAAGCCACCGTATTTCCGCATGTTGTCTGCTGCTTCGTTCGGATTGAAGATAATCGACACGTAGAAGAAGCAGAAGAACATAATCGCGGCGACGAAGATGACCACGTATAGGGGTTCGGAATGTGCGATCGCGCCTAGTACACCACTCGCCCATTCGCTGGATTTGACCCAGGGCATGGTTGTGAGAGTTTGCGGAAGAGCCAGCATGGAACTGGCAAAAATGACAGGAATCACCCCCCCGGCGTTGACTTTGAGGGGCATATGGGTTTGCTGACCGCCCATCACACGACGTCCAACCACGCGCTTCGCATATTGCACCGGAACGCGACGTTCCGCGCGCTCCACTAGAACAATAAAGGCCACCACCGCGATCATCGCCAGAAAGATGATAATCGCCTGAACCGGGTTCCAATTCCGGGTAACGAAGACGTTTTCCCAGATGTTCAGCATGGCTCCAGGGAGACCGACAACGATACCGGCGAAAATGATGAGCGACATGCCGTTGCCGATGCCGCGTTCAGAAATCTGTTCGCCCAACCACATAATGAAGGCCGTTCCGGTGGTGAGCGTGATGATTGTCATCAGGATGAACCCAATACCAGGGTTGAGCACAAAGTTGCCGTCACTGGACTGGAGTGCAATCGCGATGCCCATCGACTGCATGATAGAGAGCGCAATCGTCAGGTAGCGCGTCCATTGCGTGATCTTCCGTCTCCCCAGTTCACCCTCTTTCTGCAGTTTCTCCAGGGTGGGGACAACAACAGTAAGCAACTGGAGGATGATCGACGCAGTGATGTAGGGCATGATGCCCAAGGCAAAAATAGTCAGCCGTTCCAACATGCCGCCGGAGAACAGGCTTAGCATGCCAAACACGCTGCCACGGTTCTGATCAAAGAATTCCTGCAGAGCAGCCGTATTTACTCCGGGAGTCGGGATAAAGGCGCCAAGACGATAGACGGCCAACAGTGCCAGCGTGAACAGCACACGGTTCCGCAGATCCGGAACGCGAAACACGTTGGCGATGGCTTCTAGGAACTTGTTCATGCAGCCCTTCCTGAACGCTCGATATACCTTGACCGGTGTTACGCCCGGGCGATTTTCTTGTTGCGCTTGATGGGCGCCACAACCACTTTAATCACTTCTACTGTTCCGCCTGCCGCCTTGATCTTGGCAGCTGCCTGCTCAGTAAATGCGTGGGCCTTCACATGGATGGGGCGAGTGATCTCCCCATTGCCCAGAATCTTCAGTCCGTCCTTAAGATTCTTCAGAACGGCGGTCTGCTCAATGATTTCCGGAGAGAAATTGTCTCCCGGCAGGTCGTTAAGTCGGCTCACGTTCAACACCGCGTATTCCGTGCGGAAGATGTTGTTGAATCCACGCTTGGGCATACGACGGTGAAGCGGCATCTGCCCGCCCTCGAAGCCGCGCTTCTGACTGAAGCCGCTAATGGCGTGCTGGCCCTTCATGCCGCGTCCAGAAGTCTTGCCGTGGCCGGAGCCCATACCGCGACCGATACGCTTCTTGTTGCGAGTTTGTCCGGCGGGGGGTTTAAGTTGACTGAGATCCATTGAGGTTCCTCCGAAAGCCTAGGCCTTTTTTTCTTCTACGACCCGCACCAAGTGCGGCACCTTTTTTACCATGCCCCAAGTGGACGGATTGTCGAGACGCTCCACCACCTGCTGCATCCGGATGAGTCCAAGTCCGCGAACCACTTTGCGTTGGTTCTCTGGACGGCCCACCGGGCTGCGCACCAACTGAATTTTGATTGTTCCTTCAGCCATTGCTTCTTCTCCTCAATGCCCTCTCCAGGCCGGACCGTTAACCGGCACCGTGCTGGCTGCATGTACCCGACACCAGCTTTTCCAACGGATCAACCGGTGGATAGCGTTGCTTACGCCTACCGTCAGCGACACCTATCGTGCCTACCGTCAGCGACAGACATTTATTGTGCAGCGGCAGGCATGTTCGACTCCACCGGAGCCAATCCACGCATTTCGATCATGGTCTGTCGGTCACGCAACTGCATGAGTGCGTCGACAGTTGCCTTCACCACGTTGTGTGGATTCCGGCTGCCGATGCACTTCGTGAGAATGTTATGGATCCCGACCGCCTCAATCACAAAGCGAACGGGGCCGCCGGCAATTACACCTGTTCCATCGGGAGCTGGCTTCAGGAGCACTTTGCCGCTTCCAAAAACGCCCATACTCTGATGGGGAATGGTGCCATGCACAAGATTCACCTTGGTGAGATTCTTGCGCGCCGCCTCAATCCCCTTCTTGATGGCCGACGGAACTTCCTTCGCCTTGCCGGTGCCGTAACCTACGACTCCGGCTTGCGGATCACCTACCACAACCAGTGCAGAGAAGCTGAGGTTTTTACCGCCCTTCACCACCTTGGTGACGCGATTGATGCTGACGACGCTTTCTTTCAGGTTGTAAACCGAGGGATCAATTGGCTTCTTGATAATGGACATAGCGAATCCTAGAACTCCAATCCAGCTTCTCGCGCCGCGTCGGCCAGCGCCTTTACGCGACCATGGTAGAGATAGCCGCCGCGGTCATACACGACAGACTTGATGCCTTTAGCCAATGCGCGTTCAGCGACCAGCTTACCGATATCGCGCGCACCATCCAGATTACCGCCAGACTTAACAGGAGAATCTTTCTCGTGGCTGGAGGCGGACACTAGCGTAGCCCCGGTAGCATCATCAATTACCTGAGCATAAATATGCTTCAGGCTGCGGAACACAGCCAGGCGGGGACGCTGCGCCGTACCCCGGAGCCGTTGCCGGATGCGCTTATGAATGCGCTCGCGGATTTCACTCCGTGAAATTCGTTGGATCACTTCTTGCCTCCCTTACCGCCCGCACCAGACTTCCCAACCTTCTTACGAAGAACTTCGCCAGTGTAGCGAATGCCCTTCTGTTTGTAGGGCTCGGGAGGACGCAACATGCGGATGTTCGCGGCGGTTTGGCCGAGCAGCTGGCGATCGTGACTGGTGAGAATCACGTGAGTGTTCTTCTCCATCGCCACGTCAACGCCCGGAGGTAGCAGGAACTCGATCAAGTGCGAGTAGCCCAGCTTAAAGAGGATGGCCCGCCCGCGGACTTCCGCGTTGTAGCCGATACCGACAATGTCCAGTTCGCGCTTAAATCCTGTGGACACGCCCGTGATTGCGTTGAAAGCGAGCGCACGGGTCAACCCGTGCAGCGCGGCATGCTTATCGGATTCCCGACGCACATGGAGCGTGGAGTCTTCCTGCTCCAGGCGGATTCCCTCTGGAATGGGAACCGTAAGTTTCCCTTTGGGTCCTTCCACCTCCAACGTGTCGCCCATTTTAAGCTTCACGTTGGCGGGAACGGGGATTGGCTTTTTCCCTACTCGTGACATGATCTTTCCCGTTCTGTCCGCTTGCGGACCAATCTGCTTGCGTATTCGTTCACTTCGGATTCACCCGAAAGAAGTTCCGCATTGCTACCACACTTCGCAAAGAAGCTCTCCGCCCACTTTTTCAGTGCGCGCCTGTTTCCCGGTCATCACGCCCCTGGGAGTGGTGAGGATATTGATCCCCATTCCGCCCAGAACGCTTGGAATTTCAGCATTGCCTACAAACACACGCCGACCGGGTTTGGATACCCGGTTGATTTTGGAAATCACCGGCAGGTTGGTGGGCGTGTATTTCAAATAGATCTTGATGGTGCGCTTATTGCCCTCTTCAGCAAGCTTGAAGTTGAGGATGTAGCCCTCCTCGCGCAGAATTCGCGCAATCTCCATCTTGAGATTCGAAGCAGGCACGTCCACTTTGGGATGCCGGGCCGCATAGGCATTCCGGATCCGGGTCAGCATATCTGCAATGGGATCAGAAAACATCGTGTATTTGCTCCGTTCGCTACCAGCTCGACTTCACTACGCCGGGCAATTCTCCGCGCAACGCCAGTTCGCGCAGGCAAATGCGGCACAATCCAAACTTCCGGTAGAAGGCCCGCGGACGCCCGCAGCGCCAGCAACGGTTACGGTGCCGCACCGTAAACTTGGGCTTCTTCAGATCCTTCGCGATTTTTGCTGTAGTGGCCATGATCTCCTCGTGTTGCCTGCTGCGCCAATGCTAGCTAAGCGGCTCAGTTTTGCCGCTATGCTCTACCGCCGTTACTTGGTGAAGGGCATCCCCATATGACGCAGCAGCGCGCGGGCCTCAGCGTCGGTCTTCGCGGTGGTGGTGATGCAGATGTTCATGCCCTTCAGCTTCTCCACCTTGTTATAGTCGATTTCCGGAAAAATCAACTGTTCCTTGATGCCCAGGGTGTAATTTCCCCGTCCGTCAAATGCTTTCTGGGAGATACCACGGAAATCGCGAACCCTTGGCAGTGCGAGGTTTACCAGACGATCGAAGAATTCGAACATCCGGTCACCGCGTAGCGTAACCATGCAGCCGATGCTCATCCCCTCGCGGAGCTTGAACTGGGCGATAGACTTCCGAGCCTTGGTCACCACCGGACGTTGTCCCGAAATAATCCCGAGGTCCGTAACGCATGCGTCAAGCAATTTCTGATTGCCGATCGCCTCGCCCAGGCCCATGTTCACCGTAATTTTGTCCAGCTTCGGAACGGCCATCACGTTGGAATAATTAAAATCCTTCGTGAGCGCCGGAACGACCGTCGTCTGGTAGTGCTCTCTCATTCGAACCGTTGGCATCGTCGATTTCCTCACTGGCGCCGCCCGGTTTCCAATCGGGCTGGCATTTCTGCTCGAAGCCTGTTGGCGGAGTTCAACGCCCCGCCCATTTGCTTAAGGCAGCCTTAGCTGGCCTTGGTTTCTATCACTTCTCCGGTCTTCCGGGCGATACGCGTGCGGCGCACCTTCCCGCCAACCGTTTCCAATTTTTTCGCTACTCGCGTTACCTCACCATCGGAGGTGACTAGCATGACATTGGAAATATGAAGGGACGCTTCCTTCTCCGCAATTCCGCCCTTCACGCCGCGCTGTGGATTGGCCTTGACGTGACGCTTCACAAGCATTACGCCTTCCACCACAACCCGTCCGCGCATACGGTCGATTTCAATAATGCGGCCCGTCTTGCCTTTGTCGCGTCCAGTGATTACCTTCACCAGATCGTTCTTGCGGAGCGCGGTCTTCACCGGCTTTGCGGCCATTTTGTTTTGCTGCAGTTTCGACATGATAGATCCTCTCCGCGTGCTAGATCACTTCCGGCGCGAGCGAGACAATCTTCATGAAACGCTTGTCGCGCAGCTCTCGCGCCACCGGTCCGAAGACGCGAGTGCCCATGGGCTCGCCATCGTCCTTCACCAGCACCGCCGCATTCGAATCGAAGCGGATGTAGGTGCCATCTCTGCGGCGGGTTTCCTTGCGGGTACGCACAATGACGCACTTAACCACTTTGCCCTTCTTCACATTGGACTCGGGGGTGGCTTCCTTGACACTCGCCGTCACGATGTCGCCCAGGCCTGCCTTTAGACCCTTGTCGCCGCCACGGGGAAGAATACACATCAGTTTCTTCGCGCCGCTGTTGTCGGCCACCTCGAGAATTGTTCTCATTCCAACCATGGCATTGTCTCCGCATGGGGGCTTCCGGTCCAGTGCCGCAGCCCCACAAATTTCTTAGGCCGTCTCTTCTTCCACCACGCGCCCGGTCTTGGTGTCAATCTGCACCGCCCGGCGCACGACTTCCTTGAGCTTCCAACGCTTCAGCTTGCTCAATGGCCGGTGCTCTTCAATCCGCACGAGATCGCCAACCTTGGCGCTCTCTTCCTCGTCATGTGCGTAGAATTTCTTCCGCGTGCTGACAATCTTCCGGTACAGCGGGTGCGAGACACGGCGACTGACGGAGACTACAATGGTCTTCGCCATCTTGGTGGACACCACCTCGCCCAGCTTTTCGTTCCTGTGACCCGTGGGTGTGGACATCGCTTAGTTCCCTTTTTCCGCGGCCATTTCCTTGGCACGCATGGCAGTGAGAAGGCGCGCCCGGTTCTTCCGGTACGCTCGATAATTCTTCAGTCCGTCGGCTTGGCCCATGCCCAATTGGAAGCGCAGACGAAAGAGTTGCTCTTCGATTTCCTTGGCCTTTACGGTTAGTTCCTGGACATTCAAGTTGCTGTAATCTTCGGCTTTCATCGGAAACCTCACACAAACAGTTCGTCGCGCGAAATGAATTTCGTCTTCGTAGGAAGCTTCATCGCCGCCAAGCGCATTGCCTCTTGGGCAACGCTCTTGGGTACGCCTTCCATTTCAAACAGGATGCGGCCTGGCTTGATAACCGCCACCCAGCCTTCCGGTGCGCCTTTTCCCTTACCCATACGAGTTTCAGCCGGCTTCTTGGTAATTGGTTTATCCGGGAAGATCCGAATCCATACCGAACCACCACGCTTAATCGAGCGTGTCATCGCAATGCGGGCCGCTTCAATCTGGCGGTCAGTAATCCAGCAAGGTTCAAGCGCTTTAAGGGCATAGTCGCCGAAGGAGAGCGTGGATCCACGGTGCGCGGCACCGGTCATCCGTCCACGCTGCTGGCGGCGGTATTTGGTTCTCTTGGGCATCAACATGGCTTTAAATCTCCTTCGTGCCGGATCTCTCTATGCCGGAACTTTTTTCGTCGGATCTTGCTGTCCGGCTTTCGTTACTGCTGTTGATCCTCACTGGAACTGGGTTCAGCACTCTCGGTGGAAGCTGGCTCTACCGGCGGCGTCACTGGCTCAGCCGCTGGAACCACCGTCTCCGCTGGTGGCACGGATTCAGGAGCGGGCTGATACACCGCTTCCACCTGCGCTGGCGACACCAGCGGCGGCAGAATCGGCGCTCCCTCTGCGGGAGTTGGAGTTGAGGCTACAGGTGGAGCAGCAACAGGGGTGGCCGCTGGCCGACCGCCGCCTTGACGAGGCCCGCTATCGCGGGAGCCACCATCACGGGGACCCCCTTCCCGAGGTGGCCGACGTTCCCGGCGACGACCGCGAGCATCCGCGGGATCACCGGTCATCTTTCGACCGCCTTCAAGAACTTCACCCTTATAGATCCAGCACTTGATGCCAATCACACCGTACGTGGTGTTGGCTTCGGCAAATCCATAGTCAATGTCGGCACGCAAGGTATGCAGCGGCAATCGGCCCTGCAGGTACCACTCGCTACGCGCAATTTCGGCGCCGTTCAATCGGCCGCTGACACGAACCTTGATTCCCTTACAACCGAAACGCAGAGCGGAATCAACCGCCTTGCGCATGGCGCGCCGGAAGGCCACGCGCTTCTCAAGCTGCAACGCAATCGACTCCGACACCAACTGCGCGTCAAGCTCCGGCTTCAGCACTTCCTGAATGTCGATAAACACTTCCCGCTTGGTGCTCTTGGCGAGATCCTGCTTGAGTTTCTCGATTTCCGCACCTTTGCGGCCGATGACGATTCCAGGACGAGACGTGCGGATGGTGATCCGCAGTTTGTTCCCCGGGCGATCGACTTCAATCGAGCTTAAGCCAGCCGCCTTCAAGCGCTTGCGTAGCGTCTCCTTGAGATGCTGATCTTCTTGCAACAGCTTGGAGTAGTCGGCTTTGGAGAACCAGCGCGACCGCCATGTCTTGGTGACTCCCAGGCGGAATCCGTAAGGATGTGTTTTTTGACCCATCGTTGTCTCTCTCGTCTTCTACTCTGCTGCGGCAGCGACTTCCTGTTCGGCTACCTTCACCACAATGTGCGCCAAGCGACGCTGATAGCGGTAAGCACGCCCCATTGGTGCTGGACGAATACGCTTCATGCGCGGCCCTTCGTTTACGTAGGCCTGGCTCACATATAACTTGTCCACATCGACTTCCGCCGAGCGATTCTCCGCATTTGCAATCGCAGAACGCAAAACCTTTTCGACCGTCGGGGCGATGCCCTTGTTGGTGGTCTGCAGGACCGTAATCGCCTGGTCTGCGCGCATGCCCCTAATCAGATCCACAACCAGGCGTGCCTTTTGTGGCGACACCCTCACGTATCTGGCTTCCGCTTTCACTTCCATGCCCTGTTCTCCCGGCAATCGTTTTCGTTCGCCTATCTATTTCGGTATCGGACGACGTTTGGATGCCCAAACCGCGTCACGGGAATTCAGTTACCCGCGTCCGCCAGACTTATCTGACTTCGCCACGTGACCCTTATAGGTGCGTGTTGGCGAAAATTCCCCTAGCCGATGGCCAACCATGTTTTCCGTCACATAAACCGGAATGAACTTCCTTCCGTTATGTACGGCTATGGTGTGACCAATAAATTCCGGAAGGATCTGCGAACGGCGTGACCAGGTGCGAATCACCTTGCGGTCTTTGGTCGCGGACATCGCTTCCACTTTCCTCACCAGATGGTCGTCTGCGAAGGGACCTTTTTTCAGAGATCGGCTCATCGTGAAACCTCAGCTAACTCTTCTTCCGGCGGGCGGCAATCATCTTGTCGGTCCGCTTATTGTTCCGGGTCTTGAATCCGCGGGTGGGTTGACCCCAAGGCGTAACCGGATGGCGACCGCCCGAAGTGCGACCCTCACCACCACCGTGTGGGTGATCCACCGGGTTCATGGTGACGCCCCGGTTGTGTGGGCGCTTGCCCAGCCAGCGGGT
>CAZUAX010000062.1:18155-21903 GCA_964618435.1 uncultured Solibacteraceae bacterium
GCATTGCCAACCAGGATGTCGGCGCCGTCGCCGGAAACCACCATCTGGCCCACCTTCAGGCCTGTAGGGCTAAGAATATAACGCTTCTCGCCATCCACATAGTGAAGCAAAGCAATCCGGGCGCTGCGGTTAGGATCGTACTCAATCGCGGCAACCTTCGCCGGAACACCAGCCTTATCGCGCTTGAAGTCAATCACGCGGTAGCTTTGCTTGTGGCCGCCACCGATGAACCGGACAGCCACTCGGCCTGTTGAACTGCGTCCACCGCTCTTGCGCTTGCCGACTGTGAGAGACTTTTCCGGAGTCTGCTTCGTGATGTCCTCTCGCGTCACCGTCGTCATGAACCGACGGGACGGAGTTGTGGGTCTGTAGCTTTTTATGGGCATGGCTGCTATCTCCTCGCGTCTGGCCCTTAGACCTCGGCGTACTCCGGCACTTTCTGTCCCGGCTTCAGACGAACGTAGGCCTTTTTCCAATCCGGCAGGTAGCCGGAATAGCGACCGCGGCGTCGTAGCTTCCCCTCAAGATTGATCGTGCGCACTTCCGCCACTTTTACCTTGAAGATGGTCTCCACCGCCTGCCGCACCTGCGTTTTGTTTGCATTCGCAGCCACCTCAAAGCACAATGTCTGTGCGTTGTCCTTCAGGTCGTGGCTTTTTTCGGTTACGATAGGCCGTCTCAGAATCCGATAAACACTCAAGCTGGCAATGTTACTCATGACAAGGCCTCCGACAACTTTCGTGCAGCCTCTTCCGTAAGCAACACGTTCTTGTGCTTCAGCAGGTCGTACACAGTCACCTCACGAGTAAGCGAAAGGGTAACGCCTGGCAGGTTGCGCGTACCAAGATCCAGGTTGCGATTATCCACCTGATTATCAACAACCAGCACATTGCTACCAACCGCAAGAGTATTGAGGGTAGCGGCCATGGTCTTGGTCTTGTGGTCAGACAGTTCGAAACTGCGAACCACCTTTAGTTCGCCATCACGAAGTTTCGCGGAAAGCGCGCTGCGTAAGGCACCCTGCTGCATCTTTCTAGGAAGACGATAGGAGTAATCGCGAGGCTGAGGGCCATGCACCGTGCCACCATGCCGCCACAGAGGGGACCGAATGGAGCCCATTCGCGCCCGGCCGGTACCTTTTTGCCGCCACAGCTTCTTGCCGGACCCGGCTACTTCATGCCGTGTCTTGGTTGACGCGGAACCTTGCCGGCGGCAGGCCATGTAGTGCCGAACCGACTCGTAAATGAGGTGTTCCTTGACTTCGGCTCCGAAGACGGTGTCTGCCAGCTCAAGGTCGCCCACCTTGGTGTTCTTCAGATCAAATACATCCACTGTTGGCATGACCTTATCTCCTTGACCGCCGCACGATTACGAACGATCCTTTGGGGCCGGGAATGGCACCCTTGATGGCAATCACGTTGTCGTCCGTGTTCACATCCACAATTTCCAGGTTCCGAACCGTCACCTGGGCGTTGCCCATGTGTCCGCCCATGCGCATTCCCTTGAATACGCGCGACGGGTAGCTCGAGGAACCAATGGAACCCGGAGCGCGGTGGAACATTGACCCGTGGGAGTCCTCGCCACCACCGAAGTTGTGCCGCTTCACTACTCCCGCAAAGCCCCGGCCCTTGCTCGTGCCGATGACGTCCACCTTCTGACGAGTGGCGAAAGCGTCCGCGAGTATCTTGTCGCCAGGCTTGAAGTCACCGTCTCCGGGATTCAGTCGAAATTCCTTTAGGAACTTCGCGCTTTCGACATCCGCAGCCTTCAGGTGCCCCTTCTCGGGTTTATTCATCCTAGATGGCTTTGAATATTCCACCAGCGCCACCTGGATGGCGTCGTAGCCATCTTTGGTCGGCGTCTTTCGCTGTACAACAACACAGGGTCCAGCTTGCAGGAGCGTTACAGGTACTACCTGTCCGTCCGGCCGGAACATCTGTGTCATCCCAATTTTCTTTCCAAGAATTCCTGGCGCCATGGGTTTGAGCCACCTATCGGTTTAAGCTACTTCTGCGAGGGCAGCCGCAGTCTGTGCGCTGCCCGCCATTCGGAAAGTCGCTATTTGCGGTCTTTGCCAAATGCTTTGATTTCCACATCCACCCCTGCGGGCAGATCTAATTTCATCAATTCATCCACGGTTTCCTGCGTCGGCTCGAGGATATCGAG
Organism: uncultured Solibacteraceae bacterium; assembly: GCA_964618435.1. GTDB lineage: Bacteria > Acidobacteriota > Terriglobia > Bryobacterales > Bryobacteraceae > JACTMJ01. The sequence goes on from CAZUAX010000062.1 coordinate 20,322, forward strand.
CAGCCGCTTGTGTGTACGAATTTCAAACTGTTCGCGAGACTTCTTGTCGACGTGCGGACTGCGATTCACGGTGAATCGGTTCCGCACCGTCGGCAGAGGAATCGGACCGGCAACGCTTGCGTTGGTACGCAGCGCCGTCCGCACGATATCTTTCGTGGACTCATCGAGAATGCGATAGTCATACGACTTCAAACGAATGCGAATTCTTTCCCGGATTGCCATCTGCCCTCACTGTCCACGCAACGAATTGTAGGTGTTGCCACCACTTACGGTTGCGATCACTGCCACATACTCGACCGAATTTTGCCTGGATCTCACATGCGGCTTGGCGCGGAGGGGGCATCGCTACGCCCCACTCCGTCGCTCCGCCTGAGACCAAGCTTTCGCGGAAACGCTAGTCGACGATTTCCGTCACTGTGCCCGCGCCCACCGTACGGCCGCCTTCGCGGATAGCGAAGCGCAGACCCTTATCCATGGCCACCGGCGTAATCAGTTCGATGTCCATCGTCACGTTGTCGCCGGGCATCACCATCTCCGTGCCTTCCGGCAGCGTCACCGACCCTGTCACGTCTGTGGTACGGAAGTAAAACTGCGGACGGTATCCCTTGAAGAATGGCGTGTGACGCCCGCCTTCATCTTTGCTCAGCACGTATACTTCGCCCTTGAACTTCTTGTGCGGCGTGATGGAACCCGGCTTGGCCAATACCTGCCCGCGCTCCACTTCATCCTTATCAATACCGCGCAGCAGCAGGCCCACATTGTCCCCCGCCTGACCATCGTCAAGCAGCTTCTTGAACATTTCCACGCCTGTACATACCGTCTTGCGCGTGTCGCGGAAACCGACAATCTCGATTTCCTCGCCCACCTTGATCACACCCTTCTCGATACGACCGGTCACCACAGTGCCACGCCCCTGAATCGAGAAAATGTCTTCCACCGGCATCAGGAAGGGCTTATCCACCGCACGGGGCGGAACCGGAATGTACTGGTCGACCTGATCCATCAGTTCGTCGACCGTCTTTTCCCACTCTGCCTCGCCGTTCAACGCACCCAGCGCGCTCACGCGTACCACCGGGATGTCGTCGCCTGGAAAATCGTACTTCGACAACAGCTCGCGCACTTCCAGTTCAACGAGTTCCAGCAGTTCCTCGTCGTCCACCATGTCCACTTTGTTCAGCGCCACCACTACCCGTGGCACGCCTACCTGACGCGCCAGCAGGATGTGCTCACGTGTCTGAGGCATCGGTCCGTCTGTGGCCGCCACCACCAGAATGGCGCCGTCCATCTGCGCTGCGCCCGTGATCATGTTCTTGATGTAATCCGCGTGACCAGGGCAATCCACGTGCGCGTAGTGACGGTTCGCCGTCTGATATTCCACGTGCGCAATCGCGATTGTGATTCCACGAGCCTTCTCTTCCGGCGCATTGTCGATGGAATCGAAGCTCCGGAACGTGTTCTTCGGATCGTGCTTGGCCAGCACCTTCGTGATCGCCGCCGTCAACGTCGTCTTCCCATGGTCAATGTGACCAATCGTTCCAATGTTTACGTGCGGTTTGCTGCGGTCAAATTTCTCTTTTGCCAT
>CAZUAX010000063.1:0-1645 GCA_964618435.1 uncultured Solibacteraceae bacterium
CGCATGGTATCCTGGAAGTCTTCCTCAATAACCTCATGCAACTCGAAAAAGTCTATGAGCCTCAACAGTTTGAGCCCTTCTGGGCAGAATGGTGGCGGAAGTCCACATTCTTTCAGCCATCCAATGACGCAGCGGATAAGCGTCCGGTTTTCTCGCTGGTAATCCCGCCGCCGAATGTCACGGGCAGCCTCCACATGGGCCACATGCTGGAGCACTCAGAGATTGACGTCACCACCCGCTGGCACCGGATGAAGGGGTGCAATACGCTGTGGCTTCCGGGAACGGACCACGCCGGCATCGCTACCCAGATGGTGGTGGAACGCGAACTCGCTAAAGACGGCATCACCCGCCAGAGCCTGGGCCGCGAAGCGTTTGAGGCGAAGGTTTGGGAATACAAGGAACTGCACGGCGGCACAATTCTGAAGCAGATGGCGCGGATTGGCGAAAGCGTCGACTGGTCGCGGACGCGCTTCACGCTGGATGAGGGCTTGTCGCGGGCAGTGCGCACGGTGTTCGTGAACCTCTACCGCAAGGGCCTGATTTACCGGGGACCCTACATGGTGAATTGGGACCCCAAGCTCCAGACGGCCCTCAGTGACCTTGAAGTGGTTCACGAGAAGGTGGAAGGGAAGCTCTGGCACTTCCGCTATCCAGTGAAGGATTCGGATGATTACGTAGTGGTTGCCACCACCCGTCCGGAGACGATGCTGGGTGACACCGCCGTGGCCATCAACCCGGTGGACGCGAGGTATACGCACCTCCACGGCAAGAGCGTGATGCTGCCGCTGATGCAGCGCGAGATTCCCATCATTCTGGATGAGATGGCAGATCCGGAGTTTGGCACGGGCTGCGTAAAGATCACTCCGGCACATGACCCGAATGACTTTGAAGCGGCGATGCGGCACAACCTGCCGCTGATCCGGGTGATTGACGAGCACGCAAAGATCACCAGCGAAGGCGGGGCGTATGCAGGGCTTGACCGCTACGAAGCCCGGGAAAAAGTGCTGGCGGATATGGAAGCGCAAGGCTTCCTGGATCGCACGGAACCCTATGAACTGAGCGTGGGCAAAAGCCAGCGCACGGGTGTGGTGGTGGAGCCGATGGTTTCCACCCAGTGGTTTGTGCGCACACGCACGCTTGCGGATAAGTCCATTGAGGCGGTTGAGCAGGGACGCACGGTCTTCGTTCCGGATAACTGGACGAAGATCTACTACGACTGGATGCGGAACATGCGGGACTGGTGCATCAGCCGCCAGCTGTGGTGGGGCCACCGCATCCCCGCGTGGCATTGCCATGAATGCCACGGCATTACGGTGGGCATGGAAGATCCGGACAAGTGTGAGCATTGCGGCAGTGGCAACATCGCCCAGGATACCGACGTTCTGGACACCTGGTTCAGCTCCGCCCTGTGGCCATTCTCCACGCTGGGATGGCCGGAGGAAACGGCTGACCTGAAGAAGTTCTATCCCAACACACTGCTGATCACGGGCTTCGACATTCTCTTCTTCTGGGTGGCCCGCATGATGATGATGGGCATTGAGTGCATGGGCGATGTTCCCTTCCGCACCGTGTATATCCATGGCCTGGTGCGCGATGCGGATCGCCAGAAGATGTCGAAAACCAAGGGCAACACCGTTGACCCGCT
>CAZUAX010000063.1:1745-21901 GCA_964618435.1 uncultured Solibacteraceae bacterium
ATCGACAGCTACCGGTATCACGAAGTGGCCCAGCAACTGTGGGCGTTCTTCTGGGGTGATTTCTGTGATTGGTATGTGGAACTGAAGAAGCTTCGCTTCGAAGAAGGTACGGGCCTTAACCATCACTGGAAGAACATCCTGACCGTCTTCGAATGCGCCTTGCGCCTGCTGCATCCGGTGATGCCCTTCATCACCGAGGAGCTTTGGCAGAGGCTACGCCGCGAGGGCGATGGCCGAACGGAATCCATTTGTCTGGCACGCTACCCCGAGGCGGATGCCAGCGTGGCGGACACGGCAGCCGAAGCGGAGATCGAAGCGCTGCAGAGCTTGATTGGCGCAGTGAGAAACCTGCGCGCGGACCTGGGCCAGGATCCCAAGAAAAAGATTGAGGCCACCATCTATGCGCGCGGTGCCGCTGCCCGCGTGGCTGCGGCGCAATTGGATGCCCTTAACCGGCTGGCCACCATTGAGGCGACGGTGCATGAGGGCAGCGCTCCCGAACTGAAGGGGGCGGTGAAATCGACACCGGACTTTGACATTTTGCTGCAGGTGCCCGCGGCGGAACTGGAAGCACAGCGCGCCCGCGTACTGAAGGATCAGGCGCAACTGGAGAAGGTGATCGCCAACAGCGAGCGTCAACTTTCCAATGAGGAAGTGATTGCCAAGATGCCCGCGCACGTGGTGGAGAATCTGCGTGGCAAGCTGCGCGAATACCGCGAAAAGCACCAGAAGAATCAAGAGGCGCTGGCCGCGCTATCCGTGTAGCCAGGGAATGCCAAAGGACACACGGATGAGCAACGGCAAACAATCGAGCAGCTTGGCATTCGACGTATCCTTGCCCGAAATTGAGCAACTCGTGCGCATGGCGCTGGCGGAGGATATTGGAGCTGGCGATGTGACCACGCGCGCGACCGTTGCGCAAGGCCGACAGGCAAAAGGCGCCTTTCGGGCGAAGCAGGGCATGACGCTGGCGGGCGTCGAACTTTTGCCACTGATCTACAGGCTGCATGGAGGCAACATTCGGTCCCTTGACCTGATGTATGCATCCGGCGTGCAGGTGCTTCCCGGAACCGTGGTGGCGCGGGTGGAAGGCGACGCGCAGACGTTGCTGGAATGCGAGCGGGTTTCGCTGAACTTCCTTCAGCGATTAAGCGGGATTGCCACCCAGACCGCCGCTTACGTAGCAAAGACGTCAGGCACACGCTGCAGGATTCTGGACACACGCAAGACCACACCGGGCTGGCGCAAGCTGGAAAAGATGGCAGTGCGGGCGGGTGGCGGCGTTAACCACCGGGAGGGCCTGTTTGACGCCATCCTCATCAAGAATAATCACATTACCGCGGCGGGCGGCGTTACTGCCGCAGTGAGGGCGGCGCAAGCCACGGGCCTGGATTTTGAGATTGAAGTGCGTACGCTGGGGGAACTGGACGAGGCCCTTGCGGCAGGGGCCAGCAAACTACTGCTGGACAATCTGACACCGGAGGAAGCCCGCGATTGGGTTCGCTACATTGATGGGCGCGCATCCGCTGAGCTCTCTGGCAACATTACTTTGCTAACCGTAGCCGAGTATGCCCAGACGGGTGCGGACTTTGTGAGTTCCGGAGCCCTGACGCACTCGGTTACGGCGGCGGACCTGCACTTCCTGCTTACCCTGGATTAGCCGGTGTGGATGGGGCTAGTCACCCAGAATGAGACTGCGAATTGAAGGGAGCGGTACGCGCTTCACCGCATTCTGCCAGCTAACCGCGCCAGGAGCCATCTTCAGATGGTGCAGAAGATTCACCAAACCCTTACGCAGTTGCGCGGCGGAAGCGGAATTGTTTCCCTCAATCGTGGCGGTTTCGATGGCAATGGCTGGGTGCTCCAGTTCGATGGAGCGCGGAGCAAGGTGGTGCACCGCGTCGGTTGGGAAGTCGAGCGCCGTGACTGCCACGAGATTGGGAACGAGGGCGGCACGCGCCATGGACTCCACATAGTTGGCAAGCCGGGCGTTCTCAGCGGCTTTGTAGATAAAAGCATGTGCGGACAGAGTGCTGGGCAGGGGATGCTGGTGGATCTGCACGAGAAAACGGGCATCGTTCAGCAGAGATTCGGAAAGCCTGGCCAAAACCTGCTCGTCAGCGGGAGGGCACGATGGCTTGCAGGCATCCCTGGATGGCAGTGATAAGGCCAGCAAGGTGCCCTGCATCTGCGCGGCATTCAGCTTGCCGAAGATGACGTCCATCTCGGCGAAGAAGGCATCCTCGCTGGAGAATCCGTGAAAAACGAAGGCGATCACCGGACCGGGGCGCATGCCGTGCAGCACCAGTGCGGGAACGGCAAACTCCGCGGAAGCCGGGTAGAGACCCTTAGCGGACTGCCCAGGATCAACCGCAGGCTGCGCGAGGGAAAAGGGAGCCGCAGACTTAGCCATCGGCACTGCCCGTGCCTGCGCGCGCGGTTTGGCGCGGGATTGCGCTGACACCTGGAGTGGCAGACAGAGCGCCAGAACCAGCATCAAGGGAAACAGCAAAAGTCCCAACCGGGAGAATCCATTCATATCAAGAAGCAGGGACGAGGCAAACGGAGCCTTCCCTATTTCAGGGTAGCGGATTCCTGGGGATCCTCGCAGGTAAGCATAGATTCAGCAAGCACCGGGCCAGAGCCAGAGGCGGGAACCGAAGCAGTGGCCCAGCGCTCGCCAAGAACAAGTGGCAATAACTCCGCCATCGCGTCAAGCAGAAAGTCGGGCTCCGGGTCTGTGAGGGTTTCGGGCTGCAGGCCGAAAGTAACGCCGCACGCAGAGCAACCCGCATTCCGAGCGGTTTCGATGTCCACCCTGGAATCGCCCACCATCAGCGTTTCCGCCGGGCTGCAATGCGCTTCAGCCATCAAGGCTCGTAAGCCTTCCGGATCTGGCTTTTTCGACGCGAAGGAGTTGCCCCCGTAGATTTCGAAGAAGTGCTCCGTCAGGTTTAAGCCAGCGAGAATCTCCTTGCTGATGCGCACAGGTTTGTTGGTGAGCACCGCGCAGCGGATACCGGCCTGGGAAAGCACGCGCAGTGTTCCGCGCACCCCCGGATAGAGGACAGTGTTGTCCAGTGCATGGGTACGGTAGCAGTGAACGAAGACCTCAAGCGCGGCAGCAAGATCTGCATCGCTGTAGCCCTCACCCATGGAGCGGCGGATGAGGGTGGGGGCTCCGTTCCCCACGTAAGAAGCGATCGTGTGAGGGGGCAATTCCTCCAAGCCGTAATGCTTGCGGGTGGCGTTCACCGCCAGCACCAGATCAGGGGCAGAGTCAATGAGTGTGCCATCCAGATCGAAGACAACGAGTTTCCAGCGCATCATTAGCAAACCTTCTCTGCCTGAGGGGAATTGCCGGAGTGCAAGCCTGCATTGTTTGGCGACGGCTTTGCGCTGGGGCTCCGCGGTGGCGCGGGTTGAGGATCCGCCCCGGTTGGGACATTCGCTCCTGGCATGTCGGGGATAAGACCCGGCGCCTGCTGCCAGATGTCGCGCAAAGCAGTGAGGTTGCGCTCCACCGCATCGCGCAACTCACGGGGAGCCATGGCAGCCAGCACATCGGCGGTCCAGGTAACATACGGAGCTACCAGGGACGTGCTAACCGATTCAGGTGGACCCTTGGGCGTAAACGCCAGCAACGCAAAGACAACGATGGCACCCATCAGCGCGCCCTTCATCAACCCAAAAGCTCCGCCAAGGAGCCGGTCGAAGATGCTCAGGCCAGCTACGCTCACTACCTTCGCAATCAGGAATCCGGCCAGCCCACCGAGGCCGGTAATGGCGAAAAAGATCACACCGAAGCCCAGCCAATCGGCAATCCTCGGTTCGGCGACATAAGGAACAAAGAACGAACCTACAGCACCGTGAAACCACATCCCCAGCAGAATCGCCAGCAGCAGAGCCACCAAGCCGGCAATCTCGCGGACAAAGCCGCGCACCAAACTGGCAACCAGGCTGCTGACCAGAATGCCTAGCAGCAGATAGTCCAGCCAGTTCAGACTGTTCACAATCTCGTTCATAGACTCCGTCCGGTGAGCAGCCGATAGGCTTCCATGTACTTCTCACTGGTCCGCTTCACCACTTCGTCCGGAAGCGCGGGGGCAGGGTCCGTCTTGTCCCAATCCAGCGTCTCCAGGTAATCGCGCACATACTGCTTATCGAAAGACGGCTGGATGCCGCCCGGAGCATACTGGTCACGCGGCCAGAATCGCGAAGAATCCGGCGTAAGCACTTCATCCGCGAGTACGATGCGCCCGTTGAGCAGGCCAAATTCGAACTTTGTGTCGGCGATGATGATGCCGCGCTCCCAGGCGTAGGCTGCGGCATCCTGGTAAAGGCGGAGCGTGTTGTTCCGCAATTCCATGAGGTAGCCAGCCGGCACGTGGCGGGTAGCTTCCTCAAAGCTGATGTTGATATCGTGCCCGCTTTCGGCCTTGGTTGCCGGAGTAAAGATGGGCTCTGGCAGGCGGTCAGATTGCTGCAGCCCATCGGGAAGCGTGATGCCACAGATGGCCTTTGTCTGCTGATACTCCTTCCATCCGGAGCCGGAAAGATAGCCGCGCGCGACGCACTCCACTGAGAACATGGCCGCTTTCTTCACCAGCATGCTGCGCCCATCCAACTGACGGCGGTAGGGCTGCAACTCCAGAGGAAAGTCATTCACGTTGTCGCTGATGAGGTGATGCGGCATGGAGGCAGCGAAGCGATCGAACCAAAACACGGAAATGGAATTCAGTACGTTCCCTTTGCCGGGAATGGGGGTAGGCAGAATACAGTCAAAGGCGGAGAGGCGATCAGAAGTCACCAGCAGCAGTTGCTTGCCCAGATCGTAGATATCGCGCACTTTGCCCCGCGCCACAAGGGGAATATCGCCAAGGTGGCTACGGATGAGGGCTCCGTTTGCATGCCACTCTCCGTCGGTCTGTGCCGTCCCCGCACTCAACATAAGGAATGAACTCCTTCCTGTGTTGAGTGTACTGGAGTGTTAACCGGTTACGCAGACTTGAATGGCACGGGCACGGATTTGGGCTGCCGCCTCAGCAAAGACTTCTTCAGGCAGACGCGCCTGGACATCTTCAAAGAAGTCTTTTTCTTCCTTGCGAACATGGCTCCGCAGCAGTGCAGTGAATGCTTGCAGATGCTCGCTTGTGGGCTCGCTTTCAAGCAGCGCGGACAACGCTCTCAATTCCGCATGCTCGGCTCGCAAGACCTCAAGCAGGGGATGCCCACCGAGCGCGCTCTCCACCAGCGGAAACAGAATCTCCTCCTCGAGGCCGAAATGATTCTCGCCCTCGGTAGCTGAGAAATGCACAACCTTAGCTGCCTGCCGGGCAAGGTTCGCGGCACCGCTATCGGCGCGCAGCGAGCGTTCCACCAGCACGCAGAGCAGCAAGGCGTCGTGGTGCTGATGGGAAAGGGGCACGAGATGAGGATGTCGCTGCATGGGCCTCCTTCGTGGTTCTGACTTCCTTCCGAATGTATCAGCGTGGCGAAGCTACAGGGAAACGCGATTGGTGGTGCAGTGACGATTCATCAGTATGGGGGATGATTGCGTTCACGTCGCAGAGAGGTTCTAAGCAAGAGAAACGCGGCAATCAGCGCCGATGCAACGAACGTGGCATAGAGCATGCTGGAAGCTTCCGGCGGCGTATCCGCAAGAAGCGGCGCCACAAAAACCTGGAGCACGTCACCCCGCTCCAGCATCCAGTGCCAGCCGGTATGGGCGATGAGGGCGGAAAGGATGATGACGCCGATTCCCTCAGGGATGAGGGTGCGAAACAGAAGTGACAGAGCGGGCGCAAGCAGGAGCAACACTGCCAGCTGCCCAAGCTCCACCCCTACATTGAATGCGAGAAGGGACGAAGCAAGGTGTCCGCCTGCAAACTGAAGAGACTCGCTGAGGGCGAAGGAAAACCCGAACCCGTGAATGAACCCGAAGGCGAAGGCGAGTTTCCAACGGCCAGCCCCGGCATCCGCGGGAAGGCGTCCCTTGGGGTTCAGCGGCGTTCCCGCTGCCGCACCAACGATGTTTCCCAAGGCCATCAGCACAATGGTGATGGCGATTAACGTTTCCACCAGTGGCGGGAACCAGCCACCGTCCGGCACGTAGCCCGATGCCGCGGCCAGCAAGGTGATGGAGTGAGCCACGGTAAACGCGGTCACCACCACAATGAGAGGCTTCAGACGGCGCAGAGGGATCACCAGGCAGCAGAGGAACAGGAGATGATCGATGCCTCCCAGAATATGATGGAAGCCCATCGCCAGAAAGCGGCCCGCCGCCTGATGCCAGCGTGGGTCAAGGGGCAGCGCATCCACATCGCCACTTCCGCCTTCCATGTGCAGCAAGTAAGTTCGCTCATCCGCTTGCAGCGGAAGCAATCGAACGGCTACGGCGACGCGCATGGCCAGCCGCTCAAAGCCCGTGCGGATGGAGAAGCGGGAAAGTTGGGCGTCCGCTGCCGCGTCCAGTGGATAGTGGAGCAGCACATCGAGCCAGAGTTGATTCCACACCACCTTCACATCGTTTCCAGGGAGCTCCGCATTGACGTGAGCAATTGCCGTATCGAACCGGGAGAAAGACCGGTCTGACACTAGCGAGAGTTGAGTGGCTGCGATTTCCGGCGGAGCCATCAACGCTGACTCTCGAAAAAGATGCAGGTCCTGAACAATCCACTGGCGCGCGAGGGAAGAAAGCTGGGGGGCAAGCTGCTGAAAGTCGAGATAGCCATCTTCCTGCTCTGGATACACGAAGTCGCGCACCACAGCCAGAGGCACACGGACGAGCACCCGCAAGCGTTGAGGCTCCTGCTTTACGAAGACCGTAGCGTAGATGTCGGCCGGAATTTCGTGAGGAAACGCGTGGGGCACCGAAAACAAGAAGGCAATCCACAGTGCCAGCGCCCCAAGGAAACCATGTTTGGATGTGATCACGGCGGCAGCAAGATCCCCAGCAAGGAGGCGCGGCAACGAATTGCGCGCCGAAGATTCCTTTTCCTGCAGCGCCTATGATAACGTACCCCCCATTGGGGATGAACATATATGAGCACAACTGCTACGGTTCGGCATGCTGACCGCATGGCATCGGGACAACGGATGGGTGCAACTTTACTGGTTGCCGCTGTGGTGCTTTGCATCGCACTGTGGACGGTGGGCTGCAGCGCGGGGGCCGCTGAAGTGGAAGCGCCACGCTTTGAAGTGGACCCCTTCTGGCCGAAACCTCTGCCGAACCATTGGGTGATTGGAGCAGCAATCGGCGTAGCAGTAGACGCGAACGACCACGTTTGGATTATTCACCGCGGCGGATCCCTGGAGGCCAAGGAGCAGTACGCCACCTGGGACCCGCCCGCAGCCGAGTGCTGCCGGCCCGCACCGCCCGTACTGGAGTTCAACCCGGCAGGCGATCTGGTGGGGTACTGGGGAGGCGAGGATGGTGAGGGCTATGAATGGCCCGCATCCAACCACGGCATTGACGTGGACTTCAAGGGTAATGTGTGGATTGGTGGCAATGGCCGCGGCGCGCAACCCGCGGCACTTCCGCACGATGAAAGCCGCATGGCGGACGCGGGACGTGTGCATGACAGTATGCTGCTGAAGTTCACCCGGGACGGCCGCTTCCTGATGCAGATTGGCAATGCGAATATGAGCGGAGGCAGCAACGACACTGGCAATCTGCGCCTGCCGGCCAAGAGCCTGGTGGACCCCAAGACCAACGAAGTGTATGTGGCGGATGGATACGCCAACCGTCGCGTGATTGTCTTCGACGCGGACAGCGGCGCATTCAAACGTCTTTGGGGAGCTTATGGAAACAAGCCCGACGATACGCAGCTTCCCCCATACAACCCAAAGGACCCACCCGCCAAGCAGTTCCGCACCCCCGTGCATGCGGTGACCCTGGCCGATGACGGATTGCTGTATGTGTGCGACCGCACCAACGACCGCATCCAGGTGTTCCAGACCGATGGCACCTACGTGGATGAAGTGTTCATCGAGCGCAATACGCTGGGCGACGGGTCCACCTTCGACGTCGCACTTTCGCGCGATGCCGAGCAGAAATACCTTTACGTGGCCGATGGCTCCAACATGAAGATCCATGTGCTGGAGCGTAAGACACTGAAGGTGCTTACCGCATTCGGTGGCGGTGGCCGACAGCCGGGCCAGTTCTATGCGGTACATAGTATCGCCTCCGATTCCAAGGGGAACCTATACACCACGGAGACCTACCGGGGACAACGCCTGCAGAAGTTTGTCTTCAAGGGAGTGGCTCCGGTAAACACCCCGAACCAGGGTGCGCCCTGGCCGGAGTAGTGCTCGCGCGAGACTGGCGAGACTGATGGTGAGAGATTCCCAATCGGAAAGTGTTCGTTTGCGGAGCGAATCCAGCCCGAAACTGTTCGCATGTGGACACTCCCAGTCGCGCCCGCGCAGCAAACCGGCACTCGCACGAGAGGCGAGGCCGCGCAAACACCATGAAATCAGGGCCTGCTGATTGCTGCCGGTGTGCGGCAGCGGTGTTTGGCACGACACGTGCTTTGCCGGGTTCAAGGAGCTAGTAAGAACCTGATGCAAGCTGTTATCCGAGACCTTCAGTACGCCCTGCGTAGCCTGCGCAACACTCCGCAATTCACGCTGATCGCGGTGCTCACTCTGGCGCTTGGAATCGGCGCGAACACAGCAATTTTCAGTCTCCTCGACAACCTGCAATTCCGCAATATCGCTGTAATGGAACCGCAGCGGCTGGTGAGGATGGAGATCCCAGGTAGGTTCGCAGGAGCCACATGGGGCGGCAACTATTGTATTGACCACCCCATGTTTCGCGATCTGGAAAATGCGCCAAAAGACCTCTTTTCCGGAGTGGCTGCAGTTTTCCATAGTCCAGTAAGCCTAGCCGTGAAAGGGAATACCGAGCGGGCCACGGCAATGCTGATCTCAGGTTCAGGATTCCGGGTGTTTGGACTGCAACCCGCTGCTGGCAGACTCTTCACCGAGGAAGATGACCAGCAAGCCGGGGCTCATGCCGTGGTGGTACTCTCGCATGCCTACTGGAGACGCCGTTTTCAGGCCGACCCCGCGGTGGTGGGTGAGAGCATGCTAGTAAACAACCGGCCAATGACCATTGTGGGTGTGGCCCCCGAGGGATTTCGGGGAACTGACTTCAGTAGCGTACCGGACGTGTTTGTGCCAATGCGGATGAAGAACTGGGTTACGCCCACCTGGGATGGGCTGGAGGACCCCGTTTTTCGCTGGTTGCAAGTATTTGCGCGCCTATCCGACGGCATTACGCGGGAGCAGGCTGAAGAGCGGCTGCAGACGCTAAAGACGGTGCCATTCCAACGTTATCTTGAGCACTCCCCGGTGCGGGATGAGCAATTCGTAAAGTCCATCAAGGAACGCCGGGTACTGCTTCAATCTGCGGGTGCGGGCTTCAGCCAGGTACGTGTGCAATCGCGGAATCCGCTTTGGATCATGATGGGCCTCGTGTTCTGCGTGCTGGTTGTCGCCTGCGCAAACATTAGCGGACTGCTGATTGCGCGATTGCTGCGCCGGGAAAGAGAATTGGCAATCCGGCTGGCGCTAGGGGCCGGGCGGGGCGACATCCTCCGAATTTGCGTGATGGAGAGCTTTCTGCTGGCCGCAAGTGGCTGCCTACTGGGAATGGCCTTTGCCGAGTGGGGCGGTGGTGTGCTGATGGCGACTCTACCCGGCGAAATCGCCGGCAATGTAATTGAACAAGTGGTTGACCAACGGGTTCTACTGTTCACCATCGGCATTTCTGGCGCGGTGGCAGCTATCTTCAGCATCGTGCCCCTCGTAAGCCTGAACATTCGCGGCATGATCCCCGCGTTGCGGCACGGCGCGGGGAACATCAACACGGGGGCGGGAGGCCTAAGTCTGCGCAAGCTGCTGGTAGCCGGGCAGATCGCGGTCTGCCTGCCCGTGATGATGGGTGCCACCCTACTGTTATCGACGCTTGAGAATCTGAAGCACCAGGACCTGGGCGTCCAACCGGAGAACATCGTCCAATTTCAGGTGGATCCGCTGCTAAACGGCTATCAGTCTGCACGAACCCAGTGGTTTTATCGCGAACTCACTGAGGCACTGGAAGGGCTGCCAGGAGTTGAGGCCGTAGGTCTTTCGGACTCAACGCTATTTAGCGGGGACAGCAGAACGGTCAGCATGAATGCCCCGGGCGAGGAAGCACCCGCCGGTCAGCGCCGAAACGTGATTCTAAATCACGTGAATGCCTCGTACTTCCGGACGCTGGGTATCCCTATTGTGGCAGGGCGGCCGCTCGCCGAGACCGATTCTGGATCGCATCGGGTTGCAGTGATCAATGAGGAGACCTCCCGCCGCTTCTTCGGCAACCAGATCCCGTTAGGACGCCAGATGTGTTTTGGCCTACGTGGGGACTCACAACGGTGCTTTGAGGTGGTGGGCATTGCCAAAGACGCCAGGCAGGTGGACGTTCGCGAGGAGCAGCAGGCCATATTCTATGGAGCGCATATGCAGGATGAAGATACGAGCGAACTCACCGTGTATGTGCGAAGCACATTACCCGCAGAACAGATATTCGCCATGGCACGTGAAGCTGTAGGGAAGCTCGACAGCAGCCTACCCATTTACAACCTGAGGAGCCTGCAATCGCAAGTAGACGAGAACCTGGTTGCCGAACGCCTGCTTAGCTTGCTGACAAGTGCATTCGGCGTGGTCACCACCTTACTGGCCGCCGTTGGGCTTTATGGCGTTCTGGCTTTTCTGGTGGCTACGCGCACGAAGGAGATTGGAGTACGCATGGCGCTGGGCGCCCGACCTAGCCACGTAATTGGACTGGTGTTCCGAGAGGTGGGGTGGATGGTAGCAATTGGCATGGCGGTGGGCCTGCCGTTGTGCTACCTGGTGGGCGGCGCCTTGCAGTCGCAGTTGTATGGCGTGGAGCCGTGGGACCCTGGAGCCCTTCTGCCAACATCACTGCTACTGCTGGGAGTAGCACTGGGCGCGGGAGCGATTCCCGCGGCAATTGCTGCACGCACTAATCCGATGGCCGCGTTGCGCAACGAATAGTAGCACTCTGCTCCACTAGGAGGCTTTTCATGAATGAATTTCGTCAAGTACTGCGAGGGTTGCTGAAGTCTCCTGGCTACTTGGTCATTTCCACGCTTTTGCTTGGATTGGGGCTGGGTGTGAACGCGACCATCTTCTCGCTGGTCCACACGATGCTGTTCAAACCACTGGGCGGCGTGAATCGCGCCGAGAGCCTGGTGCTGCTGGGGCACACCTCGGCGCATAGGGGCTTCAACCCCATGTCCTACCCGCACTACCGGGCGTATCGTGACCAAAACCAGACCCTTGAGGGAGTGGCTGCCTTCCGCAGCATGCGGAGTAGCCTGGTGCGCGGCGCGGAATCGATGGTAGTAAGTTCCGAGATGGTGAGCGGCAACTATTTTCAATTGCTGGAAACGCCGCTCGCCGCAGGCCGTTTCTTCCGCGAAGAAGACGACAAGGTGGGCACCGACACGCTGACCGCGGTCATCAGCGAAGGACTATGGGAACGGGTATGGAACCGGTCGCCAGAGGCAGTGGGGGACAAGGTGACCATCAACGGCCACCCGTTCACCATCATTGGCGTGGCAGGCGGCGGCTTTCGTGGTCCGGTACTGCCCTCTGAGGTACACCTGTGGATCCCCTTTGCTTTTGAACCCGTGTTCCGCCCTGCCGCGGACATGCTGAATACGTCCACTTTTACGTGGGTTCGCGCGTTCGGCCGGCTTCGTGAAGGTGTACCGGAGGCGGCAGCACAGAACGAACTGAGCGCAATCTCCACCCGGTTGCGCGAACTGGACCCCGAGGGTTCCAAGGACCTGGGGATCCGCGTCTGGGCCTACCACCCGTTCCCCAGCCCAGCAGGCTTCCAGGCAGCGCTGCAATTTCTGTCGATTTTGGGAGGAGTATCCCTGCTGGTCTTGCTGGTGGTGTGCGCCAATCTGTCCAACCTGATGCTAGCCCGCGCGATTTCCAGGCAGCGCGAGATGGCCGTGCGGGCCGCATTGGGAGCCGGACGCTGGCGCCTGCTGCGGCTGATCTTGCTGGAGGGCATAGTGCTTGCCGTTCTGGGCCTTGGCGCCAGCCTTACCCTGTCTTCCTGGGCGGCAACAATCGTCATCAACAGCATCCCTGGCGAGGACAACGCCCCTCTGAACCTGACGGTGGAACCCAGCCTTACAGTGGCGGTGGCCGCGGCGCTGCTAGCGCTTACGTGTACGCTGCTGTTTGCCGCGCTGCCCGCGTGGATGGGCAGCCGGGTGAACCTGGTGCCCGCGCTCCGCAGCGGCGATATCAGCGCATCGCCGCGACGATCCCGCCTTCGCAACGTCACGCTAGCCGCACAGCTTGCCATGTGCTGTCTGCTACTGGTGGGGGCCGGTCTGCTGTTGCGCTCAGTGGATGCCTTGCAGGCGATCGACCCTGGCTTGCGCGTGGAAAGACTGTTGCTGGCTGACATCAACCTGAGTCTGAACGGCTACGATGAGCCGCGTGCCCGGCGATTCTACTCCGTACTGCAGGAAAGGCTTCTGGCCTCACCTGACGTGGAGGAAGCAGCGCTAGGAATGGTGGCTCCGCTGGGCCAGAACGCCGTGCAGCTCGGCCCCTTCTATGGTGGCGCGATTAGCGCGGATGAGCCACTGTTTCTCGACGTCAATCCGGTCTCGCCCCGCTACTTCCAGACGATGGAGATTCCCCTGCTGGCTGGGAGAGAGTTCCTGCCCTCCGATACCCATAACAGCCAGCCCGTGGCGATTGTCAACGAAACATTAGCCCGTACTCTCTGGCCGGGGGGTGACGCGGTAGGGCAAACACTGCTGAGGAAGGAGACAGATGGGCCAGTTGCCTACGAAGTAGTGGGCATCGCGCGCGACATCCGCTACCGGGGCTTGCAGGATGTGGGGCGGCCATACGTGTATTGGGCACAGGCCCAGCGTCCGGAGCTGGCCTACACCATTCATGTCCGCACTACGGGTGAACCTCTGGCCGCCCTAGCCCCCATGCGCACGCTCATCCGGGAACTCGACCCCAAATTGGCCCTGGGCCATGTGGACACGATGGAGCATCAGTTGGAAACCTCCTTCTGGATTGAGCGGCTCGCCAGCCGCCTGGTGGCTTTCTCCGGGTTGTTGGGGGCGCTGATTGCATCGCTTGGCCTATACGGGGTGCTGTCTTTTGAGGTGACACGCCAAACCCGTGAAATTGGCATCCGCATGGCCCTGGGCGCCAGCGCCGGCGAGGTAATCCGAGCGATTGTGCGCCAGGGTGCGCGTGTGGCCGCGACGGGCATCGTCATCGGGCTGGGCCTGGCGGCGCTGCTGGGCCAATTCCTGGCCAGCCTGCTGTACGGGGTGACGCCATGGGATCCTTTGAGTTATCTGGGTGCAGCGGCGTTTCTGGTGATGGCAACAATCGCAGCCAGCGCAGCGCCTGCATGGCGGGCTACACGCATCCAGCCAGTGAGAGCGTTGCGAATGGAGTGAGCGCAGGAGCGCACTTGCACCATTGACCGTAGCCTACTCGACTTCGTAAACCGCGGGATGAATGATGGTGGGGTCCTGCGAGATGGGCGGGGTGAGCAGATGCACTTCGGTAGCCCGCCAGCCACGGTGACGCAATAATCCGCCATGGATGGTCTCGAAGTCGTCGGGGCGGCCTTCCAGTTGAAGGCTGCCATCGGCAAGGCGCTGCATGGGATGCGTGGGGAGATCCTGAGGCTCACCCTCCGGCTTGCTGATGACGGGTTCCAGGCGCAGCGTGCGAAGCAGAACGTCCTTGGCTGCAGGCTGCATCCCACGCACTCCCTGGGCAAGCTGGCTATCGGAATAGGCGGCCAGATCCTCAGTGAGGAAATCCACCAGACCACTCTCGCGCTGAAGCAGACGCAGTATCTGGACAGCGCCGCGCACACGCTCCTCGGAAGCAGGAATCGGGTTGTGCTCTTCCTGCGTCTCCGGCTCAGAATTCACCCGCAGCAGGCCGAGCTGGTGCCGGAGCGACAGGCCAAGATTTCCGGTGCGGATAATTGACCAGAAGCAGCGGATTCCAAGTAGAAGACGACCAGCAGACATACCCAGCATTCAGGATAGCGGGCTTCTGGACTGCGCGTAGTTCCGGTACGGACTGGAGGTTACGGATTGCCGACAACTCAGGCGGTTTTTTCAAGCGAACGAAGGAAGTCCAGCATTTCCACCACGGCATCCACCACCGCTTCGGGCTGGTCAAGATGAATCCAGTGTCCGCTGCCCGGCACCACCCGATGGGTACCCACCAGGGATCGCTGGGCGTCGGCGATGTGCTCATCGATGGCTTCGGCATGGCTGGACGCGGCGGATAGCACGGTAAGCGGAATCTGCGGTGGGAAAGTCTCGTGTTCGTACTCCTGCACACTGTCGGGCAAGTTTTCAAAATGGGAAGCCATGGAAAGAAAAGTCTTGGGGACGGACCAATGGGCACGCACCGCCGGCCAGAGTTCGGAGGGGAGCTTTCGCACTTCCCCAATCAGGCGTTCAATGGCGGAGGTGGCGCGCCCGCTGCTGGCCTTGGCGATGGCGCGGGGAAAGCGGCGCGCCCCGCTCATCATCATGGCCAGCGCGAAACGAACGACACCAAGCTTCGCCAGGAGAGCGCCGCGCAAAGCGAGTTTCACGCCGTGGCTCAAACGCCAAGCCTGGGCGGGTTCCAGCGGCATCCAGTCCACCCGCGGCACGGGGTCCACCAGGACCAGTCCTGCCACCCGTTCCCGATAGCGACAGGCAAACAGAAGCGCGAGCAGACCGCCATACGAATGGCCTACCAACACAACGGGGCGATGCGCACCGCAATTTTCCAGCAGACCGTGAAGTTCCTCCACCATACGGGACGCAATGCGCGCATGGCCCGCAGGCGCACTCCAGGCAAGCCCTGCCCGATCATAGGCAATGACGCGGGCATGCTGAGCCAGGCGCGGTAACACGCGTGCCCAACTCACACTAGACGCGCTGATGCCTGCTTCAAGCACCACCACCGGGTCGCCGCTTCCAGCTTCCTGGTAGTGCAGGCGCTGCCCTTCGACGGTGACAAATTTGCCGGGCGGCGGAAAACGACGCGCATCGCGCCGCTCACCCCACGCCTGGTAGGCCAGGCCGGCGCACAGCAGTAACGCAAGCAACGCGAAAACGCTTCCGGTGAACAACAGAACCGAGACCAACCAATCCACAGACGCTATTCTCGCAACAATGTGCTGGCTGCGGCGACCTCAGCACACCAGGAAGGGCTTTGGCGCCCCAACGGGGCCACATCCCTGCCCGCTACAATTAGCCATATGCTGTCTCGCTTCCTTGCCACCCTTGCACTCGCGGCTGTGGGGACCGCCCTCCTCCTCGCCCAGCAGAAACCGGTGACGCTTGAGGCCCTCACACGAGATGATGGGCCAGCGTTCGCCACAGATATCCAATGGCGTCCTGATGGGGCAGGCTTCTCCTTCCGGCGAGGAGAGCGCATGTACTATTACGATTTGGCCAGCGCTTCCGTGAAAGACCTGCCGGACTGCCGCACTACCTGTATGGACGCCGTGAAAGTGCCGGAGCCTCCAGCCTTTGAATGGGAAAACAGGGGGGTTCGGGAACGCCGCACACAGTGGTGCTCTGACAACCGCCATCTTCTGCTTAGCACCGGGGGCGATCTTTTCTGGATGGATACCCAGGGCGACACGATCCAGCAACTCACACGGACCCTTTATGCCGAAGCGGACCCTCAACTTTCTGAGGACTGCAAGTACATCAGCTTTCGCAAGGACTACGATCTTTACGTACTGAACCGAGAACGTGGTTCTGTGAAGGCGCTCACCAAAGGCGGCAACGCCGAGCGCTTCTATGCCCGGCTCGACTGGGTGTATCCTGAGGAGCTTCAGTTGCCCACTGCCCACTGGTGGAGCCCTGATTCCCGCCACGTGGCCCTGCTGGAGTTTGATGTCTCTGCCACTCCGCAGTACCCGCATGGAGACTACCTGGCTTCCCCGCCCCGCCCGGAACCGGAAAGATACCCGAAGCCGGGTGAGCCGAATGCGTCGGTGCGGTTGGGCGTAGTGGACGTGGCCACAGCCACACTGCGCTTCGTGGATCTCGGCAATCCAGCGAGCCATTTGCTGGCGCGGGTCTCATGGCTGCCCGATGGCAAAACCATTGCCGTGCAGCGCCTGAATCGCATCCAGAACAAGCTTGAGCTGATTTTCGTGCAAGCCGACACGCTGGAACACGAGGTGATTCTCGCCGAAGCAGACGAGCATTGGGTAAATCTTTCCAACGACTTTCGCTATCTGCCCAAACGCGATGCATTTCTTTGGACGAGCGAGAGCACAGGCCATCGACACCTGTACATTTACTTCATCAAGGAACGCTATGCGAACCAGATCACCCGAGGCCAGTGGGAGGTGAGCGGTGTGCTGGGCGTAAACGCGGAAGAGACGGAGGCCTACTATCTGGGCACAGAGAAAAGTCCGCTGGAGCGCCACGTGTACGCAGTCGCCCTGGATGCCAGCCGAGGCGAGCTGCCCACCCCGCGGAGGATTAGCACGACGGAAGGGTCATGGACAGCAGACCTATCCCCCAATGGCTTGCACTGGGTGAGCCGCCACTCCAGCCTCACCATGCCAGCCAACCAGCAGGTGTACACCACGGAGGGCAAGTTGGTGGGCACCCTCACGGAACGAGACGAAGCCGAGCTGCGCGACTACCGCATCCTTCCTACAGAAATCCACACGCTAAAGACCAGCGATGGAACCACACTCTACGCCCGGCTGATTAAGCCGGCGGGCTTTCAGGCGGGGCGGAAATATCCCGCGATTGTGCAGGTGTATGGCGGACCCCACGCACAATCCGTGCGCGACTCGTGGTCAGGCGCCAGCATGGACCAGGTTTATGCGCATGCAGGGTTCGTTGTCTGGCAGGTGGATAACCGGGGCACCTCCGGACGGGGCCATGTATTCGAGAAGCCGGTTTCCAGGAAATTAGGCATTGTGGAGTTGCAGGACCAGTTGCTGGGCGTGGAGTATCTCAAGAAATTGGGTTTTGTGGACAGCGCCCGCATTGGAGTGAGCGGATGGAGCTATGGCGGCTTCATGACCCTGAACTGCCTGCTGAACGCTCCAGATGTCTTCCGCGCAGGCATCAGTGGCGCTCCTGTGGTGGACTGGCACTTCTACGACACCATCTACACCGAGCGCTATATGGATGTTCCCTCCGCCAATGAGGAGGGCTATCGCACCACTTCCTTGCTACCCAAGGCGGGCAACCTAAAAGGCGCGCTGCTGCTAATCCATAATCTGTGGGACGACAACGTCCACTTCCAGAATGCCCTGCACATGGCGGATGAACTGCAGAAACGGGAAAAGCCGTTTGAGATGATGATCTACCCGCAGAAGGCCCACGGGGTGCGCGGCAAGCACGCGGCGCACATGCGCGCGATGATGCTGCGATTCTTTGAGCGGGAACTGAAGGAAGCGAATACGAAAGGAAGGAAGTGAAATGTCCCCAGTGGAACATCCCGGACTTCTGGTTCGCCACGAAGCCGATTCCCCCACTGAGCGCAGCACTTGCGGTTGGCGCTACCGCCTGCTCTCAAGAGAAGACGAGGAACAGGCCGTGGCCTGGGCACACGCGGTGGATATCGACGGAGCAAAGCTGCACTACCACAAGGTTTCCACGGAACTGTATTACGTATTGGAAGGCGAAGGAAGCGTGATGCTGGATGGGCGGGAGCAACCCGTTCAGAAGGGCTCGCTGGTGCAGATTCCGCCTGGTGTGGTGCATGGAGCACGCGGGAGGATGCGTGTGCTGGTGGTGGGTATCCCACACATGCGGGAAGACGACCTGTTCTTCCCGGAGGAAGCAGCGGCAGATTAGCAAGGTACAAGCGGAGTAGTGAATGATGATGCCTTACCCAATGGCGCACAGCACAGCAATGCGAACGATACATGGCTTTGTGGTGGTATGCATCCTGCTGGCCTTGTCGATTGCGCTCCCGAGGCCGTTAGCCGCAACGGAAACGCCTGAGATCATCTTCGTGCATGGTAATGGCGATGACGCAGCGAAGTGGATTCCAGTGATCTGGCTCTTTGAATCGAACGGCTACCCGGCGGACAAACTGCACGCAATCCGAATGACGAACCCCTCGGCGCGTGGCGACGATACCAAGCCGCAGGCATACCGGTCCTCCACGGTGGACCAGGTGGCTGAACTCAGCGCCTTCGTGAGCCGGGTGTTGCTCACCAAGGGCGCACGCCGGGTGGTACTGGTGGGGAGCAGCCGCGGCGGGCTTACCATCCGCAATTATCTGAAAAACGCGGGCGGTGCCGCGGTGACCTCGCACGCCATTCTCTGCGGCACGCCAAACCATGGGGTGTACGCGCTTCCCATGAACCTGGGCAACGAATTCAATGGCAAGGGGCCGTTCATTGAGCAACTCAACACAGACAGCGAAGTGGTGGACGGCGTTCGCTTCCTTACCCTGCGAAGCGACCGCCTGGACAAATATGCCCAGCCCGACGGCCGTGCGGCGGGCATGCCCATCGAGCGTACCGGCGTGGAGTTCGATGGCCCCGCGCTGGAAGGGGCGGAAAATTTGGTGCTGCCGGGCCTGGACCATCGGGAAGTGGCCTTTCATCCCCAAGCCTTCGCTGCGATGTACCGCTTTCTGACGGGCAAGGAACCCACCGTGCTTGCACCGATAGCAGAAGCTACGCCGCTGATCTCCGGACTGGTAACGGGCTTTGCGGGCGGAGCGGCCACGAATCTTCCCATGGCTGGGGTGCGCCTGCGCATCTTCCCGCTGCGGCCGGGGAGCGCGGCTCGGGAGGCGGAGCCGGCGTATGATGCGGTGACGGATGAAACGGGCAGTTGGGGCCCTTTGCGAGCCGACCCGAAGCGGCACTATGAGTTCCTGCTGGAGGCGGAGGGCCGTACGGTATCGATCTTCAAATCGCCTCTGCTGCGCACAACCGCCCTGCTGAACTTGCGATTCTACCCTGCACCGCGCAACTTGCCGGCGGATCGTCCTGCGCTGTTGGTGCAACGTCCCCAAGGTTACTTCGCCAAAGAACGCGATCCACTAACCATCAATGGGAGGGAGGCGGAAGGCCTTGCCCCCGGTGTGCCCACCGCGGACTTCGTTCCGGTGGCCTTGCCGGAGGCACCCCCGGAAGGGCTCCGCGTGGAGCTAAGAGGTGAAGTGATCTACGCCCGTCCATCCAGGCTTAGCGAAGGCCACTTTGCGACAGCGGAATTGTTCTATGAGTGAGAACTGGTGGCGCTGAGCCGGGTGAAATCCTGCGTGGAACCAGCGTTGGGAAAGAATCGCGAAGGAATGCAGACTCGCCGTGGCATCTGGTGAGCGGGCATGGATTGCCCGCTCACCGAGCCATACTGGCACATCCTAGTTTCTGGCACATCCTAGTTTCTGGCACATCCTAGTTTGTCGTGAAGATCAGAAAGTTCTGGTTGGGCAGGTAGTCGTGCTGAGACACCGCCTTGAACCCGGCGGCGGCAAGCTCCGTTCGGATTTCGTCCGGCATGAACCGATACTCATCCGAGGGTCCCATGGGTGCACCCTTCTTCCAATCCACAATGGCCAGCGTGCCGCCGTCGCGAAGGCTGGCCCGAACCTTCTTGAAATAGGAGAGGCGATCCGCAATATGGTGGTAGGTGTTCACTACCAGCACCACATCCATTTGTTCCGGCAGCTTGGGACTTTCCATGGCTCCCAGCACAGTCTTTACGTTCGTGAGCCCCTCTTCACTCGCCCGTTTCGCCAGATAGGAAAGCATTGTCTCTTCAATGTCCACCGCATACACCAGGGGCTTCGCCTCGCTGCGTGCCAGACGCACGCTGAAGTAACCCGTTCCCGCACCGATGTCCGCTACACGCTGCCCGGGCTTTAGCCCAAGATCGGCAATCACGCGCTCGGGCAACTGCCAGGCAGCGCGTTCCGGGTTGTCAAAGGACTTGGCAAGGGCTTCCGGATCAGTAAAACGCTTGTCCATGTGATGGCGGCCATGGCCGTGGGCCTCGCCGCTCTTGTGGGTGCTGGATGCACTGGCATTGTGGGTGGCATGGGCGCCTGAAGGGGAATGTCCGGAC
>CAZUAX010000064.1:0-6102 GCA_964618435.1 uncultured Solibacteraceae bacterium
AATTTGAAGCACGGTGTCGCCTCCGCCTGGGGTGCTCCTCAACGTCAGGAATCGCCCCGCGCGTGGTACTGCCAGCCGAGCGGTGCGGACGCCGAAAATGAGGAGAAGAAAAAGCGCGGTTGCACAGTGGACCTGCCCTTGGCGCAGTCGCGCATCCAGGCTGGGCTGGATCTGGAGCACCGCCGTAAGGGTCTTGTGTGGTACAGCACCTACGGCGTAGATTTCCGTGCGACGTATCGGGTGGCGAATACCACCAGCGAACCTCGCGACGTATCCCTAAACTTCAGGCTACCGGGCGGGCAGGCCGTTTTCGACGGATTCACCGCTACCGTGAACGGCGAGGACGTCAGCCAGACACTGGCCAACGCGGCGATCACTGCCACCCGCAATCTTGCGCCCGGCGAGGTGATGACGCTTGAGGTTTCGTACCGATCACAGGGCCTTGACCAGTGGACCTACGGGCTTCCCAAAGGAGTGTCGCAGGTGAACGACTTTCTGCTCACCATGCGTACGAACTTCCGGGGCATCGACTATCCCGAGGGGACGCTGGCGGCCACGTCGCGCCAGGAACTGGAGGATGGGTGGAGCCTCGAGTGGCGATACGCCAGTTTACTCTCGAATCTAGGCATTGGCATGGCCATGCCCCCCCATCTGCAGCCTGGCGACCTGGTGGGGCGCATCACGTTCTTTGCTCCTGTCGCGCTGTTGTTCTACTTCTTCCTGCTGCTCATCCTTACGGTGCAACGGAACATCCCGCTGCACGCCATGAACTACTTTTTCCTTGCCGCAGCCTTCTTTGCCTTCCATCTGCTGCTGGCCTATACGGTGGATCACATTGATATCCACATTGCCTTTCTTCTGAGCGCCGCAGTCTCCATATTCCTTGTGGTGTCGTATCTCCGCATTGTGGCGGGGATGCGTTTTGCCCTGCGCGAGGCCGGTCTGCTGCAGTTCATCTATCTGGTGGGCTTCTCGTACACATTTTTCCTGGAAGGCTATAGCGCACTCTGCGTGACCGTGGCTTCCATCATTACTCTCTATGTGGTGATGCAACTTACCGCTCGGGTGAACTGGGCAGAACGATTTGGCCGCACTGGCGGCAGGGGGGCGACGCCACCACCGTTTCCGTCGGGCCTTCCCATGCCTCCGCAGCCCTGAGGAGGCAACTCGCGCAGATGTATATAGTGGTCTCGGGCGCGTCCCGCTATTCGTATTGCAGTGCCTGCACCGGATCCAGGTTCGCAGCACGAATGGCGGGGATCAAACCCGCAATCAGCCCTACCGCGAAAAGCACCCCGGTGGATACCATCAGTGCAAGAGGCGACAGGTGTAGCTGCAGGCGCCCCAACTCATCGCCGAAGTCTTCATTCATTCCGCCCAGGAAGGGCAGGGAGGAGATCACCTGGATGGCGCCGAGGCTCAGCACCAGCCCCACCGCGCCGCCAAATGCAACGATCAACAACGCTTCGCTTAAGAATTGCAGCAGCACAGTACGTCTGCGGCCGCCCACGGCACGCATCACGCCGATCTCTCTCGTGCGTTCCAGGACGCTCGCAAGCATGATGTTGGTGAGCCCTACGCCGCCAATGCCCAGGGTGAGTGCTCCAACAAAGGCCAGCAGCCCCTGGAGTGCCAGCGACATGCTGGTGATCAAACCTATGAACTGGCTGAATGCCAGGATCTCCACTGCTTTCTCGTCAGTGGGGGAGAAACGATGAATGTTGGCCAGCATCGCGCGCACCTGGCGGATGGCTTCGTCGCGGCTCTTCGGAGTGCGCGGCATCCACACCAGCATGTCAGGATACTGAATGTCCTTGAACAGTCCGGCGGTTTCGTAAGGGATGAAGAGGCAGTGATTGTCCGGTCGGTTGTAGTTGCTGATCTGTAGTTTCGGTTCCAGCACGCCTACAATCTCAAAGCGGATGCCTCCGATGGTGATTTCCTGCCCGAGCGCAGGTGCATGCTTGAAGAGTTCCTTGGCTGCTGCCGCACCTACCACAGCCACCCGGTTGCGTTGGTTCCCATCGAGGGTGTTCAGCCAGCGGCCCTCAGCCAGTTTCATATTCCGAACCACCTGATATTCGGGCCAAACCGCACGTGTCAGATAGTCTTTTTCCGTGGTGCCATAAAGAATCTTGCGGCCTCCCACAAACAACTCGGGCGAAAGCGCAGCAATGGCCGGGACGCTGTCTTTCAAGGAAGTGGCGTCTTCGAGCCTCATGCGGATCCGTCGCCCTGCGCGCATCCCGCCCGCCTGGCTGCTGGTCTGGCCGTTCCAGGTGACGATGAGGTCGGGTCCCGCTGCTCGAAACGCGCTGGTGAGCGCAGCTTCAAATCCACTTCCGTAGGACATCAGAATCAGGAAAGATGCCACACCCCAGGCCAGGCTTAGCACGGTGACGATGCTGCGGCGGCGATAGTAGGTGAGTGAGCGGAGCGACTCCGCGAAAATCGTGCGCCAGTGCATGGGTTACCTCTCGAAGCGAAGAGCGTCAACGGGCGTCATGGCAGCGGCCCTCCACGCGGGAGGGAGCGCTGAAATGACTGCTACGGTCATTAGCGACGTGCAGACAGTAATAATCGTGCGGCTGCTGATGGGGATTCCCGAAAACGTCTCGGGGAGGGGAAGTGCGTTCACTACCCCGGCGAGGGAGAATACGAACAGGCATCCGCCCAAGCCACTCAGCAGCGCAAGCGCCAGCCCCTCACCAAAAAACTCAGTGAGGATCCGGTGCCTTGATGCGCCCAGGGCTTTTTTTAGCCCAATCTCGTTGGTGCGTTCGGCTACCGCCATCATCATGGTGTTCATGACGCTAACGCCGCCCAGCACCAGAGTGATCAGCGCAATCACGCTTAGGAAAATCTCTGTGGCATTGAAGATTCTGGAAAACTGTTTGGCGCTTTCCACGGTGTCCCAGACGTGGAGAGCGTTGTCGTCCAGAGGGTCAAAGCTGTGGTTGCGGGCAAGCAATTCGCGCACCTGCCGCTGGGCGAGTTCCCATTGGGTGATGCTTGCCGGGCGATAGATGATGCTCTGTACCAGTCCACTGGTGCGGGTCTCGCGGTTGGCTGGCACGTCCTTCAGCAGGACGGAATCCGGGATGAGTACTTTGTCGTTGTCCCAGCCGTCGTAGCTGGAGTTTTGGGTTTTGTGCGTGAGTGTGCCCACCACCAGATAGGGGATGCCCTTGAGATAAATGCGTGAGCCAATGGCCGGCTGGTGTTTCGGGAATAGTTGCTCTGCCACCTCAGCGCCCAGCATGGCCACACGCCGCTCCTGCAGGACATCCTCCTGGTTGATGGAGCGGCCCTCGCCCAAAGGAAAGTTGCGCAGCGCAAGATAGTGCTCATTCACACCGAGGGTGAGGAACTTGCCGGAGTTGTGATCGCTGTTGATGTTCAGCCCGAAGTGCTTTACTTCTCCGCTCACTGTGGCAACGGAGGAGATCTGGGTTCGGATCTGTTCCACATCTTGCTGGCGCAGGCGGATGAATCGGCCCGCGGGTTGGCCGGCAGCGGGGATTTCTGTCTTGCCTCCCCATACCATCACAATGTCCTTTCCGATTTGAGACATGTTATTGCGCTGGCCCTCACGAAAGCCGTCACACAGCCCGCCTAAAAGCACCAGCGACACCACGCCCCAGGCAATGCCAAACATGGTGAGGAAGCTGCGGAGCTTATATCTCCACATATTCGAAAAGGTTTGCCCCACAAAGGTGCGGACAGGTTCCCACATGGTTACAAACGGCCTCACCAACTTTTACGGAGAAATCGATGAAGTGTTCCAAAAATTGCAGATGACAAAACGCAGGGCGGCTGCGCGAACGGCAAACGGCGAACGCTTCGCGGAGGATACTGCTGGTGACAGAGACCAGCTGGGAATGCGCGCCTAGCTTGGTGCTAAATCCTTATGTGGACTGCTTTTGTGGAGGCAGCGGGTAGCTAAGCGATTCCAGGAGCCAATCGCCATTCTGGCGGACCGCGTCGAGTAGCGTTGCGGTGAGGGCCTCCCGCTGGGCAAACAGTCTGTATCCGGCGCGGGAACGCAGGTAGCCTTTGGCACGCGGGTCTTCCTGGATAGCGGCGTCGAGGCCGATCTCATCAGCCCTGCGTTCGTAATGCGCGCGATTGTCGAGCAGCGCTTTCACCAGGAAGGGCATGACCATGGAATAGTCCGCCTGCATGCTTTCAGTGCTCTGCACGTAGGTGTCTTTATCTACTTTGCCCCACGTAACCGCCTCAGCGGGTGGACACGAAGAGAGGCTGCCATCCGTGATGGGCGCCGTTACAATCTGGACATCGAATTCGTAGCCTCGCACATCCGGCAGGCCAAGAATCTGGCCGAGGGCTGGTTCCGGCTGGAGATTGTAGTTCTTGGGGACGCCGCCGCCTAGAATCCAGGTGCCCAAGGAATACGGTTCGTTGTCAAAAAGGCCCCAACGATGATACGCGCAGGCTTCGAATACTTCCGCGTGCAGGTCCAGCGAGAAACCATGATGGGGGATGACTCCTGCTTCACGCATCGCCCACAACTTCATGGAGTTCAGGAAGACGCTGCCATCTCCGGGTGCGCCCACAAACACGGGAATCGCCAACTTGTGGCAGGTCGCCAGTAGTCCTGTCGGTACGCCATTGGCTTGTTCCTGCCGGGCAAACCATGCGCCGAGGCGGTAGCGCAGTTCCGTGCCCGTCATTGGCCGCTGGAACTCCTCGAGGGCTAGCAGGGCGCTTAGGAACCGATCCTGGTCGAGCAGTACATCCTCGTCAAAGGCCATGTCCGTCACTCGGATGGTGCGGTCATCGCGTAGGGCGGCGTCGTCGCCGAAGATCGGCACTTCGAAGATAGGATCTTTCGTGTGGCCTTGCAGACTCCGATGCCCATCGTGATAACAAACAGCGTCCGTGGTGGACAGGTAGGCGATCCAGCCCGTCTCTAGCAGTGGAATCAGCCAAGCCTGATGCTGCCCGGAGACCGTCACCGGCCCTGCAATCGACATCGTCAATGGGCAGCCCATCCCGATGGCGCGATCCAGAATAGTGTAAATCCGGCGCAAGTAGGCACCACCAAAGGCAGGCAGGCAATGCTCGAAAAGCTCGGCCAAAGTAGTCACTTCGTCTACCCGCCGCACCCGAACCGCACGCCGAGGTGCGGGCACAGTGGCCTTTGGATCGCCCGTAGGGCCAGTGGTTTGAGAATCAGCAGACTGGGACATGCAATTGCGAAGCTAGCATATTCCCGCGAGTGCCCGCCAAACTCAGCTTCCTGCCGGAACCGCGTCAGGGTCACTCACATGTCGCTCACGTTGCCCATTTCCCTGAACTTAGGTAAAATCAGAGATTGTGGCGTGTGCCTGGATGTGGAAGTTCGTCCCTCAGGAGCCGCACCGCCTGCCAGCCGCTCCCTGCAATCGCGGCGGGAGCAACCCATAGGAAGGACGTTCGTTATGGCAAAGGTATGCGCAATTACGGGCAAGAAGCCCATTTCAGGCAATAACGTTTCTCACGCCAACAATAAGACCCGCCGCAAGTGGAACCCAAATCTGCATTGGAAGCGCTTCTGGATTCCCAGCGAAAACCGCTTCATTCGCCTGCGAGTGTCCACTTCGGCAATGAAAAACATCGACAAGAATGGCATCGAAGCGGTACTGCGTGAAGCCGGTCTGCTGAAGAAGTAGGCTCTGGCCGAAGGCGCTTCCGTTACTGAGGCTCAAAGCGGGCTCTGGATTCACCCAGCAGGTGGAACCAGAGCCCGCTTTTTGTCAGCGTGGCTCTCTTTCGCCATTGCCCTTCGCACCGGTTTCTCTGTCGATTTTCTGCTGAATGTTCGCAAAGGCTTCCGCCGTCCAGCCTAGGGTTTGGCGGTTGCCTTCCGTCCAGGTTGCAGGGTAAGGGTTCCGAAGTGCTGCAACTGCGTTCGCACGCCCCGTGCCCCCGCCCACCAGTCCTCGTGGTGGAAGTTTCCGAAGTTTCCGGCACCCTTCTCCGGCTCATCGAGATCGCCCAGCGCAATGTTCAGGCCCACCGTGTGGGAGCCAAGCTGGGGGCGCCAGTATCTGCCGGGCGCAATCTCCACGCAGGGCTGGAACTGGATTGCCCACTCAA
>CAZUAX010000064.1:6202-19333 GCA_964618435.1 uncultured Solibacteraceae bacterium
TAAAGCACATCGTCGGTAATGACGAAGGCGAAATACAGTTGCTCTCCGTCGTGCTTCACGAAACCGCGCAGGGCCAGATCCTTCCGGTCCCGCGTGGGCGAGAACTGCGCCACCCAACTCTCCACGCCCTGGATAGGGGTGGCATCCGCATACTCGCCAGGTTCCAACACCCCGTCGAGCGTAGGAGCCGTGCCGAGCCAGGCGTCCATGTGCGGCCGACGGACCTCAGGGAGAGATACGGGGTCAGATGCCGTGGCGGACGCCACCAGCACCAGACCGGCCAGAAAGCAGGCCATGCGCGCGGCGATCACAGTCATCCACCTTGCTGCACTGGGTTTCTCAAGATGCCGATCCCCTCGATTTCCACTTCGGCAACGTCCCCGGGCTTCATTGCGCTGGTCTGCCCAGGCGTGCCCGTATAGACCACATCTCCCGGAAAGAGGGACATGTGCCGGGTAATCTGCACCAGGATAGAGGGTAGGTCAAAGATCAGGTCAGAGGTGCGCTGTTTTTGCATGGCTTTCCCATTCACCCGCATCTCCACCTGTAAATTGCCGTAGTTTAGGCCACGGGCGATGCAGGGTCCAAGGGGCCCGAAAGTGTCGGCCCCTTTGGCGCGCCACCATTGGAGGTCTTTGTCCGGACCGCCCTGCCAGTCTCGTTCCGAGACGTCGTTGCCGCAGGTGACGCCGAAAATGGCTGATTCCGCTTGTGCTCGCGTGGCGCGATGCAGTGGCTTGCCCACAACCACTACGATTTCGGCTTCAGGGTGCACATTCTTGGCACCGGGTGGAATCAGAATGGGGTCCCCAGGATTCTGCAAGCAGGTGATGGGCTTGAAAAAGATCTCGGGCCGGGTGGGGATGGGGGCATTTCCCACGTGGCTGCGGTAGTTGAGTCCGCAGGCCAGCACCTGGCGAGGCTCGCACGGATAGAGCAGTTTCACGTCCTTGAGTGCCAAGGTGCTGGTGGCTGGGCGGTGATCACCAAACAAAGGTCCGGCGAGAGGGCGCACCTGATCGCCTTCCAGCAGCCCGTATTGCGTGGCGTTGCGATGGCGAAATCGCACGTAGCGCCGCACGGATGAGCCTGCGGTCTGTGCCGCGACAACCGTCCCCGCGGCTAACCCGAGCGTTGTCTGAATCATTGCCTGTCGTCGCGTCTGCATCGTAATGCCCTCCCCATGGAAGCACCAAGGGCTTCTATAGCCTGACTTTCGTTTCGGGCATCATACCAGACCAGGCGGCGCGGCTTCGTGCAGTTGTGTTGGCGATGGGACTCCGGATGCCGTGGCGTTGCCGCCTGCGCGGGAACCTGCTATTCGCTGGGTACGGTTGCACAGATGCGAGCAACGCGTTCCGCATTCTCGCGCATTTCGTTAGCGTATTTGGGGAACATGCCCACAATTACCGCATCGCTGGGCTTAATGTTTTCCAGTGCAAAGCGGAAGGCATCATCCACCATGGCAGGCCGGTTGATCAGCCTTCCGGCAGCCAGCAGCTTGAATGCAAAACAGGGCTTCGAGGTTTTACGGACCATGGCCGTCATGCGTTCGGGATCCCGTTCCATAAACGTTTCCGGCAACGGAGACTCGCCAAACTCCTTGCGTGCATCCTCGCGAGTGCGGGTGACGTGGTAGAGGCATGTCATGTAGTAGTCAACGCGCCAGCCCCGTTGCTCGATGAAATCCACGACAGCCGGATTGTGTGTGGATACACCGCCCGGTAATCCTGCATCCTGTACGGCCTTCACGAAATCGTGCACCACGTCCATGGTGCCTTCGCGGAAGCGATTGTCGGTGCGGTTGCCGTGATGCGCAATTCCAAGCGGCTTCAGCTTGGCAACCTCCTTGATTAGGCTCCAATCCGTCATCAGCGCAAAGTCACCCAGCAGCAGAAGGTTCATCTTGCCGCCTTCGGCGCGATAGCGTTTCAAGTCCTCAATGGTGGGGGTATTGTAGTGCACCTGCCAGGTGTTGATGCCCGCGGCCTCGGCGCGATGAAGAGTTTCCACCCGACGGTCCTGGGTCATCCACTCACGCATCATCCGGTCGTAAATAACGTTCACATGCGAATAGCCATAGAGGGGGTTCGAACCGATCACCAGGCGCGTAATCTCGGTTCCGAAAAAAGATACCCGGGGCAACTCAATGGGTTCGTCCTTCCCAGCGGATGGGGAAGCCGCACCTGTCGGCGTGAGTCCAGCGGCGGCGGCAGTGGCGAGGAATCCACGACGGGAAGAGATCAATACGCTCACGGGATTTCTCCTAAACGAACCGGATACTCCGATTATCGGTCGAAGCATGGTCGATTGCCAGCAGAAAACGGCATTCGGCACTCCGCGCGGAGATAGCTTTCCGGCAAATTCCCTGCGGCTATCGGCGCAAAGGGTGGAGGGGTTGAACGAGAATGGCGGGGGATATCGGGCTTGGCTGCCAGCATGGTCAAGCTCCGGGCAACATTCAAATCCCTTGAAGGAAAATCGAACTTGCCCGGAGATGCCAGATCTATTGAGTTTGGCCAATTCTGCCGAGGTTTGATCGCATCGAGGCGTAGTTCTCGCTCTATTTCTTCCAGGCAGTTACGGTAATCTCAATGCGTGCCGGCCCAACCAGTTCCTTCACGCCCACGGTGGTGCGTGCCGGATAAGGCTTAGAAAAGTACGTTGCGTAGACTTCATTCATTGCCTGGAAGGTGCTCATGTCGGTAAGGTACACCTGCACAGCGACGGCATCCCCGAAGCTGTATTTGGCAGCCCTTAGAATTTCTCCGACATTTTCCAGGCACTGCTTCACTTCGTCCTGGAACTTTTCGGGGTACTTTCCGTCAGGTGTTCGCCCTACCTGGCCGGCAACGTAGAGGGTACCTCCGGCCAAAATGCCGGGCGAATAAGGACCGGCAGTTTGGGCGCCAGCGGGCGTGACGGCCTGTTTTTGTTGGGCATTGGCGAAGATGCTGAGAAACATGACCAGGACAAACGGCATGCAGAAATTGAATGGGCGCATGGTGCTAGGATACTTGATTCGCAGGGCGAAGGTACCGCAAACCCACCAAACTTCCGTACCATCAAGAATGAACCGAAAGTTCTATTGAATGTTTTTTTCCTATGGGCGATTCTGGGAACACCGAAAAGGTTGAAATGAGATTGCAGGCAACAGAAATGGTTACTGAACAAACATCCAAGAGCGCGCAGATCCGCGGCCGCGAGAAGAGATCTTCTATTCGGTTCCCCCTTATCCGCGAGATACGATTCAAGCGGTTGAGCATGCGCAACTCCGTGGAAATTGGCCGCGGACAAACCATAGACATCAGCTCAAAGGGTGTCTACTTCACCAGCGACGTCACCCTCTCTGTAGGCGAGCGCCTTGAGCTATCCATCAACTGGCCTGCGCAGCTTGACCAAAAGCTACCGCTGCAACTGGTGACGCTCGGGCGCATCGTGCGGAGCGACAGTGGACGCTATGCCATGGCGATTGAGCGTTACGAGTTCCGCACGATGCGTGGCGCGCAGCACTAGACCGCGCCTTTGGCCTTTGTGGCCGTGCTGCCCATCAGCTCGCGGCTGCGCATCGCGTCCCGTAGCGGCTTCCGCATATAATACGGGCAAGTGCCTGCAGGATGCGCCAGCGACTTCTCATTGCGGCCGGCTTAACGCTGCTTGTCCTCTCGACGACCTTCGTCGTTTGGCAGGGGTCTTTCACTTTCGGTGGCTACGGCCCCACTGATCTAAACCAAACCTTCCTTTTTTGGGCGATCTCAACCGTCGTCTTTCTCCTTACGCTCACGCTTGGCTTTCTGCTGTTCCGCACGGCGCTGAAGCTGTACCTGGAACGAAAAAGCAGCCGTGAAGGCTCACGCATTAAGACAAAGCTTGTGGCGGGAGCAATCGGTCTCACTGTGCTGCCCGGCATTTTTCTTGTGCTGTTTAGCGTCTCCGTGCTGAACTACAACCTGGATAAATGGTTCAGCCGCCCGGGCGAGGGTATTAAGCAACATCTCATTTCCATTGGCGTGGCGCTTGACCGTGAAGCCGCAGATCGCGCCATGACCCAGGCGCATCTGTTGGCCGCGCAGGATGATCTTCGCGCGGCAATGCGGCAGCGCGCGAACGCGACGAGAGTTCTGGCCCCGCTCTGCGAGCAATTCCGAATCCCCGCGGCGGCCATTACGGACCGGGACGACCGGCCACTGGGATCGTGCGGCGACCCTGAGCAGCTGATTCCGGTGTCGGGAACGCGCGCCATTGCCCGGATCTCCGCCAAGCAAGGGGATCGTGTACTGGGCTATGTGACCGTTGCCTCCAAGCTTCCGATGGACCTCGCCGAGCAGCAGTCTTCCATCATCCGGTATCTACGCGACTACGACCAGCTATCCATCGATCGTCGCGCGTGGCGGGCCTTTTACCTGCAACTGATGAGCCTGCTTACCCTGTTCGTGCTGTTCATCGCCATTTGGGTAGCGCTTCTGTTGGCCAAGCAAATTAGTACCCCCATCGCCGCCTTGCTGCATGCGGCGGGTGAGGTGCGGAAAGGTAATCTTCGCTACAGGGTGCAGATTCCGGCAAACGACGAACTGGCTTCGCTGGTAAGCGGCTTCAATGAAATGACACAGGATCTAGAAGCAAGCGCCCTCGAGCTGGAGCGCCGCCGTCGCTTCATGGAGACCATTCTTGAAAGCATTCCCACAGCGGTGCTTTCTGTCTCCTCCGACGGCAGTATCCAGCGTGTAAACTCTGCATTCCGGCAGATGTTTCCAGGAGTGAACCCAGAGAAAGCGGCTCGTCTGGAGGATGCGTTCTCTTCCGAAGATGCGGCGGAGTTGCACTACCTCATGAACCGGGCTGCCCGCACAGCGGTAGCGTCGCGGCAGTGGGAGTACGTAATTGATGGGAGTGCGCGAAACATTAGCGTAACCGTGGCTGCCATCGATCGCAAACCACGCACTGGATTTGTGATTGTCCTTGAAGACACCACGGAACTGCTCCGCGCGCAGAAGGCCGCAGCCTGGCATGAAGTGGCGCGCCGGGTGGCCCACGAAATCAAGAATCCGCTTACGCCCATCTCGCTTTCGGCGGACCGTATTCGCCGAAAGCTTCACCGTGCCAAATTCGATGACGATACCGCGCGTATCATCCGTGAGTGTGCCGAGATGATTGGGCGTGAGGCGGACTCCGTACGTATGCTGGTGGATGAGTTCGCGCAATTCGCGCGGATGCCTAGCGCACAGTTGCGCCCCGTCGAGATCAATGACATTGTCGAAGACGCGCTAAGTGTTTTCCAGGGTCGTCTGGACGAGGTGCAGATGCATCTTCAACTGGCGCCAGCCCTTCCCCGCGTGGACGCCGACCCTGAACAGTTCAAACGGGTGATTGTAAATCTGGTGGATAATGCCGTGGAGGCCATGGCGGATAGCGCGGTTAAGCGGATTAGCGTGGCCACGGCCCCGCTTCCAGGCCATCGGGTAGAACTCACCATCGCGGATACGGGCTGTGGCGTGTCGGACGAGGACAAAACCAAGCTCTTTGTGCCGTACTACTCCACGAAGGGGAGGGGAAGCGGGCTTGGCCTCGCCATCGTCAACCACATCCTGGAAGATCACCACGCGGGTATCCGGGTAGAGGACAATCAGACTGTGGGTACTCGCTTTGTGATTGAACTCCCTGCCAGCCAGGAAGAACCGCAGCCGGTTTCGGCGGAGGCCAGCCGGGCATGAGCTCTCCACGCATTCTGGTAGTGGACGACGAACACGCCATTCGCACCACCCTTTGCGACGTCCTGGAGGATGAGGGGTACACCTGTGCCGCGGTGCCCACGGGCGAACAGTGCCTGGAACTGCTGCGAAAGGAAACGTTCGTAATCGTCCTGCTGGATATCTGGCTTCCAGGCATAGATGGGCTGGAGACCTTACTGCAGTTGCAGCAACTGCCCCTTGAACGCCGTCCTACCGTAGTGATGATCTCTGGCCACGGCACCATTGAGGCAGCCGTGCGGGCCACCAAATACGGCGCTTTCGACTTCCTGGAAAAGCCACTTACGATCGACAAGGTGCTGCTGGCTGTGAAGAACGCCATCCAGTTGCACGATCTGGAGCTGGAAAACCGCCGGCTTCGGGATGACGAACTCACCCGCTACCAGATCTTGGGCGAAAGCGTTTCTATGAAGGCGCTACGTCAGCAACTGCAACTGATGGCCGCCACCAAGGGACGGGTGCTGATTTATGGCGAGAGCGGGACGGGGAAGGAACTGGTTGCCCGTGCGTTGCATGCCCAGAGCCCGCGTGCCGGTAAGCCGTTTATTGAAGTGAATTGCGCCGCCATTCCCGAGGACATGATCGAAAGCGAGCTTTTCGGCGAGCGCAACCGCAATCTGCCTCCGCCCCATCACGAGAAGCTGGGCAAGTTTGAGCGCGCGGAAGGTGGCACGCTATTCCTCGATGAGGTGGGCGACATGAGTTTGCGGACGCAGGCCAAACTCCTGCGGGTGCTGGATGAACATCGCGTGGAGCCATTGGGGGCGCAGGAAGCTGTGCATGTGGATGTGCGCGTGGTTGCCTCCACCAACAAGAACCTGGAGCAGGAGATCGAGCGCGGCAATTTCCGGGAAGACCTCTTCTACCGGCTGAACGTGATTCCTTTCGTCGTCCCACCGCTGCGCGAACGCCGTGAGGATATTCCGGTTCTCTGTGAACACTTCCTTAGCCAATTCACCGCCGCATACGGACGGAAGGCCAAGACGCTGCAGCCAGATGCATTGAAACTGCTGCTTGAACACTCCTGGCCCGGAAACGTGAGGGAACTGCGTAATCTGATGGAGCGTATCGCCATTCTCCATCCAGGAAGTGACGTGGCGGCCAAGCATATTCCTCTGGATCGCACGAAGCGGGCCGACGCGCACAGTGACCGTTTCGTAGGGAGCCTGCAGGAGGTTCGATCCCGGATTGAACGCGAGTACATCCTGAAGAAACTCGAAGAAACGGGTGGAAACGTGTCAAGAACAGCAGAACTGCTGGGACTCGAACGCAGTAATCTTTACCGGAAAATGCGGTCGCTCGGCATCGCTGCGAAGGAGTAAGTCGTTTCCAGTGTCTGTCAGCATGTGCCTGGGGTGCCCTCGGCTGGAAATTTCTGTCGCAAAAGGAGAGAAGCCCCGGTCTGGGAACCGGGGCTTCTATGAGGGGCTATGCAGCGAGCTGGGTCTCGCTGCTGGGGATGCTATTAAGTCAGATGATGACTTACTGTTGATCTAATCCTAGCATTACGGAGTTTCCTGTCGCAATACCTTTTGCGTTTTTTTTTCAAAAAAAGTTGCGCATCCTGTCAATTTTTGGGACGCGTCCGCGGCTGGCGGATTTGCTACGATTGCAGAGGCAGGAGACCCCAGTGGTTCTTTCGGACGTCGACATCAAAAAGTACATTGAGGCGGGCAAGATCCGCTTTGAGCCGGCGCTAGCGCCCGAGCAGTTTGGCAGTTGTTCGGTGGACTTGCGTTTAGGGAACGAGTTTAACGTCTTTGAGTACCAGCGCTATCCCTTTGTGGACTTGCGGAATCCGATTGGCTACCAGGACCTCATGCGCAAGGTGGTGGTGCCCGATGGGGAAGCCTTCGTCCTGCAGCCGAGTGATTTTGTGCTGGCGATCACTGAGGAATCCATGGAACTGGCGGACGATGTGCTCGGCCGATTGGAAGGGCGCTCCAGCCTGGGACGCCTGGGCATTATTGTGCATGGAACCGCAGGTCTGTTTGACCCGGGTTGGACTGGCAAGGCCACTTTGGAACTCAGTAACCTCAGCCGGCTTCCCGTAGCACTTTACCCCGGAATGCGTATTTGCTCCTTCACGTTTGAGCAGCTATCTTCACCGTCTTCAAATCCTTACCGCACGAAGCCTGGCAACAAGTATGCCGGCCAGCAGGGTCCCATCGGGAGCCAGCTAAGCAGCGAAGTAAGCAAAATGGTGCGCTAGCCGCAGACGGGGAAACCCCTCGTCAGAGGGTCCGCCCTCTCATGCCCCCTGCCTGGGGCCCGTCTCAGGCCTGGGCAGGTCCTCATCCCGGAACGAATCTATGGTGCTGGACGATTCCACGCGGACGTCCGTTGGGGGCTAAAGGCCGGTTCGAGGGTTGCCGATCAAGCGTAGTGTGGCGTTTCCCTGTCGTGCAGACACCTCTGCTTCGCAGGCTCCACGCCGTTTTCTGTGTCTCCCGTCCCTGGAACTCTTGATGGCGCAAATTCCGCACAGCGGTTTGGATTGCTCTACCTCATCCGCGGAAGAGGACCTTTACGCCCTGCTCGGCTTAACGCCGGAGGCGGACGCCGCCACCATCAGGCAAGCGTGGCGGAGACTGGCCGCGATTCATCACCCCGACGTGACGCAATTTGCCAAGATCGCTCGCAACGATGCGGGCGCTGGCAGTGATACCCGCACTAGCACACCTGCAGAAAGCGATGTCCCCATCCCTGGCGCAGAAAAGTTTCTGCGTATTCAGCATGCGTATTTCGTGCTCAGCCATCCAGGCAGGAAGCGGGACTACGATCAAGCCAGGCCTGCCCGCGAGGATGAGGGGACAGTGCGGCTCTTGCCGATGGCTGCTGTGACCAGAGGGTCTCGCTCATTCCTCCGCGGGCGTACTGAGCGGGTGCGATCTACCCTTGTGCGCGCCTTGTTGCCGTGCCAGGCAATGCTGCGCGTTCGCTTTCTTGCCCTTGCGGTAATGGCTGGCGCTGTGTTGGTGGTTTGGGAACTGGATATGGCGGCCAGACGGGCGCCCCACGTGCCTGCGACGGCTGGCGGAGCGCAAGATCCTATTGATTCGACTGCTGCGCCGTTGCCGATGGAGCTTCTCCCGGGGGCGGGAGCAGCATCGAATAGTGTGCGGACCTCAGCCAGCCTGCAACGCGGGCAGGGCACAACCAGCGCCTGGTTTCCGATTGACGATACCCAGACGCGTCCCAAATTAGCTCCAGCCAAACTGCCAGTAGCCCAGGGCGGCGAAGATTGCCGTGCAGCTTCTTTCCACAGCGTCGGCCCCTGTGAAGCGCAGACGGACACAAGCGGTTACGCCCGGCAGAGGGAAACAACAGCTGCCCACAGCTTCACGCGGGGGGCCAACAAGCCCGCCACCGGTTCCGCGCCGTTGGTTGCCCATGCACCAGAGAACAGCGCCACAGTGGGGGCGCATTCGGCATTGCCCGCGCCAGTCAAAAGACGCGAGGCAGTCCCAATGCCGGAGGCAACTGACGAACTCATCCACAGTTTGGCTCCGTTGCAGGGGGCGTGGCTCGCCGGCTGCCAGAATCCTGAAACTGGCGAGACGGTGACTGGCACGCTCCAAGTGCTTGGAGCGGAAGCCAGCCTGCGATGGCACACATGGGGCGCGGGCCATCCTGTGCAAGAAGGGTCGCGGCGATTGGCGCTCCGCGCCCCTGCTGGATCTCAGGGTACGCCTGCCGGTCCTCTTGATTTTCCCCAAGGACAACGAACAGAAGGGGGTGAATTCTCACGGATTAGTGACGGCTTCGCCAGACTACGGTTGGATGCTGCACTCAAGGCAACCCTCCCATGCCTGGACTGGCAACTTGCCTCCATGAGCGAGGACGGCATTCTGGGGCGATGGCTGTCTCCCGACCAGCCAGTTTCCGCCACCGACCTCTTCCCGTTGGAATACATGGAGCTCCAGATCACTCGCTCGCCGCGAGGGCTGTCTGGTCGTTTCGCCAGCCGTTATGGCTTGCAAGCTGCTCATCCTGCAGCGGCAAGATTCCTTAGTGCGGGTTTTGTCCCGGTGGTGGAATTCCCAGTTGAATCGCCGGAAGGTGACTTCCGTGGTTCTTTTCGCTGGCGGAATGCCAGTCACGGTGAGGGTACCTTATGGGTGGCGCCGCTTGCCCCTGGAGTCCTGGTTGTTCGCTGGGAAACAAAGGGTTCAGTTCCTGCCAGCATACAGCTCACGAGTGGAGGCGCTCTACTGCGACGCCGCTGACGTTACCCTGCCATCCAACTGTTTGGAATCGCCATTTGTTTCCAGCAACTCGCCTGAAATGCGCCATGGCAGGCCACTCAGGTGTTACGATGGCGCTGATGAACCGCCGCAGTTTTTTGCAGTCTTCTTTGGGCATCTCCGCCAGCGTGGCAGCCTTAGGCCTTTCCTCCTGCGGAATGGGCCAGCAGCGACCTAATGTCCTGATGGTGGTGACGGACGACCAATCCTTTCCGCATGCTGGCAGTTATGGCTCGAAGATGGTTTCCACTCCGGCCTTTGATCGCGTGGCACAGGAAGGTGTTTTGTTTACGAATGCCTTTGTCTCGGCCCCATCGTGCTGTCCTGCCCGAGGCTCTATCCTGAGC
Organism: uncultured Solibacteraceae bacterium; assembly: GCA_964618435.1. Lineage (GTDB taxonomy): Bacteria > Acidobacteriota > Terriglobia > Bryobacterales > Bryobacteraceae > JACTMJ01. Next base: position 16,544 of record CAZUAX010000064.1, read on the forward strand.
GGGCAACAGTTCTACCGGTTGCGGGAAGCGGCGATGAACCATACGGTGTGGCCCACGCAGGAAATTCCTCTCTACACTGACCTTCTTGCCCAAACCGGCTATGTGGTCGGCTATACCGGCAAGGGGTGGGGTCCCGGCAACTGGGAAGCGTCCGGACGCACCGTCTCTCCCGCAGGGCCTGCCTTTAACGAAAAGAAGCTCTCGCCGCCGGGCTCGGAGATCAGTGACATTGACTACGCCGCGAACTTTGCAGCCTTCCTCGATGGCATCACCGACGGCTCTCCCTTCTGCTTCTGGGCGGGCGTCATTGAGCCCCACCGTGCCTTTAACCCGGGTATCGGGGTGAAAAACGGCAAGAAGCTGGAAGACATGGAGGTGCCGGACTTCCTGCCCGATACCGCGGAAGTGCGGGGAGATTTGGCTGACTACGCCTTCGAGATCGAGTGGTTTGATCAGCAACTTGGCCGCTTGCTGGAGTCGCTCGACCAGCGGGGGCTGCTTGCCGACACGCTGGTGATCGTCACCAGCGACAATGGAATGGCCTTTCCGCGAGCTAAAGGGAATCTCTATGACTACGGCGCTCGGATTCCACTCGTCATGCGATGGGGAAGGGGAGCCAAGGGGGGGCGTGTTGTGGAGGATCTCGTAAGCCACTGTGACCTGGCCCCCACCATCCTGGAAGCAACTGGACTGCGCGTCCCTGGGGAGATGACCGGCATCAGCTTGATGTACCACCTGGAGACCAGGCAGTCCGGCCAGGTGGATCCGCTGCGCGATACGGTAGTCTTTGGCATCGAGAGACATTTACCTGGCAGCCGCCCAGATGGCGCGGGATATCCAGCGCGGGCGATTCGCACCACTGAGTACCTCTACATCCGGAATTTCTTTCCAGACCGCAACCCCGTGGGTGACCACCCCGGAATCAGCTGGCCCGACGACGATCCGGTCAAGGGTTATGGCGACACCGATGGTGGCCGGTCGAAGTCCGAGATCTTCAACCGGCGCGCGGAGGATCCGGGGCTGTTTGAAGCTGCATTCGGCAAGCGCCCGGCCGAGGAACTCTACAAGATCACGGATGACCCTTTCCAGCAGAAGAACCTCGCCAATGACATTGCTTTTGAAGGCGTGAAGCGCGACCTGTCGTTCCGGCTGGATACTTACCTCCGGGACACTCGTGATCCCCGTGTTCTCGACGGGGACGAGACCTTCGGACAGATCATGCGACGCTTCCCGGTGCTGGGATCGAACACGAGGCCGGCACAAAGCAACCCGTAAGGCGTCCGCGGCCACCCGGGCTGTCAGCAGCTTCCCTGCTCACTGCCGGTCTATAGGATACAGGCTGCCGGGGACCGGAAGCCTGGCGGAGGAGCGCACCTGCTCCCAGTCTGTCACCATCGCGCGTTTGGCCCATTCCTCGTAATTGGCCGCCAGGCGTGCCACAAGATCCGGCTGCTGCCCTGCCAGGTCATTGGTTTCGGTGCGGTCTGCCTCCAGGTCATACAACTCCCACCGGCTTCCGTTATTGAAGCGGGAAACCAGCTTCCATTTCCCCTCGCGGATGGCGCGGTTGCCTTCGTGCTCCCAGAACAGGGGCTGCTTGCGGACAGGCTTGTCGCTCGCGAATACGGGCGCAAGAGACACTCCTTCGAGAGGAATGATTTGCTGTCCCGCATGCTGTGTAGGATAGGTGGCACCCGCGAGGTCCAAACACGTGGCCATGATGTCAATCAGGTGGGCCGGTTCCTTACGTAGCTCATTCGCAGCCGGGATGCCGCTGGGCCAATGGGCTATCAGTGGCGAGGCGATTCCACCCTCGTGTACCCAGTGCTTATACAGCCGGAACGGGGTGTTGCTGGCGTTCGCCCAAGGCACGCCATAGCTCTGGTAGGTGTTGTCCGCACCGGGCATCGTGGCGGGATCGTTGCCGAACTGAAGGTGCGAACCATCGGGGGCCGTCCCGGGAACATGCAGGTTCCTCTGCGGATTGGGGTTTGGTCGCAGTTCCTCGGCGCAGCCCCCGTTGTCCGCCAGGAACAGGACCAGCGTATTTTCCAGGTATCCCTTGGCTGTGAGGCTGTCCAGAATACGGCCAATGGCCTGGTCCATGGAATCCACCTGCGCGGCATAAACTTCCATGCGACGCTGCTGCCATTCCTTGTCTGCCGCATCCTCCCAGGTGGGTACCCGATCGTCCCGCGGAGACATTGGCCACTTCGCATCCACCAGCCCCATCTGCACCATGCGCTGGCGGCGCTCGTCGCGAAGCTTGTCCCAGCCATCCTTGTAACGGCCCCGGTACTTGGCGATATCCGATTCCAGGGCATGCAGCGGCCAGTGCGGCGCGGTGAAGGCCACGTACAGGAAGAACGGGTCCTTCCCGTCGTGGCCCTCAATCATCCGGCTGGCCTCACGCGCGATGGCGTGCGTGTAGTAGTGCTCAGGCTCCGGTTTCTCGGCTTCGTTGCCCCGGGTCAGTGTGACGGGATCAAAGAAGCTGCCCGCTCCGTGGATGGTGCCGAAGAAGTCGTCAAAGCCGCGCCGCAGGGGCCAATTGTCCTTGGAATCGGTAACCGGGGTCACGTGCCATTTGCCGGACATCCAGGTGCGGTAGCCAGCGGGACGCAGCGCCTCGGCAATGGTCACGCAGTTCCTGCTGAGCACTCCCGTGTAGCCTGGATAGGGCTTAGGGGCATCCACCATGTGGCCTACGCCGGTCTGGTGCGGATAGAGGCCAGTCAACAAAGACGCGCGCGTCGGGCAGCAGCGCGCCGTGTTGTAAAACTGGGTGAA
>CAZUAX010000064.1:19433-21753 GCA_964618435.1 uncultured Solibacteraceae bacterium
CGCAAACAAGCTAATCTAATAGCTGTGCTAGATCTCAATTTCTTTCGCAAAAACCTCGCGGAGGTGGCGGAACGCCTTGCCCAACGCGGCTTTGTGCTGGACGCCGATGCCTTTTTAGCCCTCGATGCCCGCCGCCGGGAAGCCCTTACCGAAATCGAAGCCCTGCGCAGCGAACGCAACGCGCGCAGCAAGGAAATCGGAGCCCTCCGCCAGCAGGGTCAGGACACCACCGAAGCCCAAGTCCGTGTGCGGGCCATCGGCGAGCGCATTAGTGAATTGGAGGCGGGCGCCCAGCAGGCCGACGACGAATTCCGCGAACTCATGACGGGGGTACCCAACCTGCCGCACAGTTCCGTCCCCGTGGGTGGCAGCAGCGAGGATAATGCGGAAATTAAGCGCTGGGGCACGCCTCGCGAGTTTCCATTTGCGCCGAAAGCTCATTGGGATCTGGGTTCGGACCTGGGGCTCCTCGATTTTGAGCGCGCTGCCAAAATTACTGGTGCACGCTTTGTTGTCTACAAGGGCGCACTGGCTCGCCTCGAGCGGGCGCTCATTAACTTCATGCTCGACACTCACACCGCGAAGCATGGCTACACCGAAGTGCTACCTCCCTTCCTGGTGAATTCCGCCAGCCTGTTTGGTACCGGCCAACTTCCCAAGTTCGCCGAAGACCTGTTCAAAGTGGAGGGCAGTGATTTCTGGCTGATTCCCACGGCTGAGGTGCCTGTTACCAACCTCTTCCGTGACGAAACCCTGCAAACGCAGGATCTTCCCATCCGCTATTGTGCCTTTACCGCTTGTTTTCGCAGCGAAGCGGGCTCCTACGGGCGTGATGTCCGGGGTATCATTCGCCAGCACCAGTTCCAGAAGGTGGAACTGGTGAAATTTACGTCGCCGGAGCAAAGCTACCAGGAACTGGAAGCGCTCACCGCCGATGCCGAAGCCATTCTCGAAGCGCTTGGCCTCCCCTATCGCCGGATGCTGCTCTGTACGGGGGACATGGGCTTTTCGTCGGCAAAAACCTACGATCTGGAGGTTTGGCTCCCCGGCCTGGGCGAGTATAAGGAAATCTCCTCCTGCAGCAATTTTGAGGACTTCCAGGCGCGTCGTGCTGCCATCCGTGTGAAGACCGGAGGAGGGAAGAGTGAGTTTGTCCATACGCTGAACGGTAGCGGTCTTGCGGTGGGTCGTACTTTGGTGGCAGTGCTGGAGAATTACCAGAGGGAGGATGGAAGCATTGCCGTCCCCGAGGTGCTACGCCCCTACATGGGGATGGATATCATTTCAAAGCCAGTGACGGCAGGCAAGTGATTGTGAGGCAGGGTAGATCGAGGTGCCAGTAAGCCAGCGTTGACCAACTCGACGTGGTTTCCGTAGAATAGGATGTGGTGGAAGCGCACCTTAGATGGTGCTGTCCCCGTGCGGGAGTAACTCAATTGGTAGAGTGTCAGCCTTCCAAGCTGAATGTTGCGAGTTCGATCCTCGTCTCCCGCTCCATATTTTTGCTACAATCAGAGGTTTCGAGCGCCGGCGTAGCTCAGTTGGTAGAGCATCTGATTTGTAATCAGAGGGTCGGGGGTTCGAATCCCTTCGCCGGCTCCAGTTAGTTCGGCTCCCGAGGGCTGTTCATCACGAGAATAGCAATCGTTGCAAGGCGAACTTTCTGCTTGGAAAGTTCAGGTTCAGGGCGCCGGAAACATCTGGCGAATAGGCTTCAAGACAGCGACAGGGTCATCACTCACCCCCAGGCTGTGTGTGAATGGACAGGTGGGTGAGTGGTTAAAACCAACAGACTGTAAATCTGTCGCGCCTTGCGCGCTACGAAGGTTCGAATCCTTCCCTGTCCACCAAAATTTTTCGGCCGAATGTTGGCCGGAGTGGTGGCGCGAGTTTCCATGGGGCTTTCGCCATTTTGCTGATTTGGGTGTTTAGTTTGCTGATGTAGCTCAGTTGGTAGAGCGCGTCCTTGGTAAGGACGAGGTCACCGGTTCAATCCCGGTCATCAGCTCCAGATTTTGGCGGGCGGATCTACGGAAATCGTCCGCGCGGAAAAACCGGGTAGAGAACCGGAAGGCGCTGAGCAGGCGCCCAAATCGCGAGAGGCGTTGCGTCGCCTTCTCGCCAAGGTCCGGTGGTGAAACGCAGGCTTTCCGGCCTGCTTTTTGCTGTCCGGATCTGGCTTCCGAGGGTTGGGATGCCGCAAGAGCGGTGGCCCAATTCCGAGGGGTCCTGTTCGCATCATGACGGTTATCGAGGGAAAGCCTTATGGCAAAAGAGAAATTTGACCGCAGCAAACCGCACGTAAACATTGGAACGATTG
>CAZUAX010000065.1:0-21229 GCA_964618435.1 uncultured Solibacteraceae bacterium
GTCATGCCATTTACAGTGATGGTGGCTTGAACCACCGCTGGTCCCCCGGGTGTTTGCGCCGGGGTCACCACCTTTAGCGAAGCGGGGGTGGGGTGTGACATTCCCCACCAAACGGACCCTGCTGTAAGGATGGCCACCGCCAGTCCCAGGAAAATCACAAGCGACTTGCTCTGCGCGCTGCTTAGGCGGCCATTTTCTTCCATCGTGATTCCTTTTCTTCTGCGCTTTCTACAGGGTCCGATTCAATCGGACGCTGTCTTTTAGATGCGGAATGTGACGCCAGCGCCTCATCTGCCATTTTCGCAGATAGTAAACCCAAGGATTAGGGTGACTTCCGGGGATTGGGGTCCAGAATGGCGCGAGCGGCGGATTGCTGCCGGGGGCTAAGGCGGGGCAGTAGCGCTTTGGCCATGCTTTCGCCCTCGGAACTGGCGTTGCGCGCGGAACGCTCCGCCCAAACATAGCTGCGCACTGGGCTCTCCGGTGCACTCACGCCATGAAGATAGTGCCAGGCTAACCTCACTTGCGCGCCAGCATCCCCGGCAGCGGCGTAGCCCTGCAGGTTGCGGAAGGCTTGTTCGGTGATGGGCGCTGGTGGGCTTTCCCAGAACTTTGGCGGCAGCGCAGGCTCCTGCCTTTTTCCCGCTGGCGGAGCAGCAGCAGCGGCGAGGTTGGGGCTGCGGGGGAGGGAAGGCGATTCCGCTCCAGCCGGTGAATCTGGCAGGTTTTGCTGCTGCCCGGCTGGGCGTGAAGCCAATTCGTCCGGCGTTTGCCTTGAATCTGGCAACCCCAGCTCAGACGTTGTGGACGGTTCCCCGGCGAGGTCGCTGAAGGCGGTTTCGAGCATCCGTCTGGCTCGGGTGTTCCCCGCCGCGGCTGCTTTTCCAAACCAACGTGCGGCTGCTTCGTAATCTTGCGGCGTTCCGTATCCGTTGGCTTCCATCACGCCGAGGGCGAGTTGGGCATCACTCACACCCTGCTCTGCCGCCTTCTGGTGCCAGAAGCGGGCAAGCGTCCAGTCTTGTTTCACGCCATCGCCGCGGCTGTAAAGAACGCCCAGGTTATATTGCGCATCAGCCAAACCCTGAAGCGCGGCAGATTCGAAATAGTTGGCGGCCACCGCTGTGTTCCGCGCAACTCCCCGGCCTTCATAGTAAAGCAGGGCCAGGCTGTGTTGCGCGGGTGCAATGCCCCTTTCGGCGGCCATCTGCAGCCAGTGCGCGGCCTGTTTGGGGTCCACGTCTACCCCATGGCCGCGGAGATACATGAACCCCAAACTCACCATCGCGGTCGCGTTACCTTGGTCCGCAGCAGTGCGGAACTCCGAAAGCGCCTGGGCAAAATTTCCCGCGCGGAAGGCTGCCAGACCTTCCTCCACACCGGCTCTTGCAGGAGGCGCCGCCAGCAGCAGACACACCGCCGCCACAAGCATCCCCAAAGTGGCACAACCGCGCACTCGGGCTGCCTGAGGCGGGATCTGGCGCCTAAAACAAAGCGGGCTTGCCATGTTTCTATAGATTCTGGCAGGACATCCCGTGGGATTCAATGGGGGCCGGAGGGCTGACGCCTTTGCAACACCGTTGCGCGTGGGTATTTCCTCATGAGTGCCTTCCCGAACTTCCCGCCCGGGTGGCGTCTTTGCTCTGCTTGTTCGCGCCCGCAATCTGTAGGTGCCTGCTGCTGTTCCTGTCTGCTTCCATCCCGGCCGCCGTATAATTAAGGTTTTGGCTAGGGGAGCATCACTTGTCGCTTGAAACTGAGCTGCTGCGGCAGCGACTGCGGAAGATTGCAGAAATTGAAGGGCTTGGGTTCCGACCCTATGGCAAACGCTTCGACGCCTCCCATGCGGTGTCCGAAGTTCTCAGCAAGTACGCGGAAACGAACGCGGAAACTCTGGATGGCGAGCGTCCAAAGGTGAGTGTTTGCGGACGCATCGTGGGTCTTCGCCGCATGGGGAAGGCCTCGTTCCTGCATCTGCTGCAGGACGGCCAGCGGCTGCAGGTGTACATTCGCAAGAATGATGTTTCAGAAACAGACTACAAACTGTTTGAATTGCTGGAAACGGGAGATATCATTGGCGCTCACGGGTTTCTCTTCCGTACCCGTACCGGCGAGCTCACGGTTCATGCGGAGAAACTTGAGTTCCTGTCGAAGATCCTGCTGTCCCTTCCCGAAAAGTGGCATGGGCTGGAGGACGTGGAAACTCGTTACCGCCAGCGTTACCTTGACCTGATCGCCAACCCGGAGTCCCGCGATACCTTCGTGACCCGTTCCCGCATTATTTCTTCCTTGCGGCGGCAGTTGGAAGAACGTGGATTCCTAGAAGTGGAAACGCCCATGATGCAGCCGGTTTATGGCGGTGCGGCGGCACGCCCATTTGTGACCCATCACAATACGCTGGACGTGGATCTGTATCTGCGCATTGCCCCTGAACTTTACCTGAAGCGCCTGGTGGTGGGTGGGCTCGACCGCGTCTATGAGATCAACCGCAATTTTCGCAACGAGGGCGTCTCCACCCAGCACAACCCTGAATTCACCATGCTGGAGTTTTATCAGGCCTACACAGACTACGAAGGCTTGATGGACCTCAGCGAGGAGTTGCTGCGGCAGGTGGCCATAGATGCCACTGGTGGAACCGTGGTGGAATACGCCGGGCACTCCCTGGACTTTGGCGGTATCCGCCGCCTCACCATGCGCGAGGCCGTCCGGGAGTACTGGCCGGACGGGAACAAACCTTCAATGGAAGACTTAAGCGACTTTGCCTGGCTCTCGCAGCATTCCGAGAAGAAGAGCGCGGGCGAAGCGCTTGGAGATATCTTTGAGCGGGTGGCGGAGCGGCACCTCATCCAGCCCACCATCATTTACGAATACCCCGTGGAATTGTCTCCGTTGTCCAAGCAAAGTGTCAACAATCCGAAAATGGTCGATCGCTTCGAAATCTATGCGGCCGGCATGGAGATCGGCAACGCATACACGGAGCTGAACGATCCGCAGGAGCAGCGCCGCCGCTTCGAAATGCAGCTTGAGATGAAGCAGCGTGGCGACGAAGAAGCTCACCAGATGGACGAGGATTACGTGCGCGCTCTTTGCTACGCCATGCCGCCCACAGGCGGTGAGGGCATCGGCATCGATCGCCTAACGATGCTGCTAACCGGCAATCGCTCCATTCGTGACGTCATCCTGTTCCCGCAATTGCGGCCCGAGGGTGCCATTGGACTGGCGAAAACCCTGCGCGACATGGAAGCCGAACCGGTGGGTGAATCGGGCATCGCGCCCGAGGCGGAAGGCTAGACGCCGTGGCCCCGGCGTCATTCGAGTTTTTCGTCGCTCGTCGCTATTTGCGCGCGAAGCGGAAGAACGCTGCCATCTCTCTGATTACCGTGATCTCCATCATTGGGGTTGCCGCTGGCGTGATGGCGCTGGTAATCGCACTGGCCATCAACAATGGCTTCCGCAATAACCTGCAGGAGAGCCTGCTTGGGGCCACTGCCCACATCAATCTGGTGGAGAAAATCCCCGGTGAGGGGATTGAAGACTGGCAGCAGCGCCTCGTCAGGCTGCGCAACATCGCCGGGGTAACCGAGGCGTCCGGTGCACTCTATGGCACCGTGATTCTCACCGGCCCGCAACTCACCGAAAGCGCCGTGCTGAAGGGCATCGATCGCACAGACAGCGCGGCCATGGAAAGGCTGCAGGCCGCCATCAAACAAGGGGACCTCCAGCGGATCGCAGAGCGTGAGCCGCTGCCCGCCATTTTGTTGGGATCCAAGCTTGCCGAGCGCACAGGTATGGTGCGCAACAGCGTGGTGAATGTCATCAATCCCGCGGGCGAACTCACTCCCTTTGGGCCGCGGCCACTCTCGGTGCGCTTCCGCGTGGTGGGTATCGTGGAGACGGGCTTCTACGACATTGACGCAAACTGGGCCTTTACCTCGTTGGAGAATGCCGGCCGCATCCTGGGCATGGGGGATGTGGTGAACGCGATTGAACTGCGCCTGGCCGATATCTACGCTGCTCCGGCTGTGGCGACGGAAGCTACCAAGGTGACGGGAGATACTCTGGTGGCGCAAACCTGGATGGAGTCAAATCGTCAGATTCTGAACGCCCTGCGTCTGGAAAAGGTCGTGACGATCATCACCATCAGCCTCATTCAGATGGTAGCCGCCCTCAACATCTTCATTGTGCTGGTGATGCTGGTGATGGAGAAGCATCGCGATATTGCATTGCTCATGTCTATGGGTGCGAAGGCTGTCCAGATCCGCCGAATCTTCATCCTCCAGGGCGTGTTGATCGCAGTGGTAGGTGTGGCTGTCGGGTTGTTCGCTGGCTATACGCTAAGTTACCTTGCAAATGAGTATCGCTGGATCTCGCTGGATGCGGAAGTCTATGCGCTAAGCTATGTTCCTTTCGCGCCACGATGGTTGGATGCCTTCTGGATTTCCGGTGTCACGCTCCTGGTGAGTTTCCTCGCCACGCTGCATCCGGCGGGCAGTGCCGCGCGTATTCCACCGGCGGAGGCCTTGCGCTATGAATAGCCTGTCGCGAACAACTCCGGAAGGATAGCCCGCATGGCAACGCTTACCGCGCCGCCCAACCCCTTTTCCCTGCGCGAACGTGTGCTGCAGATCCTGTACGCGCGCCCGGAGTGGGTGGTGCTCCTGTTTGCCCTGGCGGTCTTTGGTGCCGGGATGGCTAGTCCCCCCCATTTGATGGACGATGTGGATTCCACCCAGGCCGTCATCGCGCGCAACATGTTGCGAAGTGGCGATTGGATTACACCCCACATCAACGGAATCGCCTATCTGGAGAAGCCTCCCTTCAAGTACTGGCTGATGGCTACCAGTTTCGGCCTGTTCGGGGTGCATGACTGGAGCGCGCGCCTCCCGGTTGCGCTGGCGGCCATCTTGCTTTGCTTTGCTACCGCGAGGCTTGCCCGGTGGGCGTTCGATGCGAAGGTGGGTCTCTATGCGGGTCTTGTGCTCAGCACCTGCGTGGGGCTCTTTCTCTTCACCCGCGTGATGATCTCTGACGGCATGCTGTCGCTCAGTATCCTCCTGGCCTTGTGGTGCTTCCTCTGCCTGATGGAGCCGGATGAAGAAAACCCGCGCCGCTGGGCGCTTGCCATAGGTGCCTGCCTGGGCCTGGGGGCGCTAATTAAGGGGCTCCTGGCATTTGTGATTCCCGTAGGCGCCGTGGGCCTTTACCTGCTGCTAACGCGCGAACTCTTTCGCTGGGAAACGTGGAAGCGCCTGCACCTGCCGGAAATGGCCGGGATTACTCTGCTGGTGGCGGCGCCCTGGCATGTGATGGCTGCGTTCGCGAATCCACCGCTGTTGGCGTTTAACCTCGAGGCAGGCCCAGGGCAGTACCGCGGTTTTTTCTGGTTCTATTTCTTCAATGAACACCTGCTGCGCTTCCTCAACCTGCGCTACCCGAGGGACTACAACACAGTTCCCCGCCTGCAGTTTTGGCTGTACCACCTGTTGTGGGTGTTCCCTTGGACGGCGTGGCTTCCAGGAGTGGTAAGGCTGCGCTTTCACAACCAGAACAGAGCCGCGCGTACTCGCTTGCTCTGCGCCTGTGTCATTGGCTTCGTTCTGGTATTCTTCACGCTTTCCACCACGCAGGAATACTACACCATGCCTGCGTATGCGGCCTTCGCCATTCTGGTGGGTTGCGCACTGGCCCAGGAAGGGCGCGCGGAGGCCCTTGCCAGCAGAGTGACCGGAGCGGTGTTCACGTGCGCGCTGGCGGTGATTCTCTTCCTTCTGCTGCGCGTCTGGAATTTGCCGGCGGAGGGCGATATTTCTAGTGCGCTTACGTCCAATCCAGATGCCTACACGCTGGCCTTGGGGCATCTGTCAGATTTGACGCTGGATTCGTTTGCCTACCTGCGGTTGCCCTTGGCCATGGCGGGCATGGCTACGCTGGTGGGCATTCTGGGGACGTTTTTCTTTCGCGGCTATCGGGCTGCGCTGATCCTTGGTGTGGCAATGGTGATGTTCTTTACGGCAGCTCGCCAGGCGCTGGTGGTGTTTGACCCCTACCTCTCCACCCAGCCTCTCGCGATGGCGCTGCGGGCGTCGCCTCGTGGCACCGTAGTGCTTGACGATCAATATTACGCCTTTAGCTCTGTGCCCTATTATGCAGACCGCGAAGTATTGTTGCTCCATGGCCGGGTGAACAATCTGGAATACGGAAGCTATGCGCCGGGGGCTCCGGACGTGTTCCTAGACGACGACCAGTTCCGGGAACGCTGGCAAAGTGCAGATCGTCATTACCTCGTGATTGCCCAACCCAACGTCGAGCGAGTGAGGGCGATCGTGGGCGAGGAACGGTGGATTCTGGTGGAAGCGCGTGGCGGCAAGTATCTGGTGACCAACCTGCCTTTGGGTAGAACTGGCCTCCCTTCTGGCGGAACTGGAGCGGGTTCCGCCTACGGTGCCCGGGAGGAACTTCGGCGCGCGCGGTGAAATTCAAAGCTTTTCCACAGCTTGTTCCTTCTAAAGTATTGAAAATAAATCAGAAAAGATCTGTGGAAAAATGGCTTGTGAATTCCCGAAAACGGTTCTCATCCAGGGCCTCCGGTGTCACAATGGAAGGACAAAGCTGGACGCGACTTCGAGGGCCGTCTCGGGGGAGATAACCTTGGACTCGCGTCCTTTTCCTTTTCGGCCCTACACTCCCTGCAGGTACACCGGCAATCTCCGCAGGCCCACGGCCGTCCCTTCATACCTACGGGCATCTAGCGGAACAGTAGCAGCGTCGACAGTACCGTAGTGGCAATCACGAAGCCTTCGAATACCGGCTGAGGGATGTGCATAAAGAGCCACCGTCCGGTGAAGGCCCCAATCAGCACGGCTGGCGCAAGCCAGGCGTCGAAGGCGAGTGATTTCCACGTAAACAGGTCGTGATAGGCGTACACAGGCACCTTGAACAGATTGATGATGGCGAAGAACCACACCGTGTTGCCCATGAACTGCTCCTTGGTGAGCTTCATCGAGAGCAGGTAGATGTTCATCACCGGACCCGCCGCGTTGGCAACGGTGGTGGAAAACCCGCCAGCAATGCCGTAAGGTTCTGGGCGCATGGAACCGGAGATGAGGTCCGGGCGGAAGCGGCGTATTGTGTAAATGGCGAGCATCACCAGGATGATGCCTGCGATCAGCGGCCGCATGGTGCGTTCATCCAGGGTCAGGGCAAATCCACCCGCCACAAGGCCAGCCAGAACCCACGGCGCCAGACGCAATAGAAGCTTCAGGTCGGCATGCCGCCGCCAGAAAATGAGCGCCATCAAGTCCGCCAACACCAGCAGCGGAAGCAGCCACGCAATGCTCGCGCGCGCATCGCCCACCGTGAGGATCATCAACGGAACCGCTACCATTCCCAAGCCGGGCACCCCGCTCTTGGCTACACCCACCAGGAATGCGCAGAGTGCGCCGAGTGCCCACTGCCACCAAAGCAACTCAGGCATTGGTACACTCCGGGCGCGGCGTCAGCTCGCAGGGATAGTCCATGAATGGAAGGGGATACAACCTGAGAGGATAGCACGTCACGGACCGTTTCCTCGCTCTCTACGCACGCCGATAGGGGCGTGCCAGGCTGCTTCGCGCTAAGATCAGAGGTTGTTGTCTTCTATGGAATGGAAAGGGTTACTGCCACCGTGTCCGAACCGTTGAAACTTTGGGGTGGGCGATTTGCCGGAGGCCCATCGGAACTTTTTGAGAAGTACTCACGCTCTCTGCACTTCGATTCGCGTCTGCTTGCCGCCGACATCCGGGGGACCAAAGCCTTTGCGAATGCGCTGCTGCGAGTGGGGATTCTGAACGACGATGAGCATCGCGCCATCTTTGCCGCGCTGCAGAAAATTGACCAGGAATCGGCCGATCTTCCCGCTCTCTTGGAAGGCGCGAAGGAAGAAGACGTCCACTCGCTGGTGATCCGCAAAGTGCACGAGTATGCGGGAAAAGCGGCTGAGAAAATCCACACGGGCAGAAGCCGTAACGAGCAGGTCTCGCTGGATGTACGCCTCTGGCTTCGTGAGGAGATTGACCATACCCGCCACGGAGTGTGCGACCTGATTGAAGCGCTTCTGGCGCTGGCAGCCCGGTATCCCGATGCCGTGATTCCTGGCTATACCCACCTTCGCAGGGCGCAGGCAGTGTTGTGGCCTCACTATCTGCTGGCTTACTGTGACATGTTCCGGCGCGACTGGCAGCGGCTCACTGAGGTGCGCACCCGCGTGAATGTGCTGCCTCTGGGCTCCGGCGCGCTGGCCGGAAGCGGATTCCCGCTCGATCGCGACCAGATTGCACACGAACTCGAATTCGATGGCGTCACCACCAACAGCATGGATGTTTCGGCTGACCGGGATTTCCTGATGGATTATCTGCACGCCGCAAGCATGGTGGCCCTGCACCTTTCACGCCTAGCGGAAGATTGGATCCTTTACTCCAGCGAAGAATTTGGCTGGATGGAACTCAGTGATGCGGTAACCAGCGGATCCAGCTTGATGCCGCAAAAGAAGAACCCGGATTCTCTGGAATTGATTCGCGGCAAGTGCGGACGCATTCATGGCAGCTATGCCTCGCTCTTCGTCACCATGAAGGGCCTTCCCATGACTTACAACCGCGACATGCAGGAAGACAAAGAGCCTTTGTTTGATGCGGTGGATACCGTGCAGCAGTCGCTTGCAATGGCTGCCGAAGTGGCGAAAGGCGCCACGCTGCGGCCGCAGGTTGCCGAACAGGCGGCCGAGGAAGGGTGGCTGGTGGCTACCGATCTTGCCGAGGCTCTGGCGCGCGAGGGCTATCCATTCCATGCGGGGCATCAACTCGTTGGCCGCCTCGTTCTGGAGAGTGTGCGTAAAGGCAAGAAGCCCACGGAATGGACTCCTGAGGAGTTGCAGGCATTCGCCCCGGAATTCCACGAGGGGCTTGCGAAATTCCTGCATCCCCGCGAGGGCATGAAGACGCGGGAAGCCCCGGGCGGTACGGGGCCTGCGGCGGTGGAGAAGGCACTGGCAGCTACCAAGGCGGCGGTAGCCTTGATGCGGCAGCAAACCCCAGTTTGGTAGGGGAGGGGAATCACCCTCCCAGCGTCGCGCGGGTTTCTTCGCATGGCAGCGTTAGGAAAGGGATCTTATGAAGGCGTTCCGGCACGGCCAGATTTTGAAGATCATCCAGGGCCAGCCCATTCACACTCAGGAGGAATTGGCACGGGAACTCGCTGCTTTGGGGGTGTCCGCCACACAGGTGACGCTTTCCCGGGATATGCGCGAACTCGGCTTGGTGAAAACAAAGGACGGCTACACCCAACTAAGTGAACCCACTGAACGGTCGGCGCAGGTGGATCTTTCGGTCCAGGAGTACCTGTTGGACATCCGGCCAGCGCACCACACTCTGGTGCTGAAAACCCCGGCGGCCTATGCAAACTCTCTGGCCATTGCCATCGATCGCGCCGCTTGGAAAGAGGTGGCAGGCACCATTGCCGGTGATGACACCGTACTGGTGGTGTGCGGCGATCTGGCCGCTGCGCAAGCCGTCCATCAACGACTGCTGGCAATTTTGCGAAAAGTGGAGTAGCTCCAAGTGCGATAGTCGCTGCGCTGGGCTATACCATCCCCAATCTGTCGCGGGCGTAAGCCACGCTGCGCTCAATGTTATCTGTCTCAATCCGGCGCAATTCTTCAGGGGAAATTCCTGCTGGTACTTGCAGCTGCCGCTGCGGCTTATTGGCGCGCACCAGCCTCAGCATCCGTGCCAGGTCCAGCGCTTTGCGGTCTGGAAAGGTAGCCCAGTATTTCTCCGTCAGGCAGGGGATTTTCAGAGGATTGCGCGTGATGCATTCCAGCACAATGGGTAACGACGCGCTTCGCTGCCGCAGTAACTGCAAGGTACGAGGCAGGTTCACCATTCCCTCGCCAAGCGGGATATCTCCCAACAGAAATCCTTCTGGATGGTCCTCCAGGGTTGCATCTTTCAAGTGTGCGGTAACCGCCCAAGGAGAGAGTTTCTCGATGGTCGCCATGGGGTCTTCCAGCAGCGACATGTTGTTGCCGGTGTCCACGCAGCAGCCGAAGTAAGCGGAAGAGTATTCCTGGTAGAGGGCCACCTGTTCATCGGCGGTGAAATCCTTGTGGTTTTCCAGTCCGATCGCCACTTTTGCCTGCTCGGCAATCGGGATGGCGGCACGCAGACGCTGGCGGACCGCGGCTACGTGATCCTGCCGTTGCGCCAACGTATCGAAGTCCTCATAGCGACGCCCCCCTGAAGCCACCCTCAGCGCGGATGCACCCGCTTCCTTGCCCAGAAGCGCTGTCTGGCGAAAACGTTCCGTGTCGTTGATCGACACGCTAATCACCAGAAAGAGCCCCAGCGCTTCCAGCCGCTCACGGACCTTGCGCGCTGTCTCCGCATCCAACGGAAGCAGCGGGCACTGCACACCGCCCATCCCCCACTGGCTGCACAAGTCAATGAAATCAAGCGTGCTGACACCGCGCCGCGATGGGGTGGAATCTGTGGCGATCCCCATGCTGGTGCGCTTCGCGGCGGCAGGTGCTGCCGATCCTTGCATCGCTGCCGGTATT
This sequence comes from uncultured Solibacteraceae bacterium, assembly GCA_964618435.1. Lineage (GTDB taxonomy): Bacteria > Acidobacteriota > Terriglobia > Bryobacterales > Bryobacteraceae > JACTMJ01. The sequence continues at coordinate 10,589 of CAZUAX010000065.1, forward strand.
GATGCCAATCCAGCCATCACCGCACGGCGGCTGACAGCGGAATGGGTGGAAGGGGTGCGTGCGCTCATCAGGTGCTCTTCCTTGCTGGATACCCGGGCGTTAGGTGAGTTTCAGCCGGCGGATGACTTCATCCCATGGCTTGCGGTAGGGCTTCTCAAGCCATTTGGAGGCCTCCGCGTCACCGATAATGTCTTCCTTGCTGGCGTCCCATCGTAACTGCCGTCCCAGCCTCATGGAGATGTTCGCCAGGTGACATGCCGTGGAAATTTCGTGCCCCCACTCCACGTCGGCGGCCGGTGTGTTGCGGCTCTTGATGCAATCCAGAAAATTGCGAGAGTGAATGTCCATCGGCTCGGCGTTACTGCCCACCTTGCGCGCCTCCGTCCACGGCATTGGAGTCATGTCGGCCGGAAGTGGGTGGCCCGGTGGCTTCGACCATGGGGGAATGGCGCTTTCCGGCGCGATTTTCTTGTCCGGAAAAATCTCATAGCCACCGCGGCCTACGGTCATGGTGCCCTTGGTGCCAAAGAACTCCGTTCCCCCTCCGTGGCGTCGTCCCGCCGAAGCCTCCCGAATGGTGAGCGTCACGGTTAGCCCAGGGTAGCTGAGGATCGCATCCTGGGTGTCAGGAGTCTCGCCGTTGTCGTTCGTCAGCGCATAGCGCCCACCCGTGCAGTAAACCGTATCCGGCGCCTTCAGCTTCAAAAGATTGTGTACGAAGTCCAGGTCGTGGGCGCCCAGGTTGGTCATCTGGCCGCCCGAGTAATCCCAGAACCAGCGGAAATGATACAGCGCCCGATGTGGGTTGTAGGGTCGCTTGGGTGCTGGCCCCAGCCACATGTCGTAATCGAGGTCTGCCGGCGGAGTGCCATCCGGCGGCGCTCCAAAACCCGGCATGATGTTGCGGAAGGTGCCGATACGCACCGCGTGAATCTTGCCGATCTCTCCGTTTTCCACCCGCGTGCGCACTTCCGGGACATGGGGTCCGCTGCGCCCTTGCGTACCCACCTGCACGATCCGTTTGAAACGCCGTGCGGCATTGGTCATCCAGCGCCCTTCGCGCACGAACAGTGTCATCGGCTTTTCGACGTAGACGTCCTTGCCCGCTTCACAGGCCATGATTGTCTGCAGGGCATGCCAGTGGTCAGGGGTTGCCACGACAACGGCGTCGATATCCTTCTGCTCCAGCATCTGCCGGAAGTCCGCGTACCCCCTCGCCTGCGGGCCCATCTCCGCCTTGCCCGCCTCCACTCGCGGTTTGTACACATCCGACACTGCAAGCCACTGCGCGTCCGCATGCTTTTTGAACGTGTTCGTATGGAATCCGCCGATCAGCCCGTAGCCGATCAACCCCAGGCCGATGCGCTCATTCGCGCCCAGGATCCGGCTATAGGAAGCCGCCGCCACCGCCGTGGCCATACTCTTCTGAAGAAAACCGCGTCGCGTCGCAGACATCAATCGTCGCCTCCAACTGTAAATCAATTCCCAGATCTTCCGTTCTGCAGCCAGCGTGGTAAATCGGCGCTAGAAGCCTATGCAGCGGCAAGGGGTTTGCGGAAAATCATTTCCCAAACGAACGGCGATGTCAAGCGGCGGTTATCAGGCGCATCACTTCAAGCATTGCCCTCTACGGCATTGGGGTCACTCGTAAGTTCCGGTACCACGCAAGCGTTCCGGGGCCAATCCACAGTGCAATGCCTCCCTCACGATCGCCGAGTTTCAGGTCGTTGACGATCAACGACGGCTGCTCCGAGCCGTGCACAAATAGCTTGGCCTGCGATCCGTTCACCACAATCTTCACCCGGGTCCATACGCCCGGCTCCAGGTCAACGTAGCTCTCATAACGGCTGGGCGTCTCTTTGCGCAAGCGGTGCCATGGGTATTCCGGGAAGGAGATGTACTGCGTGCTATGGTTCCGTCTCTCCTGGTCTTCAGCGCGGCCATTGGTGGGGCGCAGATAAATGCACTCAAACGTAGAGGCGTCCCTGGCGACGCGGAAGGCCACCCCCGCGAATCCGCGGGCGCCGGGGTTCGCGCCCGGGCCTGGGCGCGATGCCAGTTCCACCTCAATGGTGCCGTTGTGGAATTGCACACCGTCCACGATCGCCAGCTTATCCTCGCTGCCATCTGCCTTGCCTGGGGGCTCCGTGACATGGAGTGCCGGCGAACCTTCATACGGCTGGGCGGTGACAGCAACCTTGCGGGTAGTGATGCCCTCTGCTCGTTCAATCGGGACGGTACGGGTCTGCGCCAGCATCAAGGACCCCGTTAGCAGGAGCCCCGCAAGCAGCGTCCAACCGCGAAGTGGTGAGGCGGGATTGCGCATGCGGTAAGCATAGCCGATCAGTGGCACCGGGTGGTGGATGCGCCTGGGACAGAAACAAAAGGGCCGGCCGTGTCCACGACGAAGCGTCGCATGCCGGCCGGCCCTGTCGGAGCTTGCCCAATCTAGGCAGGGTCGATTTGAACGCCGTATTCCTTCCAGGTAACGATGCGCTTCTGGTAGATAGCATCGCGCCCCATAATGGCAGTGAGCGCACCTGAGCAGCCCACGCGGTAGTCTGCTGGGTTCGGTCCACCGTTGCGGATACACTCAAAGAAGCGTCGCTGATGCGCCACTTCATCGCGCTTTATGCCTTCGCTTAGCTTCACCGGTTTCGCATCGCGACCATGCGGGAAGAATGTGCCGGAAAGCAGTTCCACGGCGCCTTTCTCTCCATACACGTTGAAGTACTGGCCGCCATTGGGCATCGACGCCGGATGGAAGAATACCTGTGAGTAGTTCATCTTCACGCCGTTGGCGTATTCGTAATCCAGGGAATAGCCGTCCATGGTGTTACGGCCTTCGGGAACATTCTTGTAGAGGAGCGTTCCGCCCACCCCCGCTGCGCGGGTGGGATATGCGCCAATCACCCAGTTGCAGACATCCAGGTTGTGAACACTCATCTCCACCAAAACGTCACCGCTGCGCCAGTTGTAGAAAAACCAGTCGGAGGAACTGCCCTGTGGATCCAGGTCGTTGGCAGCGTGCCGCTGCGCGCGCACCATCACCACTTCACCCAAATTGCCATCATGCACCCACTGGATCGTTTTTTGGAAGTCCTCATAGGACCGCATCTGCTGCCCCACAGTAAAGACCTTGTCGTAAGTCTTGGCAGCCCCATAGAGCCAGCCTACGGAGTCCCCCGTAATCGCTACGGGCTTCTCACAATAGATGTGCTTGTGGGCATCCATCGCCGTCAGTGACATCTCCACGTGAGTGTCACAAGGCGTGTTGATGAAAACCACATCCAGGTCTGGATGAGTTAGCATTTCCCGCCAGTCGGTGTAGGTTTTCGGATTATTCGCGCGTGCCACTGTGGCTGCGTTATCAAGTCTGTCCGGCTTGATGTCGCACACCGCGCTGATCTGCACTCCTGGCAGCGTCATCACGCCTTTCATCACATAGGTGCCACGGTTTCCGACGCCAATGAACCCCGCATTCAATTTGCTGTTTGCGGATTGCGATCGTAGTTTCGGGGTGGCCGTCATGGCGCCGGCAGCCAGGCTGCCCATCAAGAAATGCCTGCGTTGGATGATGCTCATAGGGTAAGTTTCCTCGATCCCTATCGTATCGAAAAACAGACTGAAATGGCTGCAATCAGCGTAAGTGTCTGCGGCATAAGCATCTGTTGCCAATGTGGCGGCTCTGGTTCACTCGCCATGCCGCTCCAGCATTGTACCGATGGCCTCGCGCTAGACTAAAACAATGCTGCAAGGCCCGGACTCTACGGAGATCTACCGAGAATTGCAGAAGATCGCAGCCATTCACCTCAGCCGCTCGTCAGTGGAAGCCAGCATTCAGCCCACGCAGCTGGTGAATGAGGCATGGTTGCGCCTGCATGACCGCGGTTGGAAAAGCCGCACGCATTTTCTTGCCTTGGCTTCCAGAACCATGCGTATGGTTCTGATCGACGCGGTGCGCGCCCGGATGGCCGAGAAACGGCAAGGCGGCTGGAGCAGGATAACGCTCACCCCCAATCTGGATCTTTCCGGCCCGGCTCTGTCCATCGAAAGCGTCATTGAACTGGATTCCGCGCTGAATCTGCTGGCGGAGAAAGACGAACGCAAGGCGCGCGTGGTGGAGATGCGCTTTTTCGGTGGCCTGGCCTTCAAGGAAATTGCCGGTGCGTTGGCCATCTCGGAGGTCACGGCAAAGCGCGATTGGGAGTTTGCTCGTACCTGGCTTTTCGCGAGGCTCTCCGGGCAGAATGGCTCTTCCGGGGAGTAGCCGCTTCCTGGCCCTCCGCCTCACTCGTTGCTGATGTTCCCCTCCGCAGTCCATTACTGGCAGGTAGCGGTAATGTCCTCCATCTTGGCGACGACGCTCTTGGCCTGATGTCCCTCTGGCAGCTCCTTCGTGATTTCGATGGATTCCTTTGCTAGACTGCACGCTTCGGCTTGGCGTCCAGCCCTCTGGTAGGTCAATGCCAAATCAGATTTCGCAAACACGAACTCACCAATCGCGTAAGTGTTCTCGCGATCGATGTTCCAAACCTTTTTCACCTCATCAAGGGCCTCTTCCCCATACTGTGCGGCCAATGGCAAGCGCCCCCACTCCCGGTAGGCCAGCCCTAGCCGGTTCAAGGAGGATGCTACCCGCAGGGCGGCCACAGCGCTCTCTGGATCTTCCGCGGCGGTCTCCCGTCGCAGCGCCAGGGTGCGCTCCAGCAGCGGTACCGCTTCTTCAAATTTTTTGGCTCGCACCAGATTCATCGCCAGCGACAGCGTACTGCTGGCAACATTCACACGGGCAGAGCGCGGCTTCAGCGCATAGCGCTGTTCATGGATGTTCAAGGACTCTCTCGCGTGCCTCTCGGAGTTTTCGTAGTCCTTCTTCACGAAGTACTCGTTCGCCAGCCACTGGTGGCTTTCCGCAACCCTCCGTTGGCGCAGGTCATCCTTTGGCTCCTGCTGGAGCAACTCCTGCCGCATCAACAGTGCCCGCTGAAACAGAGGAAGCGCTTTGTCCCGGGCCTCACTGCGTGCGTAGATGTCCGCAAGCTGCTTTGTGAGCGCGGCAAGCTTTTCCTTGTAATCCGCATGGTGGGGGTTTGCGAGAAGCAGACTTTCCGCATGTGGCAGGGCTTCCTCGCCAAGGGCAATCGCCTTTTCGATTTCTCCGCGCGTCGCGTAGGCACCGGCTGCATAAGACAGCGCGTCCACCAGCGTGATGATGGCCGAAACGGAATCCGTACGTCCCGCCGCCAGCGGACGTGCAATTTCCACTGCCCGTAACGCGTGCGAAAGTGCCTCTGCCGACCTTCCAAGACTGGCCCCGCCCAGATCCTTTCCTTCAATCTCCGAAAGCCGCAGATATCCCTGTGCCAGATCCAGGCGGACCCCGTCGTTTGCCCAGGGGTCCTCCGCCAGTGCATCCAGATAGTGCACACTGCGATCGACAATCACCTTTCGCGCGCCAAGGGATCCCGGAAGGAACTGGATTTCGTCGTGAACCTCAAACATCATCGCGCGCGCCAGTTCACGCACCTCATCAAAGCGCTGTTCCGCCTTGCGGGTTTGCCAGATGGCAATCGCCAGCGCGGCTATCAGACCGACCGTAGCCAGCGTTGCAGCGGCAACGGAATACCGGTGCCGGCCAATGAACTTTGCCGCCAGATAGCTCCACGTGGGTTCCCGCGCTTCAATCGGCAGGCCTTCCAGATAGCGCTCAATGTCGCGTGCCAGCGCCCCCGCCGATTCATAACGCTCGCGCGGATCAGTCCGTAGCGCCTTCCTCGCAATCGCCGCCAGTTCACCCTCAAGCGGAAGATCCTTCACCGCCGCCCGCGCCGTGTCCACCATTTGCTCCATACTGAATCCGGTGAGTTGCCGTGGCGGGCGGCCCCCCATCAGTTCACACAGCAATACCCCCAGTGAATATACGTCTGTTGAAGTGGTGACCGGCTGCCCCAGCAATTGCTCCGGGCTGGCATAGTTGGGGCTGAACGCACGAACACCTTGGGTCTGGTCTCCATCGGCCTGTGGATCCAGCATCTTCGCGATCCCGAAATCGAGCAGCTTCACCTCTCCATCACTGGTCACGAAGATGTTGTCGGGTTTCAAGTCCCTGTGCACCACTAGCGCCCGGTGCGCAAAATGGACAGCAGAACAGACGGACAGGAACAACTGAAGCTTCACCCGTTCCTCTTTGCCCTCGCAGTAGGTGGTGAGCGGCTCACCCTCCACGTACTCCATTAGCAGGTAGCGGAAGCCCAGCGGAGTGGTGCCCGCGTCCAGAAGCCTGGCAATATTGGGGTGTTCCAGTCCGGCGAGAATTTGAGTCTCGCCTCGGCCCACATCGGTGGCGGTCTGCACCAGGACAATCTTGATGGCCACTTCCTTGTCGAAGTCTCCATCTGAGCGCCGGCCGCGATACACCACGCTCATTCCGCCGCGCCCGATCTCTTCCATCGCGGTGTATGGTCCGAAGGATTGGCCTCCGAAATCGAGGATGGGCGCCTCCAGGAATTCGCCGATGCGCTCCTGCGCCTTCAGCATCCCCAACACTTCATCGCGCACACCGGGGTCGTTGGCGCACTGCTCCCTCACCCATTCCTTCCGTTGCGCGGCGGGCCGTTGCAGGGCATCCTCAAACACCCGCTCCACCCTGCTCCAGGTATTCCCCGGCTCCATTGCCGTCAATCCTCCCAATTGCGTACGGACTTTCAGGATACCCTTGCAACGAAAGGGCATCCGCTCATCGTCACGTCCACGTTTCCTTCAGCGGCACGATGCACACTCAGTTACCTGTGGATGGCACATTCAGGAATGCCAGCAGCCACTTCTGGACTTCGGCAACCTGTTCAGGAACCGTGTTATGGCCGGTTTCCAGCGCCAGCAGCAATTGCTTTTTCCCGGGAATCACGTTGTATGCCGCATACATGGACGTTGGCGGACAGGTTTCGTCGTTGAAGCCCCAGGTGTAGAGTCCAGGCACCTTCACGCGGCGCGCAAAATTTACCACGTCGTAATACTGCGTGGTCTTGATCTTGTCGGGCGATCGGTGCGACAGGGGGCCTTCCGCCGTGCGGAACATGTGCGGCCATCCACCAGCACGATTCTGCAGGTAGCCCGTGACGTCGGAAAGGGCAGGGTAATAGGCGGCCAAGCCCTTCACCCGCGGATCCAGTGCAGCCGTCACAATGGACAACGCACCGCCCTGGCTGCCTCCCGTTACGGCCAGGTTTGCCCCATCCCATTTAGGATGGCTGGTGAGAAAGTCATTGGCGCGGACGCAACCAAGGTAGACGCGCCGGTAGTAGTAACGGTCCCGGCTATCAAGGCCAAAGGTATTGTAGTTGGCCAGCGCACCGGCGCCCAGCGATGTGTACACCGCGGGCTCCATGGTTACAGGGATCCCGTGAATGCCCACCTGCAAAGTGATTACGCCGCGGCCCGCCATCTCCGCCAGGCCCGCGTAGGGACGCACCCCTGCACCAGGCACACTCAGCAATGCCGGATACTTGCCGGGTGCTTTTGGTTCACACAGCACGCCATAGAAGCGTGAGGGCGCCGCGCCCATACCCACATTCTGGAGATTCACGTGGTAGCACTCCGCCAGTGCGTTTCCATAACCAGGCAGTGGCGTAACCTTTGCGTCGATCGGCAACTTGGCAAGCGCGGCCTTGCCCGTTTCCCAGAAGCTGTCAAAATCACTCGCATCCTGCTGCGTGGGCTGGATGTTCTCTGGTTGGAATGCCGCGGTGGCGAGCCCTCGGTACGTTTTTCCATGTAGCTCCACTGTCGCAATGCAGCGCAGAAAGCCCGGTTCATTCATCGTGCCGCCCTCTACAATCACCCCTTCGGTGCTAAGTGTCGCCGTTTGCTCGAGGCGGGGAGGCAGCATCTCAGGTCCAATGCGGTAGCTCACTTTGACGCCCGCAAGCGGGTGGCCATCTTGGACGGCGACAATGCGGAAGCGAACGGGTTGGCCCGGTTGATAGCGCCAATCGGAGCGCTCTGTCGAGACCCGCACCTGTACGGTTCCGATACGTGCTGGACCGATGCGGTCTTGGGCAAGCAGCGTGCCAGCCGTCCCGCAGAGAATTGCCACCAGGCAAATCAGGGCATGGGGCAACATCACTCTACGCGGCCAGGCAATGGGTTGGGCGCGGACTTCGTCTCCGCTCATCCTGTCCCAGTGGCGTGTAAACCAATTCCACAAATGCATCAGGGTGCTCCTCGCTTGTCAAAATACTAGTGGCGTTGAGGCCGCTTCCATTGCGCGATCGTTCGTCGTGATTTTGCGATTCTACCGCTACAGGAAGCTCCCAGTATAAGTCGGCGCTTTCCATTGGCTTTCTTGGAAGCGTCAGTGAGTGCCGCCAATGACCAGTGCGGATATGCCAACTACACCAGGCGATGCCAACCACACCGTGCGCGGAACTCCGTCGCCAAACTATGGCCGGCCGTGACAAAATCATGGGGCATGTCCACCAGTACCAGTCACCTCTCGTCGCGGCGGAACGCCATTCTTCAGCTTGCAGCTACCGCTGCGGCCTCCGTGTTGCCTGCCACGGCTCAGTTCGCTGACCGTCGATCCCCGCGGGCGGTCCACGCCACCTTGCCTGACGGTTTTCGCGGAATCTCGGATCGCTTTCGAGACTACACGGCAATCCTGGAGCCAGACCGGAATGAAGCGGAATGGTGGGCGGGTGGACCCGCCGTGGTTCGTGACCGCAGCGGCGTCTTCTGGATGGCAGCGCGCATGCGCAACAATCACCCCACGGGGCCTCGCGGCTATGAACTGCGCTTGATGCGGAGTGAGGATGGCCTGCGCTTCCGCAAAGTGGGGCAGGTGCTTCCAGCCGAAGCGGGCGTCGCGGGTTTTGAACGTCCGGCGCTGTTGCTGGATCCCCAGTCGGGCGCGCTGAAGCTTTATGGTTGTGGCCCCGACCCCGCCAACCAAGGCCGCTGGATGATTCTTCGCTGGGACGATGTCGACGATCTGGCAAAGCTCCCCGCCAAATCCGTAAGACCCGTGATTGTGCCAATTACACCGGCCCATGTGCGGGACTTCCCACCCGCTGGCTACAAGGACCCGGTGATTCTTCACGCCTTGGGCGAATACCACTGCTACGTGATTGGTGTCCTGCGAGGCGTGGAGCGTACCTACCACTTCACCAGCGCTGACGGCGAGCGATGGCAGCCGGTGGGGCATCCCTATCAGGCAGTAATGCAATTGGAAGCATGGCATAACTTTGCCGCCCGCCCCGCCAGCGTATTGCCACTTCCCTTTGGATTCCTCTTCGTCTACGAGGGCTCTCACGTCAGTTGGCACGATCCGAATTACAATATCGCCACGGGGCTTGGGTTCACGCTGGATCTGCATCACATTACGGATCTCACGCCAGAGTCTCCCTTACTGCTCAGCAGTACGCCCGGGGAGTTGTTCCATACGTGGCGATACTCGCAGTGGCTCCAGGTGGAAGCGGAAACGTGGGTTTACGCCGAAGTGGCGCGCCCGAACCGAACGAATGAAGTAAGGTTGTTTCGCTTGAAGGCCTGATCGTGGTCGCGCTGGACGCTCCCTCGACGAAGCGCGGACAGCCGCTGCGCCGTTCGTATGACCATCACATTCGATGAGACGCTGTTGGGCGCCTCCAGGGAGAAAGAACCATGAGCCATCCTGGGAAATTCACACGCAGAGCGGCGCTAAATACGGCCTAACTTTTTCCCTTCGCCGCGTTGCGCGGGACCGCCGCCAATGACGCAGTGACGGTGGGGCTGATTGGCTCCGGCAACCGTGGTACCTACGTCGCGGAAGCAATGGGAAAGGTGAAAGGCGCCCGCATCGCTGCACTCTGCGATATTGTGGACCAGCGGATGGCCCAGGATGCGCGCCGCGAAGTAACCTGGGACGAAATGATGCGAGCCTAGCGGCGGGAGAGCAGCCAAAAGACAAAGCTGAGCACCAGGCTGATCACGATGCATGTGGTCACCGGGAAATAGAACGCGCTGCGTTCGCTCTTCCACGAAATGTCTCCAGGCAGACGTCCCAGCCTGAATGGAAGGCGATCTCCCAAAAGAAAGAAGATCCCGGCCACAATGAGCACAACACCAAGGATCACCAACGTGCGGCCGAGATCCTCTTTCAACATCATGGACGCAACTGCCTTCCTCTGGCGGTACAACTTGCGTGCGGATTTCGCACGGCAACGCGCCACAACAGCCCTCATTTCCCCGGGTTGCCCTGGCTCGTTTTGCTATTATCGCAGCGATGCACCAACATACGGTCCAATTGAGGCCACGCTACGCGGAAACTGACCAAATGGGCGTGATTTATCACGCCAACTATCTGGTATGGATGGAGATGGGGCGCACTGAGTTTTGCAAGGCCCGCGGCTTTAACTATAAGGACATGGAGAAAGATGGCGTGTTCCTGGCCGTGACGGAAGTGAGCTGTCGCTACCTTTCCCCCGCGCGCTACGACGACTCCATCGCGGTGGTTACCAGCATCGCCGAAGCAAACAAACGAATGGTTCGTTTCGACTATCAGATCCAGCATGCCGAAACCGGCAAACTGCTGAGCAGCGGCTTTACCCGCCACATTTTCCTGAATGCAGATCTCCAGCCAGCCTCACTGCCCGGTCGCTACCA
>CAZUAX010000066.1:0-21033 GCA_964618435.1 uncultured Solibacteraceae bacterium
TTCCTGTTTGTCGATCTGTTCGACAACATCGGCACCCTGGTAGCAGTGGGCAAGCAGGCCAAGCTATTCGATGGCGGACAACCGATCCCGCGGATTCAGCGAATCCTTTATGCCGACGCAACGGCAACGATTGTGGGTGCCAGCGCTGGCACCTCCACGGTGGTGAGCTATATCGAAAGCGCGGCAGGTGTGGCCGCAGGTGGACGCAGCGGACTCACGGCGGTGGTGGTAGGGCTGCTCTTTCTGGTTGCAATGTTCGTGGCGCCGCTGTTCGGCATCATCCCTGTTGCGGCCACCGCGCCCGCGCTCATTATCGTGGGTTCCCTGATGATGACCACTGCTGCAGAGATCGAATGGCAGAATCCGGTGATCGCCATCCCCGCATTCTTGACGATGATTTCCATCCCGCTTACCTTCAGCATCGCCAACGGCTTGGCATTCGGCTTCACCAGCTATGCGCTTATCCGGCTCTGTCTGCCCGGCAGGACAAAGGTAAACTGGTTAGTTTATGCCCTTGCCGCGCTATTTTTGGCCCGTTTTGTCTACTTGGCGCAAGGTGCCTAGCTTCGCGGCCATCCTGGCGCTAACGATTCTGCCTGCCTTTGTTAGCTGCAATTCGCAATCGCCCGCCGGCACCCGGGCCGACGTGCTGGTACAGGGTGCGGAACTGAGCGAACTGGAGCCTCTGCTTGTGGCGCTCGAAGACCGTGCAGAGTCCCGCATCGGCGCTTGGCATTTCTGGGAGGGCGCCATTGAAAAAAAACGCGTGGTGGTTTCCCTTACCGAAGTAGGGCCGATGAACGCTTCGGTGTCCACCGCGCTGGCAATTGAAAAATGGAAGCCCAGGGTGATCTTGAACCAAGGCACCTCCGGCGCTCATGATCCGCGCCTACAGGTTCATGACATTGTGCTGGGAATTCGGAACGTGGAATTTGGCGCTTTCAAGACAATGCGGGCCGAGCGCGGAGACGGTGTCGCACTTAGCCGCATCCTACCCACCACCACGAAGCTCCGCCTCGGCAAGGTGGACAATCGCGTGGCCTTCCGGGAGTTTCCTGGCAGCATGGACCTCGCCCAACAGGCTCTGGAAGTGAAGTTCGAGCATGGCCGGGTGCTCACTGGAGCGGTGGGAAGCGCCCACCAATGGAACCGTGAGATTGACCGTCTGGAGTGGTTGCGGGCCACCTATGGGACCGATACCGAAGATATGGAAAGCGCCTATGTGGCCGCAGTCGCCTACGCTTTCCAGATTCCGTTTCTTTCCATTCGGATTGTCTCGGACAATGAATTCCATAGCCCGGAATTCATTCGAGAGACGGGCAGAGAGTGCGCCGAATTTGTGGTGGAATTCATCCGCAAGCTGAACTTGGAACAAGTGGGCGCGGTGGAGTATCGGCAAGAGCACACCGTGAGTCCCCCACCCGCAACGATGCAGCCTGACCCCCTCGTCCCTGCCCCTGCAGCCCAATAGCGTGGGATAGCCGTGCCCTTGATCCCGGAACGGCACCTTGACACGGTACCCTCCACTCCCATACTGTTCTCATTCATGTGGGAGCAAAACTATATACCTGTTGCCGGAAGCCTTCCCGTCTCCGCCACGCTTGCCGCAGTGCCTCTTGTGGGGCTGCTCCTGCTGCTAGGCGTGTTTCGAAAACCGTCCTGGGTGGCGGCAGTAACCGGCCTGGGCCTCGCGCTGGCAGTGGCACTGTTTGCTTATGAGATGCCCGTGCCACTGGCGATATCCTCCACGGCGATGGGTGCGGCTTTTGGCCTCTTCCCGATCGGCTGGATCCTGTTTAACGCCATCCTGTTGTACCAGCTCACGGTGCGCGCGGGAAAATTCGAGGTGATCAAGCACTCACTTGGAAACCTCACGGCAGACCGCCGCTTGCAGGCGCTGCTGATCGCCTTTGCGTTTGGCGCTTTTCTGGAAGGTGGCGCGGGCTTCGGCTCGCCAGTGGCAGTGGCAGCCGCGATGCTTGTGGGCTTGGGCTTCACGCCGTTCTACGCCGCGGTGCTCTGCTTGCTGGCGAACACCGCGCCGGTTGCTTTCGGCTCCATTGGAATCCCCGTGATCACGCTGGCGGGCATTACGGGCTTGCCACTTGACCGCCTGAGCGCTGGGGTGGGCCGCATCTGCGCCCCCGTGTCCGTTTGGATTCCCGCGTATCTGGTGCTGGTAATGAGCGGCGTGCGCGGCCTGATGGGCGTGTGGCCAGCCGCCGTGGTGTGTGGAGTAGGGTTTGCGTTATCGCAGTTCCTAGTTTCCAATTTTATTGGCCCGCAATTGACCGACATCATCGCCGCCCTGGTAACCATCGTGGGATTGGTGGTGCTTCTGAAACTGTGGAAACCACGTGAGATCCAGACGGAATTGGATTCGGAACATGCAGCCGAAAACCACGTCCACGAAGTGCACCACCATTCCGGGAAAGAGATCTTCGGGGCTTGGGTTCCTTACCTGCTGCTTGTTGGCTTCGTGCTTGCTTGGGGCATTCCAGCGGTGAAGCCCCTCTTGGACACCGCCACTTTTCCAATTGCCTGGCCGGGATTGGACGGCAGCGTACTGCGCGTGGCTCCGCTGGTGGAAAATCCGTCTCCGTATCCTGCAATCTTCAAGCTCGATCTACTCGCCGCTTCCGGAACGGCCTGCCTATTCGCATGTATCGTGGCTGCAGCCTTCCTGGGCATTTCGCCCGCGAAGTTCCTGTCAACGGCAAAGGATGTTGCCGTGCAACTCGCCAAGCCGATGGCCACCATCTGCGCCGTGCTGGGCCTCTCCTTCCTGATGAACTACTCCGGCGCCACCATGACGCTCGGCCTGGCCTTTGCGGCAACAGGGGCATTCTTCCCCTTCTTCAGCGCCCTGCTGGGCTGGCTTGGCGTGTTCCTTACCGGCTCGGATACTGCAGCCAATGCCTTGTTTGGCAACCTGCAGGTGGTAACTGCCGGGCAACTGGGGCTGAACCCGGTGCTGATGGCGGCATCGAATTCAAGTGGTGGCGTGATGGGCAAGATGATCAGCCTACAGAGCATTGCAGTGGCCGTAGCGGCGGCGGGCATGGCCACCAGCGAGGAATCCAGGCTCTTCCGCTACACACTTCGTCACAGTCTTTTTCTGGCATCGCTAATTGGCCTGGTAGTGGTGTTTTACGCCTATGTTTACCCGGCTTGGGCGCCATGAGACTCCAGTTTTCTTTGCCTTAACAGCTATTTCCGACTGACAGGTCTTGTGGACGGCCTATCCACCAGCATGATAATCTGACGATTTGCATCTGGTTTCCGTAATGGCTTCCAGATCCCTTTGAGTGAAGACGGCCGGGGCCTGGTTTTGCCCCGGAGACGCGGAAAGTTTGGCATGGATCAACTGCTCGCCCAACTTGGCACCCTCTTTGTGGGTGCGCTTCCCAGCGCTATCCTGCTGATTTTCTTATTCATCTATCTGCGCATCGTCCTGTTTAAGCCCCTCGATAAAGTCCTGGCGGAACGCCATGCGAAGATGGGTGGTCGCGAGGTGAAGGCTGCGGAAACGCTCCGGGCCGCAGAGCAAAAGATGCAGCGGTACAGCGCATCCTTGCAGGCCGCGCGGACAGAAATCTACGCCGGGCAGGAAGAACTGCGTCGCCGCCTGGAAGCGGAACGGGACGCGGCTATCGCTGCTGCTTCCGAAAGAGCGAAGGCGGATCTTGCGGATGTGAAGAAGCAGTTGGACCAGGAAGTTTCCGTCGCCCGCGTAGTGGTGGCCCAGGAAGCCAGTGAACTCGCGAATCAGATCACGGCAAAGTTGATGCCCGGGGGTGCTGCGTGAAGAAGTTCCTCAGGATGCGAAGTGTTGCGTTCGCCGCAACCGTTTTACTGTGCCTTCTGCTAGCTGTTGGCGCTCCGCTTGCGATGGCTGCCGAATCTGGCCATGACGGTGAGCACGGCGACGAAATCGGCGGCCCGAACGCCACCCTTTGGAAAACGGTGAATTTCATTGCTCTTGTCGGAATCGCCGCGTATATGCTGCGCGGGAAGGTGGGGCCTTTTTTTGCAGAGCGCAACAAGCAGATTGCCAGCGGCATGAGTGACGCCGCCAATCGCGAACAAGAGGCGCAAAGCCGCCTTCGGCAGATGGAAGAGAAATTGGCGGGATTGGAGTCAGAAATCGCCAAACTGCGCGAAGCGGCACAAACGGAAATGGAACGCGACCGCGAGCGGGTAGAAGCAGAATCCGCCCAGGCTCTGGCCCGTATTCAGGAACATACGACGCGAGAGATTGCCAGCGCTGGAGCGATGGCACGCACACAACTGCGCCATCACGCCGCGGCGCTCGCCATGGAACTGGCGGAGCAGCAGGTACGCGGCCGCGCTTCAGAACCCGGCATGCAGGACGCACTGTTGGCGCAGGCGGTACAGCGTCTTTCTCAAACGGGCGGCGCTTCTAAGAACTGAGAACTACCATGGCAGACGTTCTGGCAACAAAATACGCAAGAGCCCTTCTGGACCTGGTGCAGCCTTTGCCTGCGGCTGAGCAGGAAGCGGCGGCTGCGGGCCTGCGCAAATTTCGCGATTTGTATGGGACATCCCCGGAGCTTCGCGGTGCGCTGGATTCCCCAGCGGTGGTTCTCGCCGCTCGTCGCCGTGTGATTGAAGACTTGGCCAGGCGCTTGGAATTGGGTGACCTGCTGCGGCGCTTTTTGCTGGTGCTCATGGAGCACGGCCGTCTCTCGCGGTTGCCGCATGTTGTGTCCTCGTTTGAAGAGCTGATGGATGAGCACGCGGGGCGGGTTACTGCGGATGTTTCTGTTCCCGGCGAGCTTTCTGCGGAGCAGCGAGCGGACATTGAGCAAAGATTGACGGTGATCACGGGGAAGCAGGTGCGCGCCCGATTTACGGTGGACCCCTTACTGATTGGCGGGTTCCGCGCTGCGATTGCTTCCACGGTGTATGACGCTTCCCTGCGAGGGCAGTTGGATGCGTTGCGCCACCGTTTCCAAACGGTGGCCTAAGGTTCGGCGGATTGACATATATTTCCCGCCCACGCGCGCGACCCGCGCTGGGGCAAAAGGGAAAGGGCGGAGACGCGATGGCACAAGTACAGGCGGACGAGATCGTTAAGATCCTGCGGGATCAAATTCAGAATTACGACAGCGCGGTGAACGTAGCGGAGATCGGCTACGTGAAATCCGTAGGCGATGGCATCGCCCGTGTCTATGGCCTGGAAAAGGCGATGGCCGGCGAGTTGCTGGAATTTCCGCATGGCGTGTTCGGTATCGCGCTGAACCTGGAAGAAGATCAGGTGGGTACGGTGCTGCTGGGCGAAGCCTATGCCATCAAGGAAGGCGACGAAGTGCGGCGCACCGGCCGCATCATGAGTGTGCCTACCGGGCGCGCGATGATTGGCCGCGTGGTGAATGCGCTTGGCCAGCCCATTGATGGGAAAGGCCCTATTGAGTCAGAAGACTTTAGCCCCATTGAACGCCTTGCCCCGGGCGTAGTTGAGCGTCAACCGGTGGAAGAGCCGATGATGACCGGGTTGAAGGCCATCGACTCAATGATCCCCATTGGTCGCGGCCAGCGTGAATTGATTATCGGTGACCGCCAGACAGGCAAGACGGCCATCGCGCTCGACACCATCATCAACCAGAAGGGCGGCGACCTCATCTGTATCTACGTCGCCATTGGCCAGAAACGGTCAACCGTAGCACAGGTAGTAAAGACGCTTGAAGACGCGGGCGCCATGGAGTACTCCGTGGTAGTGGCTGCGACAGCCTCGGACCCCTCCCCCATGCAGTACCTGGCTCCCTACGCCGGCTGCGCCATTGGGGAGTATTTTCGCGACCGCGGCGAGCATGCCCTTTGCATCTATGACGACCTTTCCAAGCACGCCGCGGCCTATCGCGAAATCAGCTTGCTGTTGCGCCGTCCGCCGGGACGCGAGGCCTACCCGGGCGATGTGTTCTACCTCCACAGCCGTTTGCTTGAACGCGCGGCCAAACTGAGCGACGCCAAGGGAGGCGGATCGCTTACCGCACTACCCTTCATTGAGACCCAGGCGGGCGACGTTTCCGCCTACATTCCGACAAACGTGATTTCTATCACCGATGGCCAGATTTATTTGGAAAGCGACCTGTTTAACTCAAACATCCGTCCAGCCGTGAACGTCGGCCTGTCCGTGAGCCGCGTGGGTGGCAAGGCGCAGATCAAGGCGATGCGCCAGGTGGCGGGCACCCTCCGTCTCGACCTTGCCCAGTACCGCAATCTGGCTGCGTTTGCACTGTTCAGCTCTGACCTCGACAAAGCCTCGCAGCAACAGCTGAATCGTGGCCAACGCCTCATGGAAGTGCTGAAGCAACCCCAGTTTTCTCCGCTCTCCGCGGAAAAACAGGTACTGATCATTTTTGCCGGGACGAACGGCTATCTGGACGACCTGCCAGTGACAAGCTGCCGCAAGTTCGAAACCGAGCTGTATCGTTATGTGGAGACCGCTCATCCTGAAATCTTCCGCGAAATTCGCGAGAAGAAGGCCATTTCCGATGAATTGCGCGATCGCATCAAGAGTGCGCTCGTGGACTTCAAGGAACGCTTCCAGGCGGAGGAGCACCACTAAGCCATGCCCAGCCTGCTCGACTTACGGCGTCGTATTCGCTCGGTAAAGAATACCCAGCAGATTACGCGCGCCATGAAGATCGTCTCCGCGGCAAGACTGCGGCGCGCGCAGGATCGTGTGACCGCGGCACGTCCCTATGCCAAAGGTTTTGGCGAGGTGCTGGAGCAGATTGCTTCGTCCGTACGCAGCGCCGAAGCGAGCGGATTTGAGCATCCTTTGCTTGAAACCCGCCAGGAATCGCGCATTCTTGTGTTTGTGGTGAGTTCGGACCGCGGACTTTGCGGCGCGTACAACGCCAACCTGATTAAGAATGCACGCCGATTCATCGACGAGAAGGCGCAGTCTGGAATCTCTGTAGACCTCCACACGGTGGGGCGCAAAGGCGACGAATTTTTCCGCAAACGCAGCTACTCCATTCGCGATGCGCACATCCAGTTCCTGGCGCACATGACCTATCTGCAGGTAGAGCAGATGGCCCATGAACTCGTCCGCTTCTACACTGAGCGGGAGTACGATGCGGTTTACCTGCTCTACACGGAGTTCCGTTCAGCGGCTTCACAGCTAAGCACTCAAAAAATGCTGCTGCCCGTCTCCCTTCCGGAGGACGGGGATCCGCCGGAATATATTTTTGACCAGCCGGCCGAAGAGTTGCTGGCCTCCATGCTGAACCAATATGTGGTGCTCAGCCTTTACCAATCTTTGTTGGAAGCCAATGCCTCCGAACACGGCGCCCGCATGACGGCCATGGATTCGGCCACGCGGAACGCAAGCGAAATGATCCAGAAGCTCACCATGCGCTTAAACCGAGTGCGCCAGGCGAGCATTACCACTGAGCTGATTGAAGTGGTGAGCGGCGCGCAGGCGCTGGACTAGACCACAACCGGAAATAGACAGGACCTCCCATGCAAAGCACAACGGAACAACCAACCGGCAAGGTGATTCAGGTAGCGGGACCCGCCGTGGACCTGCAGTTCCCCGAGGGCAATCTACCGCCCATCTATACCGCCGTCAAAATCACCAGTGAAGGCTTCGATGTGCCCGAGCCCATCGAGATTGTGGTGGAAGTGATGCAGCATCTGGGCGAAGGACGCCTGCGCTGCGTCTCCATGCAACCAACCGAAGGCCTGGTGCGCGGATTCAAGGCTATCAGCCTCGGCGGACCCATCACCATTCCCGTAGGCCGGGAAACCCTGGGGCGCGTCCTGAATGTGTTGGGTGAGCCAGTGGACGAACGCGGTCCTGTGGCCGCGACCCATTTCTTACCTATTCACCGCGAAGCACCCCTCCTGGAGGAGCAATCCACCGATCTGGAAATGTTCGAGACCGGCATTAAGGTGATTGACCTGCTGGAACCTTACCTGAAGGGCGGCAAGATCGGCCTCTTCGGTGGTGCGGGCGTGGGCAAGACGGTGATCATCCAGGAACTCATCAACAACCTGGCGATGCACCATGGCGGTGTGTCGGTGTTTGCTGGCGTGGGTGAGCGCACCCGCGAGGGCAACGATCTGATGCTCGAATTTATCGAGAGCGGCGTCATTGACCCCACGGACTACACTAAGTCCAAGGCTGCGCTGATCTACGGCCAGATGACAGAGCCTCCCGGAGCGCGTCTGCGGGTGGGGCTCACCGGTCTCACCGTGGCCGAGCACTTCCGCGATGCGGAAGGCCTGGACGTGCTGTTGTTCATCGACAATATTTTCCGATTCACGCAGGCGGGTTCGGAAGTATCGGCTCTGCTTGGCCGCATGCCTTCCGCCGTGGGGTACCAGCCCAACCTGGCTACGGAAATGGGTGAGTTGCAGGAGCGGATTACCTCCACAAGGAATGGCTCCATCACTTCGGTGCAGGCCATCTATGTTCCGGCTGACGACTACACGGATCCTGCCCCCGCAACTACCTTCGCCCACCTCGACGCCACCACCAATCTGTCGCGAGCAATTTCGGAAATGGGCATCTACCCGGCGGTGGATCCGCTGGCATCCACCTCGCGCATCCTCGATCCGCGCATTGTTGGCGAGGACCACTACCAGACCGCCCAGAACGTAAAGGGAATCCTGCAGCGTTACAAAGACCTTCAGGACATCATCGCGATTCTGGGTATTGATGAACTGTCGGATGAGGACAAGCTGACGGTGGCGCGAGCACGCAAGATTCAGCGCTTCCTGTCTCAGCCTTTCCACGTGGCTGAGGTCTTTACCGGCCGCCCAGGTAAGTACGTGAAGCTGGAAGATACCATTCGGGGCTTCCGCGAAATTGTTGAGGGTAAGCACGACGATTTGCCGGAGCAAGCCTTCTACATGGTTGGCGGCATCGAAGAAGCGGTGGAACGCGCCGCGCAACTGGCGGCTGCCTAGAAGCTATCTTTGCGGGCCGGCCAAATACGGGCCGGCCCGGCGAAGGGACACCTTGCCATGAAACATCTGCTCCACCTGCAAGTGATCACGCCAGACCGCATGGTGCTCGACGAGTACGTGGGTCGAGTTACGCTCCCGGAAACGGATGGCTATATCACACTGCTACCCGGACACGCCGCACTGGTGGCAGAGCTGGGTGCTGGCGAGTTGGAATTTGAAATGGATGGCAAGGCACGCTGGATGGCCATCTGCGGCGGATTCCTTCAGGTTCAGGACAATGCAGTGAAGGTGCTGGCGAATTCGGCGCTGGCTCCGTCAGAGATCAATGTCGACCGCGCCAAAGAGGCGGAACAACGTGCACAGCAGCGGTTGACTTCCGGTGACCACACGATCGACTATCGGCGCGCGGCAAGCGCCCTCCATCGGGCACAGGCCCGCCTCACCGTGGCCACATCGCACATGGAACGCTAACGGATCCACCCTTGTTCGCGACACCCGCTTCCCGGCACAGACAGAAAGGGGACTGCCTTGAAGTGGCAGTCCCCATCTGCTGATTTCGCAGTATGCCCTTGAGATCGCCGCCTGTCCGGTGGGGATCTCCACACGCTATTCCGGATTCTGGTTTTTTAGCCAAGTGTCGTAGGCATGCCTGCGCGGCCCTGTATAGCGAATCGTCTCAAAGAATTCTGCCTGCCCAAGCGCACGCGGGTCGCCCTCTTCACGCAGCATCTCCATCATTCGCCCCTGCATCTCGCGCTTCAGTTGCGCATAGTTGATGTCATCCGCCAGATTCTTCAGGCAGTCAGGATCTTCGGAGACATGGTAAAGTTCCTCCGCCGGACGCTTGCCGAAGGATAACCGGTAATATTCGTCGAAGCCGCTCAGCAAGTGGCGCTTGGTGGGGCTGTCGTCCACGTTGCGGTAACCGGTCTCCGGGTCACCAGCGGGCCAGCGCTCCGGGTGGTAGTTGCGAATATAGAGGAAGTCTTTGGTACGCATCGCGCGCACCGGATATCCCCAGTCATTGGGGCGGCCCAGGTCATGGCGTTCTTTACCCGTGAGCATCACATCCCGGCTCTCGTCCAGCGTGCCGGACTTATCAGTCTTTAGCAGGTCCAGAAAGCTCTTGCCGGTCATGGTTCCCGCCACGGGAACTCCAGCCGCCTCACAGAAGGTGGGCGCAAAGTCACGGAAGTTGATGAAGTCATCCACCTTCCGGCCACCCTTGAATTGCGAACCCCAGCGAATGAGCAGCGGGATGTGGAAGCTGTCCTCGTAAATCTGCCCTTTCACGCGCGGGAAGGGCATGCCGTGGTCAGAGGTAACCACGATCAGGGTGTTATCCAACTCGCCGATTTCTTCGAGCTTCTTAAGTGCGCGCCCCAGGTGGTGGTCCACCCACTCCACCTCCAAAGCATAATCCAGCAGATCGCTGCGGATCGCCTGATGATCTGGCCAGTACTTGGGAACAG
Organism: uncultured Solibacteraceae bacterium; assembly: GCA_964618435.1. Classification (GTDB taxonomy): domain Bacteria; phylum Acidobacteriota; class Terriglobia; order Bryobacterales; family Bryobacteraceae; genus JACTMJ01. The sequence continues at coordinate 10,419 of CAZUAX010000066.1, forward strand.
TAACATCCGCAAGGTTCTTCCCAGCACGCAAGCCGGAGCCGTCTTCGTAGGCCCGGTGCGGCTCTGTCGTCCCCAGCCAAAAGCAGAACGGGGTATCGGCGGGGCGCTTTGAAAGAAAATCCTCGAAATTGCCGACGTAATCGTTGTTGGAGATGCCTTTATAGGGTGGCTGTAGCTTCCTGCTTTGGAACTCCGTGCCTGCCGGGTTGCGCTTCCAGCCAGTGGACTTGTAGTCGCCCGGACCCCAGCCCTTGCCCGTCAGTCCAATGAAGTAGCCAGCCTTCTCCAGCACGTCCGGGTAGACCTCGAACTCGTTGGGGAAGATGCTGAAGTGGTTCACGACTTCCTTCAACTGCCAGGTGTTGCGGCCGGTGAGGATGCTGGCACGCGAGGGGCAGCACTTGGGGTTGGACGTGAAGCAGTTCGTGAATACCACGCCTTCCCGGGCCATCCGGTCAACCGCTGGAGTATTTATCCACTTCGCACCGAAACAACTGGCATGGTCACGACCCCAGTCGTCGGCAATGAAGAAAAGGATGTTGGGCCGCTTGGCTGACTGCGCCCGCAACGCGCCGCCTGTGGCAATGGCTGCAGCCGTTGCCGCTCCAGCCCAAAGAAATGCGCGGCGGCTTGCATTGCCCTCGTTCGATTTCATCATGGCGCGAACCTCCAATACACTGCTCGCCGCCCAGCATATCGCAGCACGAGTGCATCCCGAAAGCCCGGCACCCCAGTGCCGCCGCAGCAGCGAATCGGACGCCGTTTCCGGGTGACGGTTCGGCATGGCAGATACCGCGGGAATGCGGCGTCTGCCAGCCAGCCGGTTATCGCTCTTCCGCTTCGTCCTCGCGCTCCGCAAGCACGCGCCCAAACTGATAGGAACGCACCGGCGGCGGCATTACGGCGTCCTCGCCATGGATGCTCTTCCAGATGATCTCGTTCAGCGCGCGCATGGGGATAAGGTCGTACTCGCTGAAGTCCATTTGCAGGGATGCTGCCGCCCCTGGGGACTGAGGGGTATTTCTCTCGTTGAGGTTCCACTCGGCGGCCAGCTTGGAGTACGGCGCAAAGTCTGGCTGGTCAGTGAAGGCGTTATACATGGGCATCGCAGCTGCGTCGAACTGGCTCATGGGGCTGAGCCCGAGTATCAACTCCATGGTCCGCAGCATGCTGCTGGTGGTGTAGTGTGTGGAATCCACGGCCTTCCGCTTGGTGTACGGGCTGATCACCAAACCTACGGTGCGGCGGGCATCTACGTGGTCGCTGCCGTCCTGCGCGTCGTCCTGGATCACAAAGATCGCGGTTTCCTTCCAGTACTTGCTCTTGGTAACGCGCTCCACAATCATACCCAGGGCAAGGTCGTTGCTCGCCACGGCGGCGCGCGGCGTGGGGGTGCCCGGACGGGTGCCCGTGGTGTGATCCTCTCCCAGGCTCATCACGATGTAGTTCGGTAGACGCTGGTTGGGGTCCGCACTCTCGTAGTTACGCTCATACTCGTCAAACTCCACCAGGAATTCGCGGGCGTTATCGGTGTCCCGGTAGCCCGGCAGCTTGAATTTGGGAGCTACGTGCCCCACCAGCGATTCAAAGCCAGGAGCCGCCTCCACAATGCCCTCAGTGGTACTGGGACGGATGGTGAACTCTCCATAGCTGCGATAGGTAAGGCCCTTGCGTAGCGCCTGATCCCACAAATATCCGGATGCCGGCTGGAATGCCATCGCCGGTCGTGAGTTGCTATGGCCACCATAGTTGGCGGGCCACCATTTCTCGTTGAAGTCCGTGGCGTAGGCAGCATTGGACCAAGCGTGCCCGTCCACACTCACTTCTCCATCGCAGTAGAGGTTGTCGAACAGCACAAAATCCTCAGCCAGCTTGTGATGGTTGGGCGTCACCTGGCGGCCAAAGATGGTGATGCGTGCGTCGCCATTTCCTTGGGGAAGATCTCCCAGGACCTGGTCGTATGTACGGTTCTCTTTGATGATGTAGATCACGTGCTTGATGGGCGAGGCTTGCCCCACCCTGCTGGGAATTACCGCGGGCGGATTCGCCGGCGCCCTCGGTGTGGTGAGCATTTCATCGCGGTATGGACAGTTCGCATACGCCTGCTCAGTAAGTGCGGTAAGGTTCTTCTGAATCGCCGCCACTTCCAGGATCTGGATGGCGCCCTTCTGGAGGCTCTTCACGGAACCCTTCCCCTGACCCTCATCCTTCAGTGGACTGTGAGGGCCACGCTCGTTCGAGTAGGAAGCCAGGCCCTTGCTGTTCCCCACAAACAGGAGCTTGCCATCATTGCTGAGCGACAGCGCGCTAGGGTACCAACCCGACGGCACGAAGCCCAGCACTTCACTTTCCTTTGCGATGGCCACGTTCACCACGACGATGTTGTTGTTGTCCGCATTGGCGACGAACAGGAGCTTTCCGTCCCGGCTGAGCGCCAGTGCGTTCGGCGTGGAGCCCTCCGGCGCATTCGGGAACATCGACGTCCGTATCCGCTCAGTAACCGTCAGCGTCCGCGTGTCGATCACCACCACTGTGTTTGAGTTCGCACAAGCAACGAACAGGCGTCCATCCGGACCCAGCGCAAGGTCGTTCGGGTTGTCATCGACGGCCACGATTGCCTTTACGCTGTTGGTGGCCGTGTCGATGACCGTCACTGAGTCACTTGACCAGTTGCTCACATACAGTGTGCCGCCATCGGGAGTGATGGCAACTTCGTAAGGCGTCACCTCCGTGGGAATCTTGTGCAGGAGCTTTCTGGTAGCCGTATCAAACACCGCCACGTAGCCCGGGAAACTGGTGGAACCGCGATGGGCGGCATACAGAAGCGGCTTCGTGGGATGGTGACGCAATCCTGCCCAGAAGGTCTGGTGCGGGTCTTCATCCCCTTCCAGGGAGGCCACCGGTGTTTCGCTAAGCTTGCCATCCGCATAGCGGAACTCGTAGACCACGGCGCGCTGCGGGTTGGCCCGCGAGGTACTGTTGCCCCCGGAAACATAGAGCCGGTCTCCTTTCGGGCTCCAGGTCATCCCGAGGAATGCCGAACGCAACGGAATCCGCTGCAACGCTTCACGGCTGCGAGTATCCACGACCACCAAGCCATGTGGGTTGAACCCGCCGTGCAGAGCAACCAGCACCCTCCCGTCTGGCGAAATCACCTCGTTCAGGATGAGGTCTTCGGTGGCCACCATACTGCCTTGCGGGGTAATTCGCCAACCATTGGGAAGGTAGTAACCGTTCTCAATAGGCTGGGGCTTAGATGGATTTACAGTCTGCGCGGAAGCGGCAAAGCAGCCAGTACCGACGGTGATCAGTAACGCCAGGAGAGTTTGGATATGCTTGCGTGGCATGCGTCGTCCTTCGATCAGGGAATCCGGACTCACCCATCCCGGTTCACGGAACGGACGCCGGTGTCTGGAGGATACCGCAAAGAGACTACAGAAGGATGAACAGGCGCGCGAGCACGGAATCTTGCAGGCTATCGCCGGCTGAGAGCCTCACGGGCTTGCCATGCGCGGCGTGCAGCAAGTTCCGGTGTGGCCGCGAGGGCGGTAAGGTGCCCCATCTTGCGACCAGGGCGAGCCTCACTCTTGCCATAAAGGTGAATCTTCACATCCGGGAAGTGGGCGGCAGCGGGCCAAGCGGGTTCACCACCTTCCCACAAGTCGCCCAGCAGGTTCACCATCGCAGCCGGGCGCAGTTGCTCGGTGGAACCCAGTGGCAAACCACACACCGCACGCAATTGCTGTTCAAACTGGCTGGTGACGGAAGCATCGAAGGTAAAGTGGCCGGAATTGTGAGTACGCGGGGCCAACTCATTCACCAGCACGGTGCCGTCCTCATGCAGGAATAATTCCACGCACAGGACACCCACTACATCGAGCGCTTCAAGGATGCCTTCGGTAATGCGCATCGCCTCTTTGGCCACGGCATCTGGTACCGACGCGGGAGCAATCGTAAGATCGAGAATATGGTTGCGATGGCGATTCTCCACCACGCCGTAGGTAACAATCTGCCCGCTTAGCCCGCGTGCCGCCACCACGCTGAGTTCACGCTCAAATGGAACAAAGGCTTCGAGCACGGCGGGTACACCCTCAAATGCCGGCCAAACGTCGTCCACTTCAAACTCAGAGTCGATCCGTGCCTGGCCCTTGCCATCGTAACCAAAACCTGCGGTTTTCAGAATGCCGCGCTGGCCGAATCCGTGCAGTGCGGCAATCAGTTCCTGGCGTGAGTTCACCGGATGAAAGGGAGTGACGGGGAAGCCGTGACGGGAGAGGAAGGTCTTTTCCCGTAGGCGATTCTGCGTGATGTGCAGCACTGTGCCTGCAGGACGCACCGGGACATAGGCGGCTGCTGCTTCGGTAGCCGCGGAGGGAACGTTCTCAAACTCAAAGGTGAGCACGTGGACGCGCTGGGCAAACTTGCGGATGGCATCCAGGTCGTCATAGGAGGCCACCACTTCTTCGTCTGCCACCTGCCCGGTTGGGGTATCCTGCTCTGGTGAAAAGGTGGCTACACGGTAGCCCATGCGACGGGCCGCAATCGTAAACATGCGGCCGAGCTGTCCGCTGCCCAGCACGCCGATGGTGGCGCCGGGAAGGATAACGCTCACTCGCCATCCTCCAATAGTTGGTCGTTTGCCAGAACAGCGCTGGTCTGCTGCTGTCGAAATTCGTGCAACTTCGCGCGCAGCGCAGGGCGCGTGGTGGCAAGCATCGCCACCGCCAGCAGTCCTGCGTTGCGTGCGCCCGCCTTTCCGATGGCAAGCGTAGCCACAGGAATGCCTCCAGGCATCTGCACAATGGAAAGCAGAGAATCGAGCCCGTTGAGCGTGGCGCTCTGTACGGGCACTCCCAACACAGGCAGGATGGTTTGCGCAGCCACCATTCCCGGCAGGTGGGCAGCTCCGCCAGCACCAGCGATAATCACTTCAATGCCGCGGCCTTCGGCTGCGGCTGCGAACTCGCCCATACGCTGCGGGGTGCGGTGAGCAGAAACAACCCGGCATTCGTGTGGAACGCCAAACTCGTCAAGGACCTCATGGGCATGCCGCATGGTTTCCCAGTCGGAACGGCTTCCCATAATCACCGCCACCAGCGGTGGGGAGGCTTCCGCAGCGGACATTGGTACGATCCTTTCCAGAAAGCCCGGAGCGGGTTGCGCTCCGGGCTTCCATTCAACGCGAGTACTGGCGAAGGTTTGCTTATTCGCCCTGGCCGAGCGAATAGCCCTTCTCGCCGTCAAAGGTGCAGAGGTTCTCGGTCTTGATGAAATCAAGTCCGGCATCCATCACCCGCTGTAGCAGGTTGATGATTTGCGTATGGGAAACAGGGCCTCCGGTTTCGCTCAGGAAGCGGCAGCGCCAGTGGTCCGTGCAGAAGGTTTCCGGGAATCCATCGGGGTACACCTTCACGCCACGGTTGCTGATCATACGCAGCTTCACACCATCGCCATTGGCCTTGCTCTCAAGCAGCGCGCCCAACTCGTCAGCGGTGCAATCACCCTGATACACAAACACGTCCACGCCGATGGTTTCCTTCACCTGGGGAGGCAGTTGCTTCAGCGGCACCAGCTTCATCGCCCCAGAGCCAGCGGCGTAGTGTACCGGCTTCAAATTCACAGGCTTCTGTCCAAGCCGGTCCACGATTGCCTGGGCAAATTCCTTGGTACCGGCGGCCTTGGTGCTCACACCCTCGGCGAAGATGTCGTAGGTATGGACGCCATCTTCAATCGTCTTCAGCCATGCATTGTGCACACGCTCCGCCACATCCCCCTGGCCAAGATGCACCAGCATCAGAATGGCGCCATGCAACAGGCCGGAAGGGTTGGCCAGGTTCTGGCCGGCGCGGCGAGGCGCGGAACCGTGAATGGCTTCGAACATCGCGCAGCCATCACCGATATTGGCGCTGCCACCCAAGCCGACAGATCCCGTGATCTGGGCGGCCACATCCGACAGGATGTCGCCATAGAGGTTGGGCATCACAATTACGTCAAACAGTTCCGGTGAATCGGCCATCTTGGCCGCGCCGATATCCACAATCCAGTGCTCTTTTTCGAGTTCAGGATACTCTTCACCCAGCTCATCGAAGACCTTATGGAACAGGCCATCGGTGAGCTTCATGATGTTATCTTTGCTGAAACAAGTGACCTTCTTCCGCTTGTTGGCGCGAGCATACTCGAACGCGTAGCGAACAATCTTTTCCGTGCCAGGACGCGTAATGAGCTTCAGGCACTGGTACACCTGAGGCGTCTGGCGGTGTTCAATGCCCGCGTAGAGGTCTTCCTCGTTCTCACGGACGATCACCACATCCATTACCGGGTGCTTGGTTTTGATGTAGGGATGATAGGACGCGCAGGGCCGCACATTGGCGTAAAGGCCAAGCGTCTTGCGCGTGGTGACGTTCAAGCTCTTGAATCCGCCGCCCTGGGGAGTGGTGATGGGCGCCTTCAGGAAGACCTTCGTACGACGAAGGCTTTCCCAAGCGGAGGGTTCAATTCCAGCGCTCAACCCACGCTGGTAAACCTTCTCGCCGATCTCGATTACTTCTTTTTCAATTTGGGCGCCAGCACTCTCAATGATGTGGAGCGAGGCTTCCATGATTTCGGGGCCGATGCCGTCCCCGTAAGCGACAGTGATGGGAGTCTTGTTAGCCATAGAATCTTCAATGGTACGAATGATTTGGCCATAACCGCAAGTCGAAGCAGGAGGGCGCGACACAGACCCTGGCTAGCGAGAGAGCTGGTTTCGCTTGGCGTTTTCGAGTAACTGATAAAGCTCCCGTTTAGACAGGCCACGCTCGCGGGCAACCTCCTTGAGGGCTTCCATCCGGGTAAGGCCGGCAGCCTGCGCGCGAGCAATGGCATCTTCCATGGGAATATCAGCGGAAGCAGACGCATTCGCCTCCGGCCGCGAGAGCACCAGGGTGAACTCGCCGCGGATGCTCTCGCGGCCAGCCAGGATGGTAGCCACCTCCTCCGCGGGACCGCGCAGCCATTCCTCATGCAGCTTGGTAAGTTCCCGCGCGGCACAAACCTGACGGGTGGGCATGGCATGGCCGATGGCCTCTAGCGTCTCCACCACCCGGTGTGGGGCTTCATAAAACACCAGAGCGGTATCGAGCAGGGCAAGTTCGCCCAGCAGGCGATCGCGCTGCGCACGTTTCGCAGGCAGGAATCCACCGAAATGGAAACTGCTGCATCCGATGCCACTGCCTGCGATGGCCGTGAGCAATGCGGAAGGCCCCGGCACCACTTCCACACCTAGCCCTGCATCAATGGCCGCGCGCACCACCCTGTAGCCGGGGTCAGACAACAAGGGCGTACCGGCATCTGTGACCAGTGCCACCTTTGCCCCGCCCTGGACAGCCGCGACGATTTCCGCCGCGCGTTCCGTCTCGTTGTGCTCGTGGTAACTCACCATGCGTGTGGCGATGCCCAGATGCTCCAGTAGTTTTCTGGTGTGGCGGGTGTCTTCGCAGGCGATTAGCGTGGCTTCGCGCAGAACACGTATGGCGCGGAGAGTGAGGTCTTCCAGATTGCCAATGGGCGTGGAGACGATAGCCAATTGTCCTGACACAAAGCCTGCCTTAGTCGTCCTCTAGCGTATCAGCCCAAAGAGGGTCCGCCGCTCTTCCGGCAAATAGTCCACTTGAATGCTGCGCGCCGCGGGCACCTGTTTCTGAATCACCAGAGTGGCTAACGGCTGCAGAATCCAGCGCTGGATGCTGCGCTTTAACTCTCGTGCGCCAAATTCTCCGCTCGAGCCGGTTTCCAGCAGAAACTCCCGGCAGCGATTCGTATACAGCAACTGGAAGGTTTGGACGCCAAGCCGCACGTCGATATGCGTCTGGAGGTTGATCAGCAGTTGATCCAGAATCGCCTCCAGGGTATCCCTTTCCAGGGGACGGTAGGTGAGGAAGGCATCAATGCGGTTGAGAAACTCCGGCGCAAACCGTTTGCGAACGGCGAACATGGCCGCTTCGTGCATCTTGGCAGCATGGGCGTCCAGGGAACTTAGGGCGCCACCCGCTGCCACCTCCTGCGGACATCCTCCCTTGGGAAAACCTCCCCTCAAAAACCCCATCGTCTGGCGTGAAAGCTGGTCCATCTCCTTCGCGCCCAAATTTGACGAGAGAAAGATGACAGAGTTCTCAAAGTTCACCGGATTGTTGTCACCCGTCCGCAGAAAGGCTTTATCGAGAATCCCAAGCAGGATCCGGGTCATCGATGGCGCGGCCTTTTCGATCTCGTCAAACAGAACCACCGAGAGTCTGGAATACTCACTCGTAATGCTCTCGAGGCGCTGCTGAGAAAGCACAGCCTGCGTTTCGCGATGTCCCAGGTAGCCGGGAGGCGCCCCCACCAGTTTGGCCACTTCATGGTCCAGTTGGTATTCGCCGCAATCAATGCGCAGCAATTGCCGGTCACTGCCATGCAGTGCTTCTGCCACTACTTCCGCAGTGTGGGTTTTGCCGGTACCGGTAGGGCCCAGCAGAAGAAAGATGCCGGCAGGACGCCCCACCGGGTTCAGGTTGGCCTGGAACATTTCCAGATAAGGAACCACCGCATCCAGCGCGTGGTCTTGGCCCAGAAGGCGACTGCGTAGAAATCCGGAAAGGCTTCCGGCATACTGCGCCACGGAAGATCGTTGAGTCTTGACAGGCAGCGTCTGTAATTTGGCCATCACATCCCTCGCTTCAGAGGGATTGTAGATAGGGCACAGGCCATTTCGGATTCTACCGCGCGTATATTGGGCTGCGGATGTGGGGCACGGCTGGAAATTTGTGTGTCTTTATTCTGCCTGAAATGAAGCAATTAACTCCCGGATACGGACACTCGCGCGCCCATCACCATAAATTGCGTGACGGCGCGCCTCAACTGGGGCATCAGACGACGGAAAGAGCGCGGCGCGGCAGGAAGCAAGTATCGATTGTGGCGAGAAGCCCGCCAGATTGGCAGCGCCCGCGTCCAACCCTTCCGGACGCTCTGTGCGCTCGCGCAACACCACCACGGGACAGCCCAGGGTGGGCGCCTCCTCCTGTATCCCACCAGAGTCAGTAAGCACCAGGTGGGCACTGCGCAGGAGCGCGATAAAGGAGGCGTAGTCCAATGGCTGTATGAGATGCAGGTGGGGATGCTTGGTGAGCAGGCTAGCTATACGCGCTCCGGCTTCGGGATTCGGATGCAGCGGTACGACAAGTTCGACGTCGTGCGTTTCCAGCAGCAGGTTCAACGCCTCACAAACACTAGCCAGACGATCTCCGAAAGCCTCTCTGCGGTGCATCGTGGCAACCACTCGTTTTCTGACCGGCACGGGAAAGGCCACCTCGGGCTGCAGACTTCCGGAATCCAGGGCGTGCAGTACCCACTGCAGCGCGTCAATGCTGGTGTTGCCGGTGACATGAACACGGTCGGCGCGTACACCCTCGCGCATGAGGTTTTCCGCTGCTAGCTGCGTAGGGGCGCAATGCAGGCTGGCCAGCCGCGAAACCAGCACCCGGTTCATTTCCTCAGGGAACGGGGAGTTCACGTCATAGGTGCGAAGCCCGGCCTCCACATGCACCACCGGAATTCGGTGATAGAACGCGGCTTGCGCAGCGCACAACGTGGTGGTGGTATCCCCTTGCACCACCACAATGTCGGGGCCGGTTGTCTCAATCACGGCGGGCAACAAGGTGAGCATGCGCCCGGAAAGCGCACTTAGACTTTGGCCCGGCTGCATGGTTCGCTGCAGGGCAATATCCGGATAGAGGCCAAAGCATTTCCATACAGGATCAAGTAAATCAGTATGTTGCCCGGTGGAGCAGAGGTGGGTGCGAAACGAAGCGGGATGCGCGCGCAACTCCAGCACGAGTGGCGCGAGCTTAATGGCCTCAGGGCGAGTCCCCAAGACAACCAGTACGCTTTTCAAATTTCCAGCATCCTTGTTTTCGGGTATGCTACACCGGAATGGGCAAACCGGGCCTGGAAAACTTCGCTTGTTCGCGAAATCGAAACTATTTGTGGCGGTAGGTGATGCGACCCTTGGTAAGGTCGTAGGGCGACATTTCGAGCGTTACTCGATCACCAGCAAGTACCCGGATGCGGTGCCTGCGCAGCTTTCCGGCCAAATGGGCCAGAATCACGCGCTCTTCATCCTGGTCAAGCTGCACACTGAAAAGGCCACTGGGAAACTTCTCCAGTACTTTTCCGGTTACTTCAATACAATCCTCGCGACTCATCGTCCTCCCATACACTGAACGCTACGCTGGCGGCACGGTGGCGCGCCGGGAGCGAGTGGAAGCTTACCGGGAGAAATGTGGATAACGCACTCCCGGGGCATCTTTATATTATAGGGCATCCGTTTCGGCAAGCCCGCGCCCACTCGGAGGCAACCCAGGCAAAGAACCCTTCCATAGAGCGATTCGCTATGCTGAGGAATCGAATTGATCGTGCAGCCGCGACTCCACTACTGCGACCATTACTCCATCCCGCTCCCCGATGGGCATAAGTTCCCCATGGAGAAGTACCGCCTTGTCCGGGACCTTCTTGTACCCAGCGGCATGTTCCGATTTGACTGCGCCCCCTTTGCCACGGAACAGCAACTGCTGCGGGTACACTCGCGGGATTATGTCCG